>CAJCCF010000064.1 GCA_903960845.1 uncultured Verrucomicrobiota bacterium | reverse complement strand
GTGCTGGCTCCCTCTCCTCGGAGAGGAGAGGGCTGGGGTGAGGTGTGGTGGATCAGGTCAGCGGGAAGGGATACTCACTGGTGCGGAGGGCGCCGTTGATTAGGGCGGTGACTTCGACATGGACGGTGCCGGTGAGGCCGCTGGGCGGGGTGCAGACGACGGTTTTGCCTTTGATGAAGGGATAGCCGGCGGCATCCACAAAGGTGCCATCAGCTTTGCGGAAGCGGGCTTTGCAGGCGGCGGTGGGATTGAAGTCGAACTTGTTGTTGCTGAAACGCATGCACAGGCCTTTGAGGGCTTCGTAGTGGTTGGCCTCCTTGGTTTCGCTGTCATAGACTTCGACAAAGACGGGGGCGCTGCGGCTCTGCTCACCGACTTTCTCGGAGGTGAAGAGGGCGCGGCTGCGGGCCTCTCCAGCGGCTCCCCAGTGGCAGTTGAGGTCGATGTTCATGCTGTCGAAGTCCCAGTCCTCAGGCGCGCCGGTGGGGGTGCTGCCACCGGTGGTGAGGCGGTAGCCGATGAGGTCGTGGCAGGGGGCGATCTTCCAGCCCTGGGTGGCCCAGTCGATGACGATCTCGCTGAAACAGCAAAGGACGGCATCGATCGTCGGGGTGGGTGTGGCCAGGCGGGCGGTGATCTCGGCGACGAGATCGTCTTTGGTCTTGGTGCCGCGATAAACGGCCTGGGTGGTGGTGGCATCCCCCACAGAGGTGGGGCGGGTGATGTATTGGTAGGACTCACTCATGGCGGGTAGGTTGGCGGGTGCTGGTAGTTTGGGTTTACTGCGCTTTTTCGGCGCTGCTGGTTGGGCGGGCTCTGGCCAGTTACCATTCCAAACCAGACCTGGGCTATCCCACCGAAGTGGTTCACCGGTCTGTGGATTCACTGAATTCCAACGTAATGGCTGTGGCATGAGCGCGTGATACGATGACTATTCCTGATGATGCCAGCACAGCCTCTGTCTAAACCAGAGGTGTGTCGACAGATGGTGGTTTACCAGAATTGCCTGTTCCCGGGCAAGGATTTTCTTACTTGCCGCTGATTTCACACTCGCCTCCGCCCATGCAAAGGCTGATCGAGCGTGAACTCACACACCTGATCCGATGCTCCACCAGCGGGAAAGATGCCCGGCAAAAAAGTGCTCAGCGAGTCATGACGATGTGGCGGAGCAGGTGCTTTTTCGATCACTGTGGCAAGCATTCATCAAAGCACTCAAGGCCGCCGTCCACACCCGCGACAATTCAACTTAAAACCGGAGTTGAGAGCTCATGTTTGCGAGCCGAGTGATTCAAACTCAACCCCTTGAGTCTTCCGGGTTCATTGACCCAAATGGTGAGTGCCATCAAAATGGCAAGTGGTGGCCATTCTGTGTCTTCCGTATGTTCCGTCGGCCGCACTTTCTTTCGGAAGCGCCCTTTCATGGGACGCTCCCAATACAGGCCTGAGGTGGGCTGAAGGTTTCTCAGGGTGTGGATGACGGAGCCACGGCGAAGCGTCCGAGAAAAGCGGAAGGAGCGATGGCTGGCACCGAAGACTGGGCAAAGTCCGCCTCATTGCGCGTGATGATGAAAGCAGCATTGGCTTTTGCCGCCGTCACTGAAACAGCCGCATCTTCAAAGTCGGCGAAAGGCAGATGACGCACGGTCTGCCAGCCAGCGTGATCGAGTGACACGATTTCAAAATGCTGCAATACGCTGTCGATGGCTGATTCAGCATCTGCCTGAGTGCCATGTCGGCGGGCGAGATAATAGAGAGTGGTCAAGGCATGGGATGGGCAGACGCCCTTCAATGTGCCCTGCATGACCAGATTCATGACACCGGCCGAAGCGGCGTAGTGCGGCTGGCGGTTCTGGAAAACGTCCAGCAGGACATTGATGTCCACCGCGATGATCATGCGTGCTTGCGGTCCAAGTGATCCAGATGCGCTGATTCTCCCTCAAGGTCCGGGACAAGGATACCTGTGGCGCGTTTCAAATCGGGATGCAGCGGCGCTTGCAAATGTTGCCGCAGATTGCGCACCTCACGCGCAAAGAACTCGGCAACGGTCGTTCCCTGCTGCTGTGTCCAGTCGCTCAGGAACTGAAAGTCCTCGTCAGGCAGGGGAATAGTGATGGTGGACATGGGCAAACATTAAGCCGGGTTTCAGGGCTGGCAAGATGCCAGTGACAGCGCACCGACTTGAGCCGCCGCCCACGCCCGCGACAATTCAATCGCGGCGGGGAATTGGAATGACCTAACGAATCGTGTTTATTTTCATCCGCACCATGCCGACTGCACTCACTTGGGACATGCAGCTCAACGGAAGCGCCCTTCCTGGGACTTCGAGCAGCCCTGATGGCATGGTAATCCGTATGGATTGGCTCACCTTCAGACTTACCCCCAGTGACGGCAGATGGGGGACCATCTGCCCTGCCTGCTGCGATTGGAAATCTACAGCACGCGCTCCCACTCTTTGGCAATGATCTGACACTGCTCCCGCGCGACTTGAATGACGCCCGGGGCGGCATAGACCCAGCCCGGGAGGATACCCCAGGCAAACAGCAGGCCAAGCAGTCCGTTTTTCACCGCGCCCTTCACCATCATGATCAAACCCAGAATCGTGATCGCCACCGCAGCGCCGCCAACGACCTGCCAGCGCCATTTCTCCAAACCCGTCGGCAGGGCTACAAAAGCCATGGTCAAAACCACGAGCCATGTCGCCTGCCTGTAGCAGCTCTGCGCGACCATCCGCCGCCTCTCCCAAACCGCCCGTTCGGCATCACGCTCGCGGTCAGTGGGACGGTTGGAAAAAAGAAACCCGGGATCATTGAAACTCATCACTCGTGTCATGGAGCAGGCTTCTGATGCTGACAAGCAAAGAGGCATGCGGCTCATCACCCCATGCCTCTTCATTCAACCTGGAATCCTGTTTCAAGTTTCAGGTTCAAAGTTTCACGGCGTGAAGGCCAACGATTGGTGAACACTGCATACCTCACCTTACTTGAAACCTGGATTTAAGTTCAAACTTCAAACGCTGTTCTAGGCCCCGTCAGGGCGCTTGGCGGGCGGCGGCGTGACCGTGCCCTCGCGCGGCGCGGTGGGACGGCGGCCGCTGCTTTGAGGGCTTTCATCCCGTGGAATATTGCTGCTGATCTCGTCCATCTCGCGCAGTTTGCCGCGATACATCTCCGGCACGGCGGCGCGTTCAGCATCGTTGTTCACGGGCCAGCTCTTCTCCTCGCCATCCTTGGGTTTCACGGTGAAAACCTGACGGCCATCGTTACGACGGAGACTGTAAATGCCGGAGTCGTCACTGCGGGTGATGTTCGCGCTCTCGTGGGATTCGCTTTGCTCTGAGCGCTGCCGGTTTTCCTTGGGCGCGTCGGGCTGACCATAGCGCCGGATACTGCCTTCACGCTGGCTATGTTCTCCGTCGCGGCGGCCGGGGCCATCAAACATCGGTGGCTGCGGCATGGAGCCGCGATGTCCGCCACGACCCCATTCCTGCACACGTTCCTGATACTCGCGCATCCGGCGCTGAAACTCCTCCGTGGAGTTGCGCCATTGGTCCGAGTTGCCCCATTGACTGCCGCCAGGCATACCCGGGAAGCCTGGCATGAAACCGTGTGCACGCTCCTGATGCAGCGCCATCATCCGTTCGCCAATCTTGACCGTGACCTGCTTTTGCTGACCGCCGCTGATCACCGAAAGCGTGACCTGATCGCCTTTTTTTCTGGCGCGCACCAGTGTCTGAAGCTGCTCCATGTTCACCAGCTTCTGATCCTCAAAAGTCACCAGAATGTCATGCTCCTTCAGCCCAGCCTCTTTGGCTGGCGAGTCCGGCATGACTTCCGTCACCAGCAGGCCGAAACCATTCGCCAGACCAAACTGCGAACGCAGTTCCTGACTCACCATTTGCGTCAGCACGCCGAGGTACGCCGTGGGCTTTTCCTCGGGTGGGCGCGGATGCTCAGGATTGGCGGGCGAGCCGGGGCGATTTGCCTCCTCGGGCGGTGCCGGTGGGGCGGGGTTTTCCTGGGCGGAAGCTGGCACATTCAGCAGAGCCAGCAGCCCGGACATCAGCAGAAGAACAGTGGTTTGTGTTTTCATTTTGGCGGGGGGTTGGGTTCATTGAAAAGAGACAGGCAGCACCACGCTGTCCTCGCGCGGCATCTCCACCGTGATGCGCGCGCCGTCACGCGGATCGATCCATGCATGACGCTCCATGGAGACGAGCTTCACATGCTGTTCAGGCAGACGGGAAATGTCGTTGTAGCGGATGCCCTCATCCTGCGCGTCCACCACCTCACGGATCGTGCTCACCGGCATCACGGAGGAGGTCTGAGTTGCAGGCGCTCCGCCGGGACTAACCATCAGTGCAGGAATGGCGGACATCAGCAGCACCGCCGCCGCCGCGCCCATCGAACTCCAGAGCACCGGCGGCAACCAGCGCGGAGACCTCCGTCCGGGTGCGCGCGCCCAGCTCAGATCCGACTCCAGTTCGCGGTCCACGCTCTGCGCCAGCGCGGCGCTGGGACGTGCGGGGGAAAGGGATGTCAGCAGTGATTCAATGTCGTGGTCGTTCATGGCAGGGCCTCCTTGGCAGTGTTAAAATTCAGCAGATTCACAGGCGGACGGTTCGTCTGCATGACGAGATCATCCTTCATCGGGGCAAGCTGCTTTTGCAGCGCATTGAGAGCGTAACGGTAGCGCCCGGCCACTGTGTTGATGGAGATGCCCAGGGATGTGGCAATCTCCTGAAATTTCAGCCCGCCCCAGAGCTTGAGCACCACCACTTCCCTCTGCTCCTCAGGCAATTTGGAGAGCGCTGCCGTGACGATGACCGCCGCTTCCTTGGTCTCAGGCGACGGATCAAAGACCGGCGCATTCTCATGCTCCAGCGTGATCTCGGATGCCAGCTCGCGCTTTGCCCGCCGGGTGTCGCTGCGCCGCAGGTCCAGGGCGATGGTGCGCACAGCCGCATACAGCAGCGGCACATTCTCCGTGTCACCGTCCGGAAAGCGCCGCCACCAGCGCACAAAGGCCATCTGCACCACATCCTCAGCATCCGCCGCACTCGGCGTGAGCTGACGCGCATACAGCACCAGATTCGGAGCGATCTGGTCGAAGCACTGTTTCCAATTGAAGGCGGCGGACATAGGGGAAGCCATTGACAACGGCTTAACGCCGGATGGCGAAAAATATGTGTGTTTCAGCGCGGAAATCGTTCATCCTGCGCCGCCTCATGAACTACCCGCTCACCTTTCGCTTCAAGCTCCTTGCCTTTTCACCGCAGATCTATGTCGAGGACGCCGCAGGCAAAACCGTCTGTTACGTGAAGCAAAAGCTTTTCCGCCTGCGCGAAAATGTCGAGGTCCACACCGACGAAACCCGCCAGCAGATGCACAGCACGATCACTGCCGACCGGATCATCGACTGGTCCGCCCGCTACACCTTCCGTGATGCCTCGGGCAACGTGATCGGCTCCATGGGCCGCCGGGGGATGCGCAGCCTCTGGAGCGCACATTACGACGTGTTCGGCACCAGCTCCACCATGCCCCTTTTCTCCATCCGGGAAGAAAACCCCATGGCCAAACTTCTCGATGGCCTTTTGGGCGGCCTCCCCATCATCGGCCTCTTCACAGGTTTATTCCTTCATCCCAAATACCTTGCCACCCGCTCCAACGGAACCCCCGTCATGCGCCTAACCAAAGAAGCCGCGTTCTTCGAGGGCCGTTTCCTGCTCGAAAGACTCGGTGACATCGAAGAAGGAGAAGAAATGGCCATCATCCTTTCCTATCTCATGATGAACCTGCTGGAGCGCAGCCGCGGCTGATCGAGCAGACAGGAGATTCAGGGCTCCCATTCCAGTCACCCAGCCGTGCGGACAGCTTTTCCATCCAGCTTTCCAAGTGGTTTCCTTCCCTGTCCGGTCTTCTCACCCGAAAGCTTGGCGCAGGAGTTGAGAGCTGAGTGATTCAAAACTCAACTCCTTGAGTCTTCCGGCTTCCTTCACGCTCCCGATTCCGGAAGAAGCATGACATAATTTTCACCCTGGCGCCCCATCTCTTGTTCGCTTTTCGATGAGCCCTGTTCATGCTGCCACAGCTCCAATACCGATTTTTTTGACCGCTCTATGCCCGCCTCCACTGATTCGCCGACCAGCAACAAATCCTTCCTTCAGCGCCTGATGCCTCGTTCTGTTCTCGGCAGAGGTGCGGCGGCCATTTTTGTGCTGTTTCTCAGCATTGCGCTGATCACCCGTGTGGCACTGCTGCTTCAGGCGCGTCATGATGCCGCCTGGGATGTCACGCTGGTCAGCTCTTTTGTCTGGGGTTTTTGGTTTGATGTTTTGGCGGCCTTCTACTCGGTGGTGCCGTGGTTCCTGCTCACGCTGCTGCTGCCAGTCGCCCTGTGGCGCAGCAAAGCCGCGCGCTGGGTGGTGACGGTGCTTCTGTTTCTCTACACGGTGGTGTTTATCTTTGTCAGCGTCTCGGAGTGGTTCTTCTGGGACGAGTTCCAGGTGCGGTTCAACTTCATCGCGGTTGACTACCTCGTTTTCACGCAGGAGGTGATCGACAACATCCAGCAATCCTACCCGATGCCGCTCATCTACGCCGGACTGGCGCTGGCGGGCATGGGTGTCATGCGGCTTGCTTGGAAGATCGGCGCCGTGCGCTGGGTCTGCGAAGGTGATGCGGCATGGAAGATGCGCATCGTCCCCACCGTGGGCATCGCCGTCATTGTGGTGGTGATTTCCAACGTCTTCTCGCAGTCACAACTGCCGCGTTTCAGCGACGAGTTTAATCGTGAACTGGCCAAGGACGGGCACTACGCCTTCTGCGCCGCGTTCTGGGAAAGCGAAATCGACTACGAGCGCTTTTACCTCAAGCAGGACATCGGCAAGGCGCTCGCCCGAGCCAAGCAACTGCTGACACTGAGCGACACGCCTCCCGCCAGCGCCGACCCGCGCGATCTGCGCCGTGTCATCAAGCACGAAGGGCCGGAGAAGAAGCACAATGTGGTCTTCATTTCGGTGGAGAGCCTCAGCGCGGCGTTCATGAGCCACTTCAAGGTGAACTTCAAGATGAGGTCCTACCTGACGCCGAACCTGGACCGTCTCGCGGATGAGGGCATCCTCTTCACCAATCTCTACGCCACTGGCACCCGTACCGTGCGCGGACTGGAAGCCCTGACACTGAGCGTTCCGCCCACTCCGGGCCAGTCGATCGTCTGGCGCCCGAAGAACACGAACCTCTTCACGGCGGGATCCGTTTTCCGCAAACGTGGTTATGACACGAGCTACCTGTATGGGGGTGACGCCATGTTCGACAACATGAACACCTACTTCTCACGCAACCAATACCGCGTGATTGATCGCGGTTCGAAGACCAAGCAGGACATCACCTTCCAGAATGCCTGGGGAGTGGCGGATGAGGATCTCTTCACCTGGGCCACCAGGGAGGCCGATGCCAATCATGGCGCCAACAAACCCTTCTTCATGCATGTGATGACGGTTTCCAATCACCGGCCCTTCACCTTCCCCGCCAACCGCATCGACCTGCCGCAGGGCAGTCGTGACGCCGCCGTCAAATACACGGACTGGTGCATCGGCGACTTCCTGGAGAAGGCAAAATCAAAGCCCTGGTTCGCCAACACCATCTTTGTCGTCGTGGCCGATCACTGCCACGGCAGTGCCGGCAAGGTGGAACTGGACGTGACCAAGTATCACATCCCCTGCATCATTTGGAATCCGCAACTCATCCAGCCGCGCGTCTATGACCGCCTGTGCAGCCAGATCGACATGGTGCCGACCTTGCTGGGCATGATGAACTGGAGCTACACCACGCGCAATTTCGGGCAGGACGTCTTTTCCCCCGGCTACACACCGGAGCGCGAGCGCATCTTCGTGTCGAACTACCAAAAGATCGCCTACATCACCCAGGGCAACTTTGCCATGCTCAAGCCCAAGCAGGAGTCCACGCTCGGCAAAATCGATCTCAAGGCGGGCAACATCACGCTCGATCGAACAGGCGCATTAAAGCCCCAGCTCGAAGACGCCATCTCTCTCTATCAATCCGCCTCATGGCTCTTCCGCAATGGCCATCTGGGCGCTGAAACGGACCAGCCGTGACAGATTTCAAGGCTTCCACCAGGCATCCAGTTTCGCCATCATCCCGTTAACTTTGGCGGCCTGGTCAGCAGCCAGATTTTTCTCTTCCGAGGGGTCGGTTTTGAGGTCGTAGAGCTCGACTGAATCATCAGGCTGGTTGGTCTTGTTCGGCACGATGAGCTTGGTGTAACCGTCGACCATCCAGCGCCATTTCAAACTGGAAGCCGGGACATTGAGATCGACGAAGTTATGGGTGAAACATTCGCCGTAGATCGTCTTGCGGGCACTGATGGCG
This sequence comes from uncultured Verrucomicrobiota bacterium, assembly GCA_903960845.1. Lineage (GTDB taxonomy): Bacteria > Verrucomicrobiota > Verrucomicrobiia > Verrucomicrobiales > Verrucomicrobiaceae > Prosthecobacter. Next base: position 2,755 of record CAJCCF010000064.1, on the reverse strand, counting down.
GCGCCATCGAGCAGGTTCAGGCCGGGCATCTCCTTCGTCGGCTCCAGACCTGCGGCTTTCAGCAGGGTTGGCGCAAAATCGAGCGATGTGGCAAGCTCGTCTGACATCCTTGGTTGCACTTTGGCGGGCCAGCGGAGCATGATCGGGCTGCGCAAACCACCGTCATATTGGCTTTGCTTTGATTTCCCGGCGTAGCGGCCGGTCTTGGGGTTCGTGATCCAACCGTTGTCGGAGACATAAACCACGATGGTGTTTTCCCTCAGGCCTTTGTCATCGAGATGCTTCAAGAGCGCGCCACAGGTCTCATCGAACCATTCCACCATGGCCCAATACTTGGCCACAGGGAGAGTCGGTGCCTTGTCGATGTATTTGTCGAGCAGGCGTTTCGGCGGTGTGTGCGGATCATGCGGCATCATGGGCGCATACCAGACGAGGAAGGGTTTTTGCTGTTGGGTCGCCTCACCGATAAAATCATAGATGGGCTGCATGGTCTTGCGCCCGATGTCGAGCCCGCTGTCGCCATGACGTCCGCCTTTGGTCATGCCGTGCGTGAAACCGCCCCGTGAGAAATGCTTGAGCCACCACTTGCCGGTTTGCAGGCTGAGATAGCCTTTGGCGGCGAGCCGCTGCGGCAGCGTGCCTGCGCTTTCAAGATGCTTGCTCATCACTTCACGCCCCTCCTCAAAGAGCGGGCTGGCTTGAAATGCACCCGGCTTCATCCCGGCGGGAATGGGCGGGTCATTGCTGGTGATTCGATGCTGATGCGGATACAGGCCGGTGATGATGCTGGCCAGGCTGGGGCAGCACAGACTGCTGGGAACGTAGCCGCGCCTGAAGGTGAGACTTTCACCCGCCAGCTTGTCCAGGTTTGGCGTCTTGATGTGAGGATGCCCCATGAAACCGTAGTCGCTCCATAAATGATCGTCCGAGACAATCATGACAATATTCGGCGGCGTGTCAGCTGCGCGGGCGAAAAGGCAGATCAGGAAGCAGGGGAGAAAAAGGAGTGTTTGGCGCATTTGAAGTAGGGTCAGCAGAGAGGCGCCATGAACGGGCTGATGACGGGCCATCTAGCAAAAATGGCTGTCATGACCATCATTACCAAATGGTAAGGTGATCTTCGAAGAGTGAATTGATAGCCTTTTTTTAATTCCAATTTAATTCGCCCCCCCGATTATGCCTTGGCGCTACATCATCTTTTCGACCCTCGTCCTGGGCTCTGCCTTTGGGGCATCGAAATGGATCATCGTGGCGAGGGATACGTCGGAGGGAACGAAGCTGCAGGAAATCCGCCAACCAGAAGCCACTCGGCTCACGGTTGAGGACAGGGTTCCTGCCAAAAAAGTTTCTGGAAGTTCCATCGCTCCGGGGGGGTTGGTGGACGCCAGTCGCAATTCTCGGCGGTGCTGGGGAATAATCATTCCTAGTACCGCCGAGATTGAGCGGCTGATCGAGTTGGATCACCGCAATTGCCTGACCGCACGGTTAAAATCGGGCAGCGCTGCGCCTTCTTCTCCGTAGCGTGCGACGGCATAGAGGCCGGCGAGCCGACTGATTTCATCAGCCAAGGCAGGACGTGCGGCAGCGGCACGTTCGGCATAGTTGAGCGGGCCTTCATTTGCCGCGCGGGCGGGGATCCCCAAGCGCTCCAGTTTCAGGCAAAGACGCTGCCAGGCTCGCGCCCAAGGGTCAGGATGACGCGCAGGGCGGCGCAACCAGAAAACCAGAGCCGTCAGCATGAGGCCAAGGAAAACAAAACTGGCGAGAAACAGCGTACGCCCGCTCACCTGACCCAGGCCCAGCCAGGCCATCCAGGCGATCTGGGATTCTTCGTCGAAACTGATGATGGTGTTGTACCAGTCATACTCGACGCTGTCCCACCACAGCCGCAGAGTCTGCATGCCCCGCCACCAGAGGCTGTTGCGCTGGCGTTCCAGTTCAGCCTCGCCACCCATCAGCAGAGTACGCAGATCCAGGTCCATGCGGCCGGGCACCAGCGCGGCGGTGGGGTCAACCCGTGTCCAACCGGTGCCCTCCAGCCATAGTTCAGTCCAGGCGTGTGCGTCAGACTGCTTCACAATCATGTAGCCACCGCGCTCGGTCCATTCACCACCCATGTAGCCGAGCACGATGCGGGCAGGCACACCGGCGGCACGCATCAGCGTGGCAAACGCAGCGCTGAAGTGCTCGCAAAAACCAATGCGCCGCTCGAAAAGAAATTCGTCGAGCGCACGCGGCCCCTCATAGGTGCCCGGTTCAAGAGTGTATTGAAAACCCTGCGCCCGCAGCAATTCCACCGCCGCCTGAGCGATCTGCACGTCACTCTTCGCCCCCTTTTTAAACTGCTGCGCCAACTCACGCGCCCGTGGCGAAAGATTCTCCGGCAGGAGAAGCGCGGCAGCACGCTGGCGATTGGAGATTTTGCTGCTGTCCTGCGTCAGCCGTGAAGTCACCTCGATGCGGTAAAGGCTGTTCACCGGTTCATCAGCCACCAGCAGGTCATTCACGTCGGTCTTGATCGTACGACCTTCGGCCAGGGCTTTCACCGGCACATCCAGACATGGCAGCCATTGCTGACCATGCGGCACGAGGGTGATCACCTGCCGGACATCTCCGGGCTGGGATTGACGTTCGCGGGGGGTGCCGGAAGCCGCCATCCAACCGCGCTCCCAGCTCAGTCCATTGCACTCCCAAAGCACGAGGCAGCGCCAATAGCGGTTTTGGTTAGGCGGCGGCGGACCGTCCGGAAAACCGG
>CAJCCF010000063.1 GCA_903960845.1 uncultured Verrucomicrobiota bacterium | reverse complement strand
GTCGAGCTGCAGCTGGCCGGCGTGTACTTTGTGTGAGAAAGGCACGGGCTGAGTCGGCTCGTAGCCCACACGCGTGTATTTCGGAGTGAAATAATAGGGCACCGCGAGGCTCACCCCAAATACAATGAATCCAGCCGCAACAGCTAGCTTCAGAGGCAGCCAATTGGTCCAGCGCGGAAAGAAGTTACCCATAATGTGTCAGTTTCAGGGCTTGTGAAATTTTTCACAAGCGAGTCGGAGAATAGATTTCTGTCAGGTCTTTGCAAGGCTGGAAATGAAAAAAATATTTCCCCGTCTTTCATGCTCCGCGCGCATGACATCCAGCCAGTCCCGCGAGTATGACCGGAAACAGCGGAATGGAGGATTTCTCAGGGGTGCCTGCACGATCGCACTTTCGCGGTTTTTCCGGTGCTCCGCAGCGCGGGGTTCAGTCCTTGACGGGCAGTTTCCGTCACCAGTGTTGCGTGCTTTACATCCCCTGACGCCGCCTTGAAGAGTTGGCATGAATTTTATCTGGCGCATTCACGGCACGGATCATGACCTCAGTGCCCGTGGCATGGTGATGGGCATCGTCAATGTGACCCCTGACTCATTTTCAGACGGCGGGCGTTTTCTCGACACGGGTCGCGCCGTGGAGCATGCCTTGAAGCTGGTGGCCGATGGAGCTGACATTCTGGACATCGGCGGGGAATCGACGCGACCGGGTGCCGATCCCGTGGATGAGGCGGAGGAACTCCGGCGCGTGCTGCCTGCGATCCGCGCCGTGCGCTCAGCCACCCAAACGCTCATTTCCATCGATACCATGAAAGCCGCCGTGGCCCGTGCCGCGCTGGATGCCGGGGCGGACATCATCAACGACGTGACCGGGCTGCGCGGTGATCCGGGGATGCCGCGAGTCGCGGCAGGATGTGATGCAGGACTCGTGATCATGCACATGATCGGCACGCCCGGCACCATGCAGCAGCAGCCTCAGTATGAGGATGTGGTTCAGGAGGTGCGGCATTACTTCGAAAACCGTCTGCGTGCTTTGGAGCGTGAAGGCATCGACCCGGCACGCATCGCCCTGGATCCTGGCTTTGGTTTTGGCAAGACCCTGGACCATAACGTTGCCCTCATGCGTGCGCTGCCGGAACTGATGGTCGATGGCAGGCCCCTGCTCATCGGGGTTTCCCGAAAAAGCATGATCGCCCGCCTGGTCAAATCCGATAACCTGGAGGATCGTGACTGGCCCACCGTGGCGCTGACGTCCTACGCGCGGAGCCTTGGTGCACGATTGGTTCGGGTGCATGACGTGAAGCCCAATGTCCAAGCCATGCGCATGACCGAAGCGATCCAGAAACTGCCGGTATAAGTCCTCAAGCAGGAGGCGTCGGCTCCTTGCTGGGGCGACTGCCAAAGATGGCGCTGCCGACACGCACGATGGTGGCGCCTTCCTCGACAGCCACCTCAAAGTCGTGGCTCATGCCCATGGAAAGCTGCGGCAGAGGCGCACCACCCAGCTTTTCAAGTTCATCGCGCAATTCCCGCAGCTTCACAAAGTACGGGCGCGTGTTCTCAGGCATTGGATCAAAGGGCGGGATGCACATCACTCCCTGAATGTAGAGGCGATCCAGCGCGTAGAGCTGTTCGAGTTGCTCGCGAATCTTCTCCGGGGTGAAGCCATGCTTCGAGGACTCTGCAGCGAGATTGATCTCGATCAGCACGCGCGGATGCAGTCCAAGTTCGCCGCCGATCCGGTTGATGTCCCTGGCGATCTCCAGGTGATCCACCGAATGAATCATCTCCACCAGCGGCAACACCTTGCGCACCTTGTTGGATTGCAGTGGCCCGATGAGGTGCCAACGTACTTTTTCCGGCAGTTGCGGCTGCTTGATCAGGATCTCCTGCACGCGGTTCTCGCCAAACACGAACTGTCCGGCATTCAGCGCCGTTTGAATTGATTCGACGGGATGCGTCTTGGAAACAGCCAGCAACTCCACGGCTGCGGCATCGTGGCCTGATCGAAGGGCGGCGGCGCGAATGCGTTCACGAACACTTTCAAGATTGGCGGCAATGTCAGACATGCCCTTCATGTGATGCAGACTCGAAGAGCGCGCAAGCGCCTCACTCAAACACAAAGGGCAGGCCCTGTGCTTTCATCAAGTCGCGTTCCTTTGAGAGGTATTGATCCGCGAGAGCTGCAAAGGCACCTTCTTTTTTCATCCGGGCCAGAGCGGCATTGACCGTGGCCTTCAAATCATCGCGCCCCTTTTTGAGTCCGACGGCCCAGACTTCGACACGCAATGGAGACAGCAGCGCGCGGGTGCGGTCGGGATGCTTGGCGTGGTAGTTCATGACCGAGACTTGATCATAAATCCAGGCGTCCACGGTGCCGTTGATGACCTCCAGCACGCATGCGGCATCGGTATCCAACGTGACAAGTTTGGCCTGTGGCAGTTCCTTGCGGCACCACTGCTCACCTGTCGTCGCGAGGCGTACCGCGAGCTTCAGCCCGGCAGTTTTCAGATCACTTGCCGACATCACTTTCGAGTCTTTAGCCGCGAGAATGGAGAGGCCTGTTTTCACATAGGGCTCCGAAAAATCAATCGACTGCCGTCGCTGCTCGTTTGCGGTGAGGGATGAAATGATGAGGTCGATCTGTCCGCTTTGCAGCGCAGGGATCAGACCGTCAAAGTTCATGTTGCGGAACTCCACAGGCTTGCCCAGCTCCTTACCGATCTGTTCGGCGATGGCCAGACTGACACCGGAGATGCGGCCATTTTTATCGACAAACTCAAAGGGTGGATAGGTGGCATCCGTGCCGATGACGAGCACATCACGCCTGGCGCAGCCGATGACGAGAAACGTGAGGAGGCAAAGCAAACGTGAAATGAACATGGCGCTCATTTTGAAAGGTCGCCCGCCAAAGGAAAGCAACATCACACGCTGGCCAGCACTTTCTCCATGCGCTTCTGAAAGGCGGCCGCCTTGCGTTCATCACCGAGATTCTGCAGAAGCGAGACATAATCACTACCGACAGCCTCGTAGCTCGCGGCTTCGCTTTTGATGTGTAGTTCGAGAATCCGCAGACTTTGCTCGAAGTCGAGCAGGGCATCAGCATTCTCGCCGAGCTCATGCTTGGCGGTGGCCATGTTGCACAACGATTGCGCCACATCCGGGTGGTCCGGGCCCAGGATTTTCTGGCGGATGCTCAGTCCCTCACTGAACATCTCCATGGCCTGATCCGGGAAACCGGCGGTGTAGTAGAGGCTGCCGAAATTGTTGTAGACGGAGGCGACCTCTTCCGAGTCACGACCCATGTTGAGTTCCAGGATTTCCAGGGAGCGCAGGTAGTGCTGCTCGGCCAGCGCATATTTGCCCATCCCCTTGTAGATCATGGCCAGATTATTGCGGATCTGTGCAGCGGAGAAATCATCCGGCGGAGTCAGGGATTCATAATCCGTGATGGCCCGCTCATAGAAGGGGGCAGCCTGGGCCTCGCGCTGACTGAAGTCCAGCAGGGTGGCGAGCCGGGTGCACACGCGGGCGGTCAGAGCCTGGGGGATGGTGTGCTTCTCCGCGATATCAAGCGCCTCGCTGTAACTGGCTTCCGCACCGGCGGCATCACTCATCTCGCGCTGCACATCTCCGAGCACTTGCAGCGCGACGAAAACCCGGGGCCACAGAGAATCGTCCTCTTGAACATTCTGGCGCAACGTGGTGAGCAAAGACATTGCAGCCTGCATGGCTTCATCAAGCCTGCCCCGCGCCAGCAATGAAACAGCGGGATTTTCCGTCAGGGAAATGGAATTCGGTTGGCTGTCGGGCACGGCGAAAATAGTCGGGGTTAATTAGCCTGCCACCTTCACGGCATTTCCCTCGACCCATCAAGCAAAACCTTCCATCAATTCGCTGGTGCAGGGCTGTGCCGGCTGATCCATTCAAGCAGCTGTCGGCGCTGAACCGGCAGGCGGCGATGAAAGCTCTCTTCGATGGCCCGAGCCGACTCTCCCGTTGCCGACACGCCATCACCCACCAGCCCCAGGTCCTCGGCCAGCCTCAGCTCAAACCGCTCCACGAATGTCCGGCCCGGATCATGATCATTGAGATAGTTCAGCGCCTTGGCCAGAAGCTCATAAATACCCCGAATCGGCGCATGAGGCTCCACGACCAGGGCGATGAGTTTAACCAGATACGCCGCAGCCAGAACGCGCCCGTAGCTTTCGCGGAGTCCGAGGCGCGGATTGGTCCAGCGCGCCTCGGCGAGCGTGTGCAGATCGCCTTTCTTGGCCCGTGCAAAGCGGATCTCGGCAGACACAAATAGATCCAGAGTCCCGGCAAAAGGCGACTTCGGACGAAGCGCCCCTTTGGCAATCGTCCGAAACAGGCCCAGCTCAGGGCAGCACCACTGGACGATCAGTGTTGTTTCCGAGTAGCGCGTGCGGCTGATGATGATGGCTTCGGTTTTTTCCATCCGGGTTTGAAGCGTTGTACTTCAAGCAGGATTGCAGGATTTTCGCGATTCACAGGTTTTGTTTTCCAGCCTTCTTCAATTGCCCGGACAGCAACGGTCATCCGCCGGGAATGACCGGATCAGGGCTGGAAGTTCACCTTCTTCGGATCACCACCCGCTTCGATGTAGGCCAGCAGATCCAGTATTTGCTCCGCCTTCAGTGCATTGAGCAGGCCAGCCGGCATGGGTGAGATTTCAGACACCGTGCGCTTGCGGATCAGGCTCTTGCCGATCTCCACCGTTTCAGGTGAAAGCGGGTTCGGCTTCAAAACGACACGCTCATCATCCTCGCTCTCCAGGCTTCCTGCCACAATCGTGCCATCCGTGCGGATGACGGTGATGAAGCGGAATTTCTCATCCACGATCTTTGAAGGATTCAGGATGTGATCGAGCAAGTCGCGCCGTCCAAAACGCGCCGACACCTGCACGAGTTCCGGGCCGAACAAACCCGCCGGCAGTGACCGGTCGGTGCTCATCGTGTGACAAAAAACACACTGGGAGGCGATGGCAGCCGCTTTGCCATTCTCAAAGGAACGTCCCCTGCCGACCTCGGCCAGTCGCGGCTCCATGTCTTCAATTTTCCAAACACGAAACGTGTGTCCGGGCAGGGCATGCGGAGACAGTGCGACAGGCTTGGGTGGATGGATCGCATCAGCCAGTTTCGACAGCTCATCTGACGACAGCGCCGCCGCCAGTTCGTTGCGTGTGTCCTGAATGCTTTTGAAATAGGTGCTGGCTCCGTTGAGCTTCTCCGCGCGATTCAGAGCGCCGAACACGATACGACGCGACTCCAGCGACCAGCCGTCCTTGATGTAACGGAGATGCATCGGATAGAAAATGAGGTCTTCACTCGCCGTCGCTTCGCGCAGGACAGGCAACGTCTTCGCCAGCACTTGCGTGGAACCCAGACGAATGAGCAGGCGGCAGAGTTCCTGATTCATCTCACGTGTGCCGGCGGGATACAGCGACTGCAGCCATGCAAGCAGGCGTGTTTGTTCCGCTGCCGTGGCATCGCCCAACCGGGCCAGCGTCACACTAAGCGTGCGCAAGGCCGCCAGTTGTTGCTCCCCGCTGAGGTCCTTGAACGGGAGTGAATCGAGCCTGGCGATGATGGCCGCGCGGTCGGCACTCTCCCCGACTCTGGCCAGGGCCAGGCAACCAAGAATTCCGGGCCATCCGTTCGACTCGCCGAGGATCTCCTGCTTCCAAAGTCGCACCGGAGTCCGCTCCAGCGCCACACGTGCCGCGTGGCGGATGTGGATGTCGCGATGAGCCAGCGCCGTGATCGCGATCTGGACGGTCTTTTCATCTTTGGGCTGCAGGGCTTCCAGTTGATGCCGCATCTTCCGCAACTCGCCGGCCTCTTGATTGCCAGCCTGACGCTCCTGATCGACTGGTCCCTGCCACGTCACCCGATACAGCCCGCTCTGTGTGCCGCGCCCGCCAGTGATGAACCACATGGCGCCATCCGGACCGATGCAGACATCCGTCACATTCAGCGGCCGTCCCGAAACAAAGGTTTCCTGTGTCCCGGTGTAACTCGCACCCTTTTCATTCAAATGCACGGCAATGATCCGCCCGTAACTCCAGTCGAGGATGAACAGCGCTTCTTCATACTTCTTCGGAAACTTGGCCCCGTAGCCGAAGCAGATGCCGGTGGGCGATGAAAGACCGATGTCCGCCACACTTGGCAGCGTGTCCGCATACCACGACGGGTAACGCCCCGTGCCGCGACGCCAGCCAAAATCTGCTCCAGGCACCACATGCAGCACGCGCGTCGGCATGTACCACGAGGTGCCCACATCCCGCTCCATGTCAGCATCAAAGGTGAACAATTCGCCATCGCGATTGAAGGCGCTGTCGAGAGGATTGCGCAAACCACCCGCGATCAGTTCGATGCCGCCATCTTTGGGATCATAGGCGATCACATGACCGGCGGGCAGTTCCACCGTACCGTCAAACATGCTGCCATCCCAGGGATTCGGCAGCACTTGATCGCCCGCATAATTCCGCAGCGGTGAACTCTCCGCCAGCGGACTTGGCAGCAACACATTGTTGCCATGCACCACCCAGATCCGGCCATCGGGACCGAGCTTGATGTGATTGCGCCCGTGTCCCACGCCACCTTCGCTGTGCATGAGTTCGTGCTTGTCTTCAAAGCTGCCGTCGCCATCCGCATCACGCAGCCGGTAGAGGCCCTTGCTGTTGTTGGCATTCGCATAAAGGACACCGTGCGCATACAACAGCCCACGGCATTCCAGCAGCGTGCCTTCGATCTCGCGCATGGACTTGTCTTTGGGATCGAGCCGCAGCAGCCCCTTCTTCTCCCTGGCCAGCGTGACACGCCCCTGCGGATCAAAGGCCATCGCCACCCACGAATCCTCGCCGGCTTGCGCCGAGCGGATCAGCTCCGCCTTGAATCCCGGCGGCAGGGTAAAGGTCGCCGGATCCGTGGCCTGACTCTGTGCGCCCGGCTTGGCGAGCTGCCATGAATTGTAGGCATCAAACGTCTTCTTCATGTCGAACGGGTTCGCCGCAGGATCAGCATCCACAGCCTCCTGCACGGTCACTTTGCCACCGGGCGCGGCCCAACTCGCATCACTGGTGATCCAGCGCACCTGCGCGAGATCGCCATTCAATTCGATGAGTGCCGCAATGCGGGGCATGCGCGCCGTCAGCGTCAGCACATTCTCGCCGGTCTTGATGTATGAGGTGACATCCAGACTCACCGCCGGCTTCCCCTTCCCTGCGGGCACCTGACCCAGTTCACGGTCATTCACCCGCACCACCGCATCGGTGTCACTCGCCACGAGTAGAATGGCTTTCAAAAGTGATCCCTGATGATCGAACCGCTTCTCGATGACCGAAGGCTTTTCCGCAGAACCTCCACTGACACCCAGCCATTGAGGTGGCGACGGCTGATTGGCGAGCTGCGCGTGCAGATTGCCGGTGAGAAGCAGGAGATAGAAGAGGTGCCGTTTCATGGATCAACAGGAATTCGAATTCGCAGGGCCTTTTGAATACGGAGGGTGGGACGCAATCTACCGAATCACGCACTCATCACCCATCTCACATGCGATTAAGGGCATGGAGTTGATTCCGGCAAAAAAGTTAGGCGGAAAGAGTTGCTGCATCTGCCCTCAACCGTTCTGCCGGAGATGCAGCCAGGCGCTTACGCCAGCAGTTCCCTGATCACGCCATGTCCTTCAAGACCAGTGAGGCGCTGCTGGAGGCCGTTGTGGTAGAAGGTGAGTTTTTCGTGATCAATGCCGAGCAGGTGAAGCGCGGTGGCGTGAAGTTCATAACTATGAGTGATGTTTTCGACCGCTTTGAAGCCAAGCTCATCCGTGCTGCCATAACCAACGCCACCCGCGATGCCGCCACCGGCCATCCAGGCGGTGAATGCTCCGGCATTGTGGTCACGCCCCTTGCCCGCGCCCTGCGCTGCGGGCTGCCGGCCGAATTCGGTGGTGCAGATGACGAGTGTGTCTTCAAGCAGACCACGCAATTTGAGGTCGGCGAGCAGGGCGCTCGCGCCGGTGTCGAGCACCGCTCCCCAGTAGCCATGATCGCGGATGAGATCTTCGTGACTGTCCCAGTTCGGGCGGATTTTTTTCGCCGTGGTGTTTTCGGCACCGCAGTAGATTTGAATGAACCGCACACCGCGTTCTGCGAGCCGGCGGGCCATCAGGCACTGACGGCCAAAGGGGCCGATCTCGGGATCATCGATGGCGTATAGCTTTTTGGTGAGTTCGGTTTCACCGCTGAGATTGGTGACCTCGGGCGCACTGAGCTGAAGTCGCGCGGCCATTTCATACGCGGCGATCCGGGCATCGAGTTCGGTGTTGGCGGTGCGCTGTGAGGCGTGCTGGCGATTGAGTTTTTGCAGGAAGGCCAGCGTCTGCCGATCCTGCACGCGACCCGTGCCGCTGAAGTCCTTCGGCGGGAAAAGATCGGCGATGGGCTGCTCGCTGTTTGAGGTGTCCAGCGCGGTGGCCTGATGCACCGCCGGCAGGAAACCGGCGCCCCAGTTGATCGGCCCGCCGGGCGGCAATCCGCGCGGATCAGGCAGCACGACGAAGGCGGGCAGATTGTCGCTCTCGCTGCCGAGACCGTAGGTGACCCATGCACCCATGCTCGGGAAGCCGGGCAAGGTCTGGCCGGTGTTCATCATGAAGCAGCCCGGACCATGCAGCGCCGTCTTGCTCTGCATCGAGTAAATGAAGGCCATGTCATCGGCGTGCATGGCGAGTTTGGGAAACAATCCGCTGATCCAGCGTCCGCATTCGCCATGCTGCTTGAATGGATAATAGCTCGGCTGGCAGTTGCCCGGCTTGGAGGCAAAGAACTGCAACTTGCCATCCGGATCAAAGGGTTGGCCCGCACGCTTGATCAGCTCCGGCTTGTAATCAAAAGTGTCCACATGACTCATGCCTCCCGGGCAGAAGATCTGGATGACACGCTTCGCCTTTGCTGTGTGGTGCCCGCCTTTCGGCGAAAGCGGACTCGCGGCGGCGGCATCACGATGAAGCAGCGAGGCCAGCGCGGCTCCGCTGAAACTCTGCAGGAAATGGCGGCGGTGAATCGGGGACATGAATTTTAGATTGGTCGGACCAATTTTAAACGTACCAAACGGCCCGTCGCTTGCCGGAAATTTATGGCAGCCAGCAAAGTGACCCGCG
>CAJCCF010000062.1 GCA_903960845.1 uncultured Verrucomicrobiota bacterium | reverse complement strand
GGTTGTCCTTGCTGGCGATCCAGTCCGCGAGCACTGAGCGCCGGCCTTCGATGCCTTCAGGAAACTCAACGGTGCCAAGAACTGAAAGCACTCCCGGCTTCACCGGCTTCGTCGGTGAAAAAGGATCGCCACCACCGAGGATGGCGGTCTGTTCCAGTTCGCCATTGGTCATGCGATCCTGTGGCATGCGGAGAGGCTGATAAACGTTGACCATCTGCGGAGTGCGCCCGTTATAGACGCTGAAGGCAAAAGGCTCGTAGCGTTCCAGTTCCCATTTCAACCGCTCCAGGCCTTTGCGTGCCACGCGCTCATTGCCGTAATCCTCGGGCAGGAAGCCCACGAGTTTCGGCGGGTATTGATCCTCCGGCAGATTTTGTTTCTGCATCGCATTGCGGGCGACTTCAAAGACACCGGTGAAATCACGGCTGTTCTTTTTCGTCTTACCACCCTGCGCGATGAATGACCTGGCGGATGCCACCGCCTTGTCCCAACCGGTGCGGTCCAGCTTCTTTTCCGCATACCAGGCGACCGCGTTGGCGAGCATTTTTTCATCCAGCGTTTTAAGCATGGCCATGTGCTCGATGCGCCGTGTTTCGAGATACTTTCTCTCTTCAAAGCCGCTCGTGTTTTCCTCCTTCAAAAACGGCGCAGGCTGCTCGGCGAGCTGTGTTGTCGAAAAACAGGCCTGCATGGCATAATAGTCATGCGTGGGGACCGGATCGAATTTGTGATCATGGCAGCGGGCACACTGCAGCGAGTGTGCGAGGAAGGTTTCACCGACACTGTTCGTCACATCATCGAGAAAGCGCTGCCGCGCGATCTTCGCCACTTCCATGCCCGTGAGTTCCCATGGTCCCATGCGCAGAAAACCGGTGGCGATAAGCGCCTCCGCATCATGGGTCTTCATCTCGTCACCTGCGATCTGCTCCTTGATGAACTGATCATACGGTTTGTCCGCATTGAAGCTGCGCACCACATAATCGCGGTAGCGCCAGGCGTTGCCGCGCTCGTAATCATTGGCAAAGCCGCTGCTATCCGCATAGCGCACGACATCCAGCCAATGCCTGGCCATGCGCTCGCCGTAATGCGGTGATTCCAGAAGCCGGTCGATGAGTTTCAAATAAGTTTCACCAGAGCCATTTGTCCTCTGGGTCTCATCCACGAATGCTCCCACCTCCTCCGGTGTCGGCGGCAACCCCGTGAGATCAAACGTGGCCCGGCGGATGAAGGTGCGCGCTTCTGCCGCTGGCGCAGGATCCTTGACCGCCAGCAGCGCATCCAACGGGTGTTCATCCTTTGGATTTCGGATACCGGGTTTGCGAACGCTTTGGTATGCCCACAAGGCCTCGGGTTTGTAGCGCCTGTTGGCCCACTCCGGCGAAAGCGCTCCTGCGACCTGCACAGTGATGCCGTCCTCGGCGCCCCATTTGGCAGCGTTGGTTTTCGCGATGGCTGCGCGCTTCACCTCATCAGGCCATGGAGCACCAGCGGTGATCCAGTCTTTGATCCAGGTTAATTGTTCTGCATAAAGCTTGTCTGCCTCCTTCGGTGGCATCGCCTCCCAGTCGTCATGTTCCCGCGTGGTCGCGAGATAGAGCGGGCTCTCATCCGGCTTGCCTTTCACAAGCGCTGCCTTCTCACTCTCGCCGCCTTTCAGCGTGCTCTCCAGCGTGCGCATATCAAAGTCACCCTTGATCTTCGCTTCATCTTTTCCGTGACAGGCCAGACACTTCTCCTGAAACAAGGGCCACACACGCCGAACGAAAAGTGCCTCAGCGTCCTCAGCTTGAAGCTGGGACGTGGCTAAAAAGGTGAGAAGTGCTGCTTTTCCGATCATGGGAGGGTAACGAAGCGAAAATGGTTTCATTTCTTTCCCGTCACTGGAGTCGAGAGCCTCAGAAAGATACGTCTTCATGGCTTCATGGTCTTCAGCCGCTCCCGCAAGCTCAACATCCGGGGATCAGACCCTGCGAATGTTGAAGGCTGAATTGTTTTCCGACGCAGACCAGCTCCAAGGCGTGATGCTGTTCACCTCCCGCGCTGCAAAGAACGGCATGCACACCGGCTTTGGTTTGGAAAGGCGGTGCAGGAAGTCCGCCAGAATTTCAGGCTGCGTTGCTGATAATCTTTTTCGGGAGCATGATTCAATACACTTCATCATGGGTTCCGGTATTCAGCAGCAGCACGCGCGCATGACCGCCCTCTTCTTCATAAACGATCCTCAGATCATACCCGGCACTGATGGCACGAAGCCCGCGCAGCTTCCCTGTCAGTCCATGGTTACGCAGCACGGGGTGAAAGGGCTGATCCATGAAGAGTGTCAGTGCTGTTTCCACCCGCCGCTGGTCTCGCGCCGCCAGTCGGGCAAAAGCTTTGTCGAACCGACTCGTCGTCTGCAGCGTCATGGGCGTGCTTGGCGCAGGTGACTGATCAGCGACTCTGCGGTAGTGAAGGGGGCACTGAGCTTCGCCGCCTTACGGGCCTCACGCTTCGCCGCCAGGATTTCCTTGGTCTCGCGTGCATTGAAGCGGTATGCCTCTGGTTCTTCCGCCAAAGCAAAGGGGATGGAGTGCGTGGCCACCACCTTGGTCAGAAACACTCGCACCGCGCTGTCCAGGTCCAGTCCCAGCCCGTTCAGGACTTTGGTAGCCTTCTTTTTCAATGTGGGGTCAAGGGTGACTTCAAGGGTCTGCGGGCTCATGGGACGCATCGTAGTGGGAAGATCGTGAGGTCGCAAGACTTCATGCCTCGGGGATTTCATACGGTGTCTGGCGCGTGGTGATTTGGCAGGCCTCAGGCGATCCAGACCCGGCAGGCAGCCGCCAGCATACACCACCTCCGGCCCGACACGCGCGGGCATCTCGTCCAGGATGGCATGGGTCAGCGCGTTGCGGGGAATTTCGCCAAGCCATAGAGGTGATGATTGATGGTGGTGGTCAGGAAGCCTTTTGGGCCAGGGCTTGCTGCGCAGCGAGCACGCAGCATCCCGAAACGCATGGAGTGAGTGCCAGATTATCTCTCTGCAAATTCACGCCAGCATCTCTTGGATCACATGCCCCTCCACATTCGTGAGGCGGCGCTGGACGCCGTTGTGCTCAAAGGTCAGCTCCTCGTGATCGAGGCCGAGAAGGTGCAGGATGGTGGCGTTGAAATCGTAAAACGGGTGAATGTCCTGAACGGCTTTTTGGCCGAGTTCATCCGTCACGCCATGGCTGACGCCGGGCTTCACGCCGGCACCGGTCATCCAGCAGGTGAACCCATCGGGATTGTGATCACGACCTTTGGCACCTTTTTGGAAGAAGGGCATGCGGCCAAACTCGGTGCACCAGACGACGAGGGTGTCCTCCAGCAGGCCGCGTTCCTAGAGGTCGCGGATGAGCGCGGCGGCGGGTTGATCGAGGATTTGAGCATGGATGTCGTATTGCTCCTTGAGTGCGTTGTGACCATCCCAGTTGAGTTTGCCGCCGCTGGCGTAGGCACCGTTGAAGAGTTGCACGAAGCGCACGCCTTTCTCGATGAGACGGCGCGCGAGGATGCAGTTTTTGGCGAATGCGGCCTTGTCGGGATTCTGCGTGTCATCCGCGCCATACATTTTCAAAAGATGAGCGGGCTCGGTGCTGAGGTCACTGATCTCGGGCACACTGAGTTGCATGCGCGCGGCGAGTTCATAACTGGCGATGCGCGCGGCGAGTTTGCTGTCCGCGGGATGGGCTTCGAGATGGCGGGCGTTCATCTTCTGCAAAAGCGAACGCGCGGCCTGGTCGGCAGCGCGCGGGATGCCTGAAGCTGTGAGGTGTCGCACGGGATCTTTGGAGCTCAGCGTGGTGCCCTGGAAAGCGGCCGGCAAAAAACCGGGGCCCCAGTTGTTCGAGCCATTTTGCGGCACACCGCGCGGATCGGGAATGGCGACGTAGGAAGGCAGGTTTTGATTCTCACTGCCGAGCGCATACGTCGTCCATGAGCCCAGGCTCGGGAAGCCATCAAGCACGAAGCCGGTGGAGAGAAAATTCTCGGCGGGGCCGTGCGTGTTTGATTTGCTTGTGAGCGAATGCACGAAGGCAAGGTCATCCGTCAGGGCCGCGAGATGCGGGATCATGTCGCTGACCCACTTGCCGGTGTTTCCACGTTGGCGGAACTCGTATTGCGGACGCGCGAGGTTGCCAGCCGGTCCCTGGAAGGTGACGGCGGGTCCGCCGGGAAGGGGTTTGTTATCCCATTTGATCAGCTCAGGTTTGTAATCCCACGACTCAAGCTGGCTCACCGCGCCGGCGCAAAAGATGACCACCACATTCTTTGCCTTGGGTGTGAAATGCGGCTGCCTCGGTGCATACGGGTGACCGGGATCGATGACGGGTGCCCGCGCCGCGAGCAGGCCGTCGAGCCCGAGCAGGTTGGTCAGTGCGATGGAGCCCAGCGCCGACGCGCTGCTCGACAGAAAGCCACGCCGGTCCAGAAGCGTGCGGCCTGCGGCGGAAAGATGTTCAGGATGAGGGTTCACAGATTGCTTGTTCAGGGAGAGAAGCACCAAGGCGCAAATCAGGGTCATTCATACGTCATTCGAGTGCGGCAATTCACAGGCTTGTGACGAAGTGACAGCCGGCCAGCATAAAAAGCCATGGTTCAGGCACCGGTCAAAATTGTTAAGCCAAGGTAAATCACCCCAACTTCGGCTGGAAGTGTGCGTTCATGCAGTCACACGCAATGAATACACGCCCTTTAAACACAGCTGGATTGGCTAACCTGTTATGCTTTGGAATCGCCGCGGTTACGACGGCTCTTGATGCCCCGCAGGTCACGATCACAGAAGCACACGGGCACCGGATCATCCGCAGCAACGGTCTGCCAAATCACGCGACGGGGCAGTTCCCGAATCGTGGCAATCCCAACACCATCTCTGAGCAGAAATACGAGTTTCGGGTCACGCTTGCGCCCAAGCCCAAGGCAAAACCGGTGCCTGCGAATCGTGCCTTTTTCGGTGTGGCGGTGAATGGCGTTCCTTTTGAGGCGGGCACGGCTGAGTTTTGGAATCGTGATCCGAGTCTGGGCTGGAATTACGAGGCGAAGAGCGGGCACATCGATCTCGGTCTTGATCAAAATGATGCTCATGTGCAGCCGGGTGGCGTTTACCATTACCATGGCCTGCCAAGTGGCCTGGTTGATTCACTCGGTGGCAGGGACGGATCGAAGATGATCCTCATCGGCTGGGCGGCGGATGGCTTCCCCATCTACACCAATCAAGGTCATCAAGATCCCAAAGTGGCCACCAGCCCGCTGGTGAAGATGAGGTCGAGCTACCAGTTGAAAAAAGGCCGGCGTCCCTCCGGCAATCGTGGTCCGGGTG
>CAJCCF010000061.1 GCA_903960845.1 uncultured Verrucomicrobiota bacterium | reverse complement strand
TGATGTAGGTGGCGGCGCTGACGATCCGTGCCTGTTCTTCCCGGTTTTCCATTTGATCGAGCCACACGCCCGCCTCATGCAAAGCCTTCATCACGGCTTTGACGGTCTTTGGGTTCCTGGCTGCGAACTCTTCGGTGAAGGCGCAGACTTTTTCAGGATGGTCTTTCCAGATGCCCTGCGTGGCGATGGAGGTGAAGCCGATCTCTTCACCGATGGCCTTGGCGTTCCATGGTTCACCGACGCAGAAACCGTCCATTTTACCAACCTTCATGTTAGCCACCATCTGCGGAGGCGGGACGGTGATGAGGGATACGTCGGCATCCGCACCGGCCGCATTGCCGGGATTGATGCCGCCTGCGGCCAGGTAATACCGCATCCACATCGCATGCGTTCCCGGCGGAAACGTCATGGCAAAAGTCATGGGCGTGCCTTTGGCTTTGGATTCATCGACGTAGGGTTTCAGCGCTTTCGGATCAGCGGCGACCTTGCCTTTGAGTGAGTTGGCGAGCGTGATGGCCTGTCCGTTCCGGTTTAAAATGAAAGGCGCGATCATCGGCTTCTTTGGAGCGCCGCCGAGGCCCATCGTGCTGGCAATCGGCATGCCCAGGAGCATGTGCGTGGCCTGAATGTCGCCATTGGTGAGCGAGTCTCGAATCGCGGCCCAGCTTGCGCCTTTGCTGACAGTCGAATGGATGCCGAATTTTTTGAACAGGCCTTTTTCGTGAGCCAGGATGATGCTGGAACAGTCGGTGAGCGCGATGATGCCGAGCTTGATATCGGCTGTTTCAGGAGAGTCGTCTGCGTAGGCGGAGCCAACCCAGCCTTTTGGAAGGCCGGAAAGAAGCGCGCCGAGGCCAGCAGCAGTGGAGCGCTGGATCAGGGTGCGGCGTGAGAGGATGTTTTTTTCAAGTGTTTTCATGCGATGACGGGTGTGGCGCGTTTGTTGGATTTACTGGGTTTCTTGGCGGCGGCTGTTTCAGGGGAAATGAGGGCGCTGGAGGTCCAGCATTCGTGCAGAGCTTCAGTGGCTTCAGCGCGCTGTGAGGGCGAAAGCAGGCCGTGTGTGATGAATTCGCTCAGAAGCCAGCGTCCGCTTTCGCTGGTGGGTTCATTGGCATTGCGGCGGTGGAAAATGTGAAAGTTCGTGGCATCTGCACTCTTTCCTGTGCCCAGATCAAAGGGGCCGATGAGCGATTGCCTGAGGATGTTCTCTTCCCCTGTGAAGTAGCCGCTTCTGGCCAGCACGCGTGTGACTTCGACTCGGTTGTCTCTGACATCGCAAAAAGCGCAGGCTTCACGAAGAGCGGCGGTGATCGCCCCCGCCTGATCAGTGTGCCGCTCAATGAAGCTCTCGTTCATGAGGAGGACTTTTTCCGGATGATCCTGTGCGAGTTGCTCGCTGGTGGCGACGACCCAGCCAATCCCTCTCTCGACAGCGACGGAGTTCCACGGTTCACCGACGCAGTAACCGTCGATAAGGCCGGCGGCGAGATTGGCGGCCATTTGCGTGGGCGGCAGAACGACGAGGCGGACATCTTGATCGGGGTCGATGCCGCCGCTCATCAGCCACCGCCGGATCATGAAATTGTGTGAGGCATAGCGTGACACCATGCCAAAGTTGAATTGCTTTGAACTGGTACTGCGGATGAGCTTTTTCAGGGTGGCGGCATCCCGAACACCACGATTCCAAAGGTCACGGCTGAGTGTGATGGCGTTGCCGTGCAGATTGAAGACGAATGGTGCCACCACGCGGGAAGGCGGAGAGCTCAGGCCCAGGCGCATGGCCAGCGCCAACCCGGCGATGGCGTGGGCGGCGTCTATTTGTCCATAGAGCAGTTTCTCCCGGATGGTGGCCCATCCAACTTCACAACTGAGTTCGACTTTGACGCCGTGCTTGCGAAACAATTCCTGCTCCTTTGCGACGAGCAGCGGAGCGCAATCCGCGAGCGGAATGAATCCGATGCGCACAGGCTGAATGACGCCGTTGAGGGCTGGCTTGGAAGAGGGAGTTGTCTTTGTCATGACAGCTCAGGACATGAGCATCAGCAGTGCCATCAGGCCAAAGTCGTTCAGAAATGGCGCGCAATGTTTTTCACCTGATGTATGAATGGCATTCATGGATAACGCCATTGATACCCGCCAGCTTCGCGCCTTCGTTTCACTGGCCCGCAACGGAAGTTTCACCCAGACCGGGCGCGATCTGCATCTGACTCAGAGTGCCATCAGCCATGGCATCAAAGCCTTGGAGGCTGATCTTGGAGTTTCCCTCTTTCACAGGCAGGGGAAATCGATTCACCTGACACATGCGGGCAGGGAGTTGCTTCCGCATGCCGAGATGATCCTGCAAGTGATGGGTCAGGCCAGGGCTGCGATGGGTGCCCTGGATCACTCGCCGCGGGGGAAATTGCGTATCGGCTGCACCACCGCAGCGGCCCAGTCAATTCTGCCCACGGTATTTCGCGAGTTTAAGGAGTCCTTTCCCCTCTATGAGATCAAGGTGGTCTGCGGGGAAACTCCCGACACGATTGAGCGGCTGATGAAGGGCGAGCTGGATCTGGCTGTAAGCCTCAGGCCGCCGGATACCACCCGCTTGGAGTGCCACCCGATCTTTGAAGATGAATTGGAGTTTTTGGTGTCTCCTTTGCATCCATGGGCATCAATCCCGCCCAAGCTGAAGGATGCAGCGAGTGAGACATTCATTGTGGCCAGCCGGAACAGTTTAAATTTCACGCTCATCCAGGAATTTTTTCTGAAGCAGGGAGTGAGACTTGGTTCTTTTATCGAACTTGGCAGCCTGGAGGCAACGAAGGAACTGGCCAAACTGGGGCTCGGCGTGGCCATCGCAGCCCGGTGGATCGCTCGTCAGGAGATTGCGGCAGGCCAACTCGTCGCCGTGGCGATGCCCAAAGGTAGACTGAAGCGCCGCTGGGTGGTCTCGACTCTCAAGGGAGGGGCTCTCAGTCTGCCCGCGCGCACTTTTGTCGGTTTGTGCGGGGAAGTGGGGCGTCGGATGATGCAGGACCACATTCAGGCATCCGCCGCGCCGAAATAGGCGGTTAATTTCCAAGACAGTGGTGGCGGGAAGGAAGGATTGTGCTAAGCCGTCCAGTTCCCCTCATGCAGTCTTTTGTGTGCGGGTAATGTCTCATGACTGATCTTCTCACCCACCTGCCAAGTCTTCTCGCTGCATTTAAACCTCTGATCCGCCAGGAGGCTGAACGGCTTGTGGATGACGATTCAGTTCGTGGTCTTGATATCGTCGAAGACGAAGTTCTGGCGGAGGTGCGTCTGGATGACGTGAAAGTGAACACAAGGTGGGCTCTGGAGGAAGGGCAGTGGCGTGGCGACACGGACACGGAAGATGCCACACTGCATCAACTCAGTCTGTGCGCGGTTCTCGTCGCGGTTCAGCGGCGCGCGGCGCGCGAGCCGGCGGCGATGAAGGAGGAGGTGCTTGAGGAAGCCTTTCAGGTGGTCGTGGAACGAAGACTGGCGCGTCAGCTCACAGCGGATGAGGAGGCTTATCTGAGCAAGCTGGACAAGCGTTTTGAGCGGGTCAAGCAGAGCGGGCAGATCTATGATCAGGACATGGTGCGGTTGCATCCAAAGTGGAGCATCCAAAGTGTCGAGCCTCTACCGCTGTGGCCGGAACCGCCGGTGACCTTGCGTGAGTTTTGGGATTACGTGGCTCTGGCTCTGGCGGAAAGATCGCTGACGATTCCGTCTTTCCTGCGTGGCCTTGTGGAACTGGATGCTGTGCGTGACAGGCTGCGTGAATGGCGGCAGGAGAGCACTGTGCCGGTTTGGCGTGAGAGGATCCGGCGTCTGGTGCAGGATGAAGCGGTCAGTGTGAAAGCGTGGCGCCGGGAATGTGAATTCCGCCTGCTGATCACACCGGGCGAGGCAAGGCTTCAGGTGAAGTTTCCAGATGATGAAAAATTTCGCTCAATCACCGGGTCGGAACTCAATGAACTGAGTGACGCGCAGGAGATTGGTGCGCTGGTGATGAGCCCTGAGTCGGAACTGCTATTGTTGTCCGTTCTGTCGCAGATCACTCCAGGCCAGGGGGAAAGCTGCCGCTTTGATCTGGAATCGCACGGAGGCTGGCTGGGCACATTGTTTCAGCAAACGGCTTTGACGAAGCACCTGGTGACACTCGACGAGGTGCCTTTCCATCGTGTCGATGAGCCCCTCCGCTGGCAGGGCGTGGAGGATGATGAATCGATGCAATTGCGCCTCACTCTGGTGAAAGGCGACGGCTCTGCGGCACCATTGCCGTTGCGGTTGATGCACGGCGCGCGGACGCTGTATTTGTCCGAGGATTCTCTTTTCATCGGGCCAAGCTGGTTCCCTGAGGAGTCGAAGATCGAGTCCACGGTGGTTATCCCGCTCAATGCGCTTGCAACGCAGGACGGCATCACTTTTCTGGAGAAGATTGACGTGCCCTTGCCGCATCATATTGCAGGACGTGTGCGGCATGAGGCGCTGGTGGTCGAGATGCGAGCCAGCTGTGTGGCGCGTGCAGGGACGACCGGTGCGGAGTTTGCTGTCTTTAAAGCCGAGGCGCTGGCACCGGACGGTCGGGTGCGTGAGCGATTGGGCGCGGCAGGATGGGAGCCGGTGCGGCACCCGGAGGATGCGAAAGACAGGAGCATCATTTGCCGTGACCGATCTTCGCTGGCGCTGACAGATGCCGCGCTGAATGAACTGCGCCCGGTTTGGGATGCGGGGGAGCAAGGCTACCGGGTCCGCCTAACCAAAAACTTCCCCGATCAATTCAACGCCTGGGCGCATCAATTGCCAGAGCGGGTCACATTGGCGGCTGATGCACGCTTGCAAAGCATCCTGGCAGACCCGCTGATCGCGCGAGTCCGGCTCGAAGCGTCGCAGACGGCCACCATCGACTGGTTTGATCTGAAGATGATCTTTGAGATCGATGATTCAGACCTGAAGCCCGCAGACATCAGGCGCCTGATCGCCGCGAAGGGTGGATTTGTGCAGCTCGCTGACGGCACCTGGCGGCGCGTCAAGCTGGAACTCACCGAGGAGCAGCAGATCCTGATGGATCAGCTCGGCATCGATCTCGACGAATACAGCGACGAGTCACATCGCCTGCACTGGCGTCAGCTGGCAGGGCAGGGGAGCAAGGAAATCATCAATCCGCGCGCCTGGCAGAACATCACCCAGCGAATGGAGCAGGCGCGTCTTGATGAGCGACCTGCGGTGCCGGCCACGCTAGGAGTCACCCTTCGACCGTATCAGGAGGAGGGTTACCATTTCCTTGCCTACCTGAGCCTTAATAAATTTGGCGGTATTCTGGCGGATGACATGGGTCTGGGTAAAACCATCCAGAGCATCACCTGGATTCTTTGGTTGCGTTCGCGATTCCGGAATGCCTGGCCTTGTCTCGTTGTGTGCCCGAAATCGGTGCTCGACGTGTGGGCCACAGAGTTTGGTAAAGCCGCGCCGGATCTGCGAGTCCAGGTATTGCGGGACAAGGAGGAGTTGGATCTTGGGCGCCTGCAATCGGACTACGATGTGCTTGTGATGAACTATGCGCAGATGCGTGGCTGCATTGAGGTGCTCGATGCCGTGAAGTGGCTGGCCGTGATCCTGGACGAAGGTCAGCACATCAAGAATCCGGATTCAAAGGCCGCCAAGGCGGCGCGGCAGCTCAAGTCGGAGAACCGGCTCGTGCTGACAGGAACGCCTCTGGAGAATCGCCTGCTTGATCTCTGGAGCCTGATGACCTTTGCCACACCCGGTGCCCTCGGTGACCGGCGCTACTTCACGCGCCACTTTGACCGCCGCAAAGACGGCCAGGCCAGCGATCGCCTGAGTGCCAGACTGCGCCCTTTCATGCTTCGCCGCACGAAATCCGAGGTGGCCAAAGATCTGCCTTCCCGCAGCGAGGAGGCAATGCTGTGCACGATGAGTGATGAACAGGCAAGACTCTACCGGGAGGAACTGGCCAGGGCTCAGCAAATGGTGCTGACCGCCAGCGGTTTTGAAGTTCTCACGAAAAAGCGTTTTGCCATCCTGCAGGCCCTGACCCGACTCCGCCAGATCTGCTGCCATCCGAACCTCGTGGACAAGACCGGCACGAAGCATGAAAGCGCCAAGCTCACAGCGACGCTGGAACTGATCGAAGAACTGCATGCCGAAGGGCACAAGGTGCTGCTTTTCAGCCAGTTCGTCACCATGCTGGACATCATTCGTGACCGGTTGCAGGACATGAGCATCCCTTATTACTGGCTGACCGGAAGCACGCAAAACCGCGCAGAGGTCGTTGAACAGTTCCAGAAAGACGAGAGCGCCTGTGTCTTCCTGCTTTCCCTCAAGGCGGGCGGAAGCGGCCTCAACCTGACCGCCGCCAGTTATGTCATCCTTTACGACCCTTGGTGGAATCCGGCCGTTGAAGCGCAGGCCATCGACCGTGCTCACCGAATCGGCCAGACTCAGCCGGTGATGGCCTATCGAATGATCACGAAAGAGACCATTGAGGAGAAAATCATGCTCCTGCAGCAGAAAAAGCAGCTCATGTCGGCGAACATCCTCGGGGAGGGCGGCTTTGCCCGGACTCTGGAGAAAACGGACTTTGAGTTCCTCTTTGGACTGGAAGCCGAAGAGAAGGAGCGCAGTGAGGATTGATGAGGATGCGCATGATTTCAGAGCACAAGGCAGGCGTAGTTTCGGGGCTTGGCGCAATCTTTGCTAATTTGGAAATAAACTTTGACATGATGATCCAGCGCCCTAGCTTCGCCTCCACTTTTTCGGGAAATGACCGGGGTGTACTCTTCCATTGACTTTCGTCATGTGTCGTTTGTGCCTCGGTTTTCTTTTCGTAAGAGGAGGAGATTCCTTTTGTGGATCGCCGCCGGTTAAAGCTGTTGTAGCTCAGTGGTAGAGCACGTCCTTGGTAAGGACGAGGTCGAGGGTTCAATCCCCTTCAACAGCTCCAGCGATGATGCGCCAAGGTTTTCTCCGTTACACGACAAACGAACCAGTCAGTCCCACGCGCAACAAAACCTCCCTAACATGGCTAAAGAAGCATTCCAACGCAACAAGCCGCACGTCAACATCGGCACTATCGGTCACGTTGATCACGGCAAAACCACGCTCACCGCGGCAATCACATCCACCCTTGCAACGAAGGGTTTTGCGGAAGCGAAGAAGTATGATGAAATCGACGCCGCTCCTGAAGAAAAGGCACGCGGTATCACCATCAACACGGCTCACGTTGAATACCAGACCGACAACCGCCACTATGCCCACGTGGACTGCCCCGGCCACGCTGACTATGTGAAGAACATGATCACCGGTGCCGCTCAGATGGACGGTGCTATTCTCGTCTGTTCCGCTGCCGACGGCCCGATGCCCCAGACTCGTGAGCACATCTTGCTTGCCCGTCAGGTGGGTGTGCCTGCCATCGTCGTCTTCCTCAACAAGGTGGACATGGTGGATGATCCTGAGCTCCTCGACCTCGTCGAAATGGAAGTTCGCGACCTCCTCTCCAAGTATGAATTCCCGGGTGATGACATCCCAATCGTCAAGGGTTCCGCTCTGAAGGCTCTCGAAGGAGATCCTGAGCAGCGCGCCAATATCTTCAAGCTCATGGAAGCTGTCGATAACTACATCCCGCTGCCAGAGCGCCCGATCGATCAGGACTTCCTGATGCCGGTGGAAGACGTGTTCGCCATTGAAGGTCGCGGCACTGTTTGCACGGGTCGTATTGAGCGTGGTATCTGCAAGAAGATGTCCGAAGTCGAAATCATCGGCATTCGTGACACCGTCAAGACCACGGTCACCGACATTGAAATGTTCCGCAAGCTGCTCGACGAAGGTCGTGCCGGTGACAACGTGGGTCTCCTCCTGCGTGGCGTGAAGAAGACCGACATTGAGCGCGGTCAGGTCATTGCCAAGCCGGGTTCTGTGAAACCTCACAAGAAGTTCAAGGCTGAGATCTATGTTCTCTCCAAGGACGAGGGCGGCCGTCACACCCCATTCTTCAACAACTATCGCCCACAGTTCTACTTCCGCACTACGGACGTGACTGGCAGCGTGACGCTTCCTGAAGGTGTGGAAATGGTGATGCCTGGTGACAACGTCTCGATCACCGTCGAGTTGATCACGCCGATCGCCATGGAAAAGACCATCCGTTTCGCCATCCGTGAAGGTGGTAAGACCGTGGGTGCCGGCCGTGTTGCCGAAATCCTCGACTAATTGCGCTGATTTAAAGTTCGTTTGTTCCGAGGGCCGCTGTGAAATCTGGCGCACAGATTTCACGGCGGTTCCTTACTAAAAGGAACGGCAAACTTTAGAACCAGTTAAAAATCAGTCATATCGTCCGAGAAAAATAAAAACAGGTCAGTAGCTCAATTGGTAGAGTAGCGGTCTCCAAAACCGTTGGTTGTGGGTTCGAGTCCCTCCTGGCCTGCCATTTTCTCATCCGATAGCCCGAACAATCCCCCGTCAAACGTACATGAGTCGAATTTTTGCCTACTGGAACGAGGTTGTCCTCGAGATGAAAAAAGCCAACTGGCCTTGGGATCCGAAAGAAAAGGGTTTTGCCAAGTACAAGGAATTGAATGATTCCACCATCGTGGTGTTTATCGCCATGCTTTTACTGGGTGGGTTCGTGGCCTTTTTTGACACATCTTTCCGCTGGGCTTTTGACGGCCTTACTCGCTGGATCTCCGGCTCCTAGGCGCTCCATTTTCTTTTTAACCCCCCCGTCACCCAGTTCAAACTATGGGAGCTATTCCTGCCCCTCGCGATCAATGGTACGTCATCCACGTACGTTCCGGCTTCGAACAGAAGGTCCGTGACTCCATGCTCCGTCGCATCCAGACCGAGGAAGATC
>CAJCCF010000060.1 GCA_903960845.1 uncultured Verrucomicrobiota bacterium | reverse complement strand
TGACTCGCGAGCAGTGGAAAATCCTCGCCTCATGGTGCCGGGACCAGAATATTCAAAATCTCGCTAAAGCTTGCGATGAACAAGCCAGCGAGATCTCGATGGACTAATCAACCCCATTGGGGGCCACTAAAAGGCAAAGCTAGACTCAGCCATCCTGGTTCGGCCGGCCTCTGAAGCTGCCGCCTTTGTAGCCGCCACCTCCGCCGCCACCGCTGTTGCCGTAGGGTTTGCGGAAGCCGCCACCACCACCGCCGCCGCCTTTGAAGCCGCCGCCGCCACCACCGCCATAGTTGCTGCCGCCATAGTTGCTGCCGCCTTTGAAGCCGCCACCACCGCCGCCACCAAAGGCGGGTTTGCTGCCAAAGCCGCGCGGGCCAAAGGTGCGTTTCGGGCGTTCACCACCAGAGCCGTCTTGACGGTCAGCCAGATCCAGACGGACGCTGCGTCCGCGGAAGTCGCTGCCGCCGACCGTGTTCATCACGGTTTCGACGTGATCAGATGGGACTTCGATGTAGCTGCATTTCTCGAACACTTCGATGGTGCCGAGGCTGCCGCTTGGGATCTGAGCCGTGTTGTAAATCATGCCGGCGATGTCGCCGGGACGGGCATTGTCCATGCCGCCGACATTCACAAACAGGCGCACCATGCCGGAGCGCGGACCCTTCGGCCCAAAGGAGCGGGAGCGCATCGGCGCAGGGCCGATGTCGTCACGCGGTTCCTGCTGGCGCGGCGGTGCGTCGGGGCGGCGCGGACCTTCGTCTTCATAAGACGCTGCCGCAGGCCGCGGCGCGGCTGGCTGGACCGGGGTGACGTCCCGCACCGGGGATTCGCCTGGAGCGGCGGTCTGGCCCTGTGTGACATTGCCTTCACGCGGCACAAACTCACGCTGCTGCTGCTGCGGGCGCTGGTGGGCGCGGTCTTCGATGATCGGCTCGCCTTCACGGGAGAATTCCTTCATCCACAGATCCATCAGCGCGCTCATGATGTCGGTAGGATTGAATCCAGCATCAAGCAGGCGCTGCACGGTGTGCTCATGCTTGGCGAATTCGCCAGCCTCAAGCGTGCCTTTGAGCTTCTCAAAGACCTGGTCCACTCGGGTGGCTTCCAGTTCTTCCTGGGAGGGCACCTTGGTGCGGGTGACCTTGGCGTTGGTGAAACGCTGGATGCGCTGCATCAGATAGATCTCGCGCCCAGCGACGAGGCTCACCGCCGTGCCCTTGCGCCCGGCACGACCTGTGCGGCCGATGCGGTGCACGTAGTCTTCCGTGTCATACGGCAGCTCAAAGTTCACGATGAGGTCGATGTCATTCACATCGAGACCGCGAGCCGCCACATCGGTCGCCACGAGGACTTCGATGGTGCCGCTGCGGAAGTTGCGCATCACGCGCTCGCGCATGATTTGATTGAGATCGCCATGCAGGCGGTCGGCGGCATAACCACGGGCGGTCAGCGCGTCCACCGTGTCATCCACGGCCTTTTTCGTGTTGCAGAAAACGATGGTCAGACGCGGTGAATCCATGTCCAGTACGCGGCAGAGCACTTCGGTTTTGCTGCGCCCCTGCACCTCATAGTAGCGCTGCTCGATGGTTGGCACCGTCATCGCCTTTTGCTGAATGGTGATGGTGGCCGGGTTGCTTGTGTAACGGTCGATCAGGCGGCGGATGCGCGGATCAAAGGTGGCCGAGAAAAAGATCGTCTGGCGCTCTTTCGGAACCGCCTGCATGAGGCGCTCGATTTCATCGGCAAAGCCCATGTCGAGCATTTCATCCGCCTCATCAAAGACGAGCATTTTCAGCTCATCAAGCTTCAGCGTGCCACGATCCACGAAGTCGAGGATACGGCCTGGCGTGCCGACGACGATTTGCGAGCCGGTCTGCAGGGCGCGGATCTGGCGGTCGTAGGAGGAGCCGCCGTAGATGGGGGTGGCGCGGACGCCATCGCGGAATCCGGCGACCTTGTGAATCTCCGCACAGACCTGCATGGCCAGCTCGCGCGTCGGGCACATGATGAGGCACTGCGTCGCGCGGCTTGTGTGGTCGATGCGCTGCACGGCAGGCAGGCCAAAGGCCAGCGTTTTGCCCGAGCCGGTCTGGCTCTGGCCCACCACGTCGCGACCGGTGAGGGCGACGGGGATGGCTTCAGCTTGAATGGGGGAGGGTTGCTCGAAGCCTTGGGCTTCAATGAACTTGATGAGCTCGGGGGATAGGCCGAGGTCGGCGAATGTCTTTTCCATAGTGTGTCTTGAATCCCGGCAGGGCTGGCTTCCGTAAAACGGGCAACCAGTCGCCGTAAAAGCGTCGCGCAACAGCGGGACGGGATCACCGTCTGAGTTAGACGGGCTACAAGACAAACATCGGCCCCAAGGGGGGAAGCCGGTAAAAAACCGGCGCGCAGAGTTCCACACATCAGGGGAATAGCAAGCTGTGTTTGCCCCGGACCGGTGGCCACCCGGAACTCAGTGCAACACCGGCAGGTGCCGGAACTCCCATAATCTCATGTTCCAGCAGGGCCGTTTCTGCACGGAATCAAACCCGTGAAGGAGAAGCAAAAAGACAATGGATTACCCAAGGGAGATGCCCGCAAAGACGGGCAACACGCTGCGAATGGGTATGGTTCTGGGGTGCCCGGTCATTTGAAGAATGGCTGCGCGGAAAGGTCAGAAGCCAGCAAATCAAAAGACTGTGAATCGGGGAAATCAAACTGCCCAAAGAGGCGAAGCAATGACGTTCAAGAATCGATCTTTCCCGCTTTTCTTATGACAAAATTCGCCACGCAGTGATTCACTAAAAGCAAGGATTGTTAGGCCAGACCATGCTGACCCATTCGAAATTGGACGGTCCTTGCTGAACCCAAGGCTCTCAGCTGGGGCATGAGGCCCGGAATCACCGCCCTCAGCCTGAAATATTTTCTGGAATTATCTGGGTTAATTTAAAAATGTGCCAAA
Organism: uncultured Verrucomicrobiota bacterium; assembly: GCA_903960845.1. GTDB lineage: Bacteria > Verrucomicrobiota > Verrucomicrobiia > Verrucomicrobiales > Verrucomicrobiaceae > Prosthecobacter. The sequence continues at coordinate 1,981 of CAJCCF010000060.1, read as the reverse complement.
ATAGATTGCGTTAAAAGATAGAAATGCGTAAACACCCTGTAAACCATACGAGTTACAATGTATAATGCCTGTACATTAAAAATAATGACACGGAAAGAGTAACCTTTGCTCATCCGCCAAACCCCATTTTCCAGGACGCAACAACTGCCACCCAGCCACTCAGCACCGTTTTCAAATGAGCCCTTACGTTCAAATCCTTCCCCGCTTTCGCACCCGGTGGGCAGCCTCGTTGCAAGTGTTCGCCATGACTTGCATGATTCTGCAGCCGCTCACAGTGAACTCCTTCTGGTCTGACATCAATGGCGACGGAACAAAGGAATGGGTCGAGGATCCTCCCGCAGGCGATTCCTGGTGGGATCAGGACAGTGATGGGGACCAGATGACCAATGCCGAGGAAGCTCTTTTTGGTTCGGATCCCTACCGTATCGACTCTGATTACGACGGCCTGACCGATCGCGACGAGCGCGATCTCACTCCGGCCTTTTTTGAGGGTCTTGCCAGCGACCCATGGCTTTGGGACAGCGATTCAGATGGATTGAGTGACAACGACGAGTACTACCAGCTCCTCCAGGGCATCCCAGCTCAGGTCAATTACAACACCCTGGTGGCCAACAACCAGGCCTTCTATAACTACAAAGATGCCGATGGTGACGGCACCAACAATCCGCAGGACAGCGATCCGCTCGGGTTCGACATGGATGCCGACGGCATCCCGAACTGGCAGGACGCTTACATGAACGATTATTTCAATGGACTGCCTCCGCCATCCACAGCCATCTCCTACATCTACGATGGTGTGACTTATCCAGGTCTCTGGTCAGACGTGGACAACGATACGATTCCGGACCCCGCCGATCCATTTCCCAATGGCAGCTACACGTATCAGGGAACCGAGTACGGTGGTTCCTGGGTGGACGCAGATAGCGATGGCATTCCGGATCCCGCCGATGCCTTCCCAAATGGCAGCTTTTGGTACCAGGGTCAAGAGTATGGCGGAACCGGGCAGGATGATGATTCTGACGGGATTCCAAATATACTCGATCCCTTCCCCAATGGTAGTTACTGGTTCAGCGGTCTTGAATATGCCGGATTTTTTATCGACGCAGACTCAGATTGCATCCCTGATCCGGCGGACCCCTTTCCTAACGGCAGTTATTATTATGGCGGTTTCCAATATGGAGGCTCATATACCGACTCGGATCTGGATGGCATCCCGGATCCGGCGGACGCGTTCCCCACCGGAAGTTATTGGTGGAATGGTGTCGAATATGCTGGGGTCAAGCCTGACGCGGATGAAGATGGAATTCCAGATTTTGCGGACAGCTTCCCCAACGGAGGTTTCCTCTGGCAAGGGGTTGTGTATTCAGGGAACTATCTAGATACAGATGGCGACACCATTCCCGATGTTGCCGACTCTTTTCCAATCATTCCAGGCAGCTATTTCTGGGCAGGTGTCGAATATGCAGGCATCAAACCCGATTCAGATAATGATGATATTCCAGATTTCGCGGACACTTTCCCCAACGGCAGCTATTGGTGGGATGAAGTCGAATATGAGGGTGTCAAGCTTGACGCGGATGGAGATGGTATTCCTGATTTTGCGGACCCTCTTCCCAACGGTAGCTATTGGTGGGATGATGTTGAGTATCCAGGTGCCATGCCTGATGCCGACAAAGACGGTATTCCGGACTTCGCAGACAGTCTCCCTAACGGCGGATTCCTTTGGCAAGGCGTTGAGTACCCTGGAAGTTACGTCGACACAGACAATGATTTTGTACCAGATGTGGCTGACCCATTCCCGAAAATTGCAGGCAGCTACACTTGGGCTGGCGTGCTTTATCCCGGCTACCTGAGTCAAAATGATAATGATGGTGACGAGATTATAAAACGCGGTTAAAAAGTGCGGCGGGTGCGCTGGGTGGCGTGGTGGTTTAAAAGTGCGGCATCTCTGGTTAAACCAGGAGGATGTTCACGAATATGG
>CAJCCF010000059.1 GCA_903960845.1 uncultured Verrucomicrobiota bacterium | reverse complement strand
GCAGGCCCGCGCGCTCGGCACCCTGCGCGAAACGATGGTCTTTTCAGTGGGCAATCCCGAGGCGTCGATCATCCTCATCGGTGAAGCTCCAGGCTACGAAGAGGAGCAGCAGCGCGAGCCTTTCGTCGGGCCTGCCGGGCAGAAACTCACGGGCATTCTCACGGCCATGGGTTTGAAACGCAGCGATGTCTATATCAGCAATATCTGCAAATTTCGTCCGGCCACCGCAGGCTCACAAGGCACCTCCAACCGCGCGCCAACGGATGTGGAGATGGCCGCCTGCCTGCCGTTTATTCTCACCGAGATCGCCATCATCGCACCCAAAGTCATCATTGCCCTCGGTGCATCGGCCTGCAAGGGTTTGGGAATCGGCGATGGCGTGACCCGCTTGCGCGGCAAATTTCACGACGTGCAGGGCATCCCCACCATGGTCACCTACCATCCGAGTTACATCCTGCGTGAAGAACGAATCGACGGCGGACTGCGCGCCAAGCGTGAAGTGTGGGAGGACATGCTGAAGGTCATGGAGAAAACCGGAATGCCCATCAGCGAAAAGCAGCGCGGCTATTTCAAGAAGTAATCCTCCGTGCACTTCCTCCTCACCAACGATGACGGGATCGAGGCCCCCGGACTGGCCGCTCTGGAGCAGGCCGTGCGCATGATTCCCGGCGCGACCCTGAGTGTCGTGGCACCCGCGACTGAGCAATCCATGTGCGGACACCGCATCAGCACTCATTTGCCACTGAAAGTCGAGGACCGCGGTGAGCAGAGATGGGCCGTGCACGGGACACCTGCCGACTGCGTCCGCATCGGTCTTTTCGCACTCAACTTAAAACCCGACTGGGTGCTCTCCGGCGTGAACGCGGGCGGCAATCTCGGACAGGACATCGTCATCTCCGGCACCTGCGCGGCAGCGCGTGAGGCAACTTATCATCAGGTCAGGGCGATGGCTTTTTCGCACTATCTTATCCGTGGCCTCGCTGTGGATTGGGACCGCATCGCCCGCTGGACGCGCGAACTCTTCACCACCCTGGAGACCCACCCGCTGGGCGAAGCAGAATACTGGTGCGCCAATTACCCGCATCATCCGCCCGGCGAGATGGCCCTGCCTGCATTCAGGCACTGCAAACCCGCGCGCTCCCCTTTGAACGTGAGCTACACCACCCACGAGGCTGGTTATCTCTACAATGCCAGCTACGCCGAACGCCCGTGTGACGAGGGTTCCGATGTGGCCGTGTGTTTTGGTGGTGAGATCAGCCTTTGCCGTCCCGGCCTATGAGCCAAACCGCTCCATCTGATTTCGCCAGGTTCACGACCAGCCTCTGGCACCGGTTCTGCCGCCGGCCCGGCATACGCAACTTCCTGTTAGGCTTCGCCTCGCTGGACAGGCCGTTTTCACCCTGCCTGCTCGGAGTCAAATTGACACGACCGGAGATCGGCCTTCTCGGCGAGCATCTGGCTGCCAGGCATCTCCGCCACAACGGCCGCCGGGTGCTGTTCAGAAACTATCGCGGACTGCACCGCGGCGAGGTGGACATCGTCGCCCGGCATGGGAAAGCGCTGAGTTTCGTGGAGGTGAAAACACGCACCAGCACGGCCTTTGGCCGCCCGGCTGACGCCGTCAACAAAGACAAACAGCAACTGATCCAGCGTGGCGCGCTCGACTGGCTGCGGTTGCTTGGAAATCCGCGGATCCCGATCCGTTTCGACATCGCGGAGGTCGTGCTGGTTTCCGGTGAAATGCCCGCGATCAACATCATCGAGAACGCTTTTGTGCTCCCCGACAGTTCCCTGGCCGGACGCTGAGCATGCTTCCAGCTTTGACATTCTCCCGCCTGCCCGCTAATCCTAGCGCCCCATTCAACCCAATCTCCCTTTTCCCATGAGCACCAACTCCGCCAAGAAGATCATCAATGACCCGCTGAAATGTGCTGACGACCTGTTTGAAGGCCTCGTCATTGCCTATGATGGTAAGGCACGCAGTGTCGGCCGCCGCTCCATCATCATGAACGACCTGAGGCCGGATGCCCCTGCCCTGCTTGTCGGTGGAGGCGCAGGTCATGAGCCGATCTATCACGGTCTTGTCGGCAAAGGCATGGCGGATGGCGCCGCTGTCGGCGACATCTTTGCAGCGCCGCCGCCGGACATTGTGCTTGAGGCGACCCAGGCGGTAAACCGCGGCAAAGGAGTGCTTTATCTGTATGGCAACTACGCGGGCGATGTGATGAATTTCGACATCGGTGCCGAACTCGCCGCCGATGAAGGCATCACGATCAAAACTGTGATCATCAATGACGACGTCTGCTCCGCACCGACTAACATGAAACAAAACCGCCGTGGTGTGGCCGGCCTGGTGCCGATCACCAAAATCGCCGGTGCGGCGGCCATGGTTGTGGACAGCCTGGATGAACTGGCCCGCATCGCCCAGAAAGCCGTGGACATGACCCGCACCGTCGGCGTCTCCACCAAGCCGGGCTCCATTCCGGCCACGGGCGCCCCGACCTTTGAGCTGGCAGACGACGTGATTGGCCTCGGCATGGGCATTCATGGTGAGAAGGGCGTCGGCCTGATCCCCATGTGCACCGCCGATGAACTCGCACCGAAGATCCTGGATCTCATCTTTGCCGATGACCTGCCTCTCAATGCGGGTGATGAAATCGTCTTCTTCGTCAACAGCCTCGGCTCCACGCACATGATGGAGTTGCTCATCCTGCTGCGCGCAGCAAAGCCGATCCTTGAAGCCCGCGGCCTGAAAGTGCATCAGACGATCGTGGACAACATCGTCACCTGTCAGGAGATGGCCGGTGTGAGCTTCAGCATCACGAAGCTGGATGCCGAATTGAAAAAACTCTGGGACATGCCCTGCGAAAGCGTCGGTTACACGAAGCTTTAAGCCTCATTGGATCAAGCCGTCTAGCTGACGACCTTCTTCACGAAGCAGGCCTTCAGCCCGATGGCGATGCCATCCATTTTGCAGGAGATTTCGTGATCGCCTTCCACGAGGCGGATGGGCTTTGACTTGGTTCCCACCTTGAGGACCTCGGAGGAGCCCTTCAACTTCAAATCCTTGATCATCGCCACGATGTCGCCATCCGCGAGCACCGCGCCGTAAGCATCTTTAACAACGCGTTCAGCCTCCGGCTCGTCCGCCGCCACACCGGCCTGCCACTCATGGCCGCAGGTCATGCATTCAAAGCGGCCGTCATGATCCAAAACGTCAGTCATTTCACACATCGGGCAGGCAGGGGTGCTCATAGGCATTCATGAGACACCGCGCCTCCACAGAACTCAAGCGCTGATCAAAACTACCGCGCCAGCAATGTCACTTTATCCGCTGCAGACACGCTCCTGGGTTCGCCAAAAAGCATGAGCACGGTGGCTCCATCGCCCTGGATCACGCGCAATTGAAGCAGCCGCTTTGAATCATGACTGATCTGAAGATCCAGCTGGCGCAGGTAGCGGCGGATGAAGGGAGCCTTGGGGCGCAAAGTGACCGTTGCCACTCCAGGGCTGTCTTCGGCTTCTTTGACGATGAAGTGCCTTGTCAGGTCTGCGGGTGAAGCCTCACGCCCGCTCAGGAATCGGGCCCACATGCGATAGCGCGGATCGTCCTCCACCAGCACCAGCCAGTCGGCATCGGCTGGTTCACGAACACGGAATTCTTTGGCATCATGCACCAGCACCGTGGCGGCAGGAGTGCCAAGTTCCCAGCGGAAGGCACCATCCTGAAAACGCCAGAAACGACCGGCAGCGGTCACTGGTTGTTTCAATGCGGGAATGGTGCGGGTCTGCTGAAAATCCACCTCCATGTCAGCCATGCCCTTTTGTGCCTCAGCCCAGGCCAGCATGATCGGTGGCAGTGGCGCGTCCGGTTTTGGTAGCGTCACAGCCTGCGGATAGGCTGTGACGATTGAGAGAAGAAGCAGAGCAAGAGCGCGCATGGTGTGGGTCATCACATGAAATTCAGGTCGGCACCATCATGGCAGCAGAGCTTTGATCTCCCTGGCATGCGCGCTCACATCCGCCGCGAGCAACAGGGCTGAAACGACCACCACCCGCCGTGCTCCGGCGGCGAGGATCTCCGGAAGACGCGGGGCATTCACACCGCCGATGCAAAAGATGGGCAGCGAGACCAGGCGATGCACTTCGGCAATGTCTTGAAGACCAATCGGCACATAGTCCGGCTTCGTGCCTGTGGCATACAGCGGCCCGAAGCCAATGTAGTCAGCACCCTCGGCCTGCGCGGCAACGGCCTGATCAAGACGGTGAGTGGACTTGCCAACAAATGTCCCCTGCCCCACCACGGCGCGGGCTTTGGCCACCGCCTCGTCATCCTGACCGACGTGCACGCCTTCGCAACCAATGGCAGCAGCGACTTCAAGATGATCATTGATGATCAATGGCACGCCGTGCTCACGCAGAATCGGCTGCATGAGCCGCGCCAGTTTTTCGATCTCCTGCGAGCTGAATTTTTTGGCCCGCAACTGCAGCAGATCCACGCCGCCAACACACAAGGCTGCGGTCATTTTTTCCACCTGCGCTGGTTGCACATAGCCGAGATCAAGGATGCCATAAAGGCGGGCACCAGGCAGCGCGGGGAAGGACGAGGAGGAATCAGGCATGAGCAGGCAGAGGAATCAGCAGCAGCGCGGTGAATTCAAGTGCCGTTCTTCATCTTGACGCCATGCCAGCCTGCGACACGGTCACCACAGCGCAGCCGCGCTTTCCACCATGGTCCTCACGATTGCCATCATCGTCCTTTTCGGACTGCTCCTGATGATGCTGGAGACTTTTGTCCCGGGCTGGATTGCCGGAGGTCTTGGTGTTCTTTGCCTGATCACGGCCGTGGTGCTCGCGCTCACCTCACCGGAACTCGCTGACTGGCCCGCCTGGGGCCGCACCCTGCTGGCCTGCGGCATTGTCGTTGCCTCTGTCCTTGTGCTGCTCGCCTGGATGCGTTTTTTTGCCGTGAAATTCTGGCGGCGCACCTTCACTCTGCAGACTGAAATCCACTCAACGCCGAACACTGAGCAACCTCAGTTAGGCGCAGAAGGGGTCGCGCTCACCGAGTTGCGCCCCCTGGGGCGCGCCGAGATCTCCGGCAAACGCTGTGAAGTGCGCTGCGAAGACGGCTTTGCCCCGGCTGGATCGCGTCTTCATGTCACCGGCAGCGAGCCCGGAAATCTGCTCGTGCGTCTGCTTTCATAAACCCCAAACCACCGTCCATCAACCTCATGCCTAATCTACAACTCTTCTTCGTCGGCGGCGCCATCGTGCTCGCTCTGATCATCTTCCTGATCGTTGCCAAGTTCTTCAATCTCTGGCTGCGCGCCAGCATCTCCAACGCGCCGGTGAGCATCGTCAATCTTCTGGCCATGTATCTGCGCGGCGTGCCCAATGCGCTCATCGTGGACACTCGCATCACGGCATCGAAAGCCGGCATCCCGATCAACACCGACCAACTGGAAGCCCACTATCTTGCGGGTGGTGAAGTTTCGCATGTGGTGCTCTCCCTGATCGCAGCCGACAAGGCGGGCATCCCGCTCGATTTCAATCGGGCTTGCGCCATCGACCTCGCTTGCAAGGGCACTTCAAAAACGGTGCTCGAAGCCGTGCGCACGAGCATCAACCCCAAGGTCATCGATTGTCCGCATCCGGACATGGGCCGCGGTGGAAAGATCGATGCAGTGGCCAAGGACGGCATTTCGCTACGTGTCCGCGCCCGTGTGACTGTTCGCACCAATCTTGACCGCTTCATCGGCGGCGCCACGGAGGAAACCGTCGTCGCGCGGGTGGGTGAGGCATCGTCACCTGCATTGGTTCATCAGCTTCCTACAAGGACGTGCTGGAGAATCCGGACAGCATTTCCAAGCTTGTACTGCACAAAGGCGTCGATGCCGGCACCGCGTTTGAGATTCTATCGATCGACATCGCCGACATTGATGTGGGCGAAAACGTCGGTGCCAAACTGCAGGCCGAGCAGGCGGAGACAGACAAAAAAATCGCCCAGGCCAATGCTGAAGTGCGCCGCGCCGCAGCGGTGGCTGTGGAGCAGGAAATGGCTGCCCGCACTCAGGAGATGCGCGCCCGCGTGGTCGAAGCTGAAGCACAGATCCCGCTCGCCATGGCCGAGGCCTTCCGCAGTGGCAACATGGGTATCATGGATTTCGCCCGTTATAAAAATCTGGCTGCCGACACCGACATGCGCTCAAAAATCGCCGGAGTCAGCACCAACGCCAGCCAGGGTTAATCTCCGTCCCCTTTTGCAGTGAAGCGTCTCTGTCTCCACACCATCACCACCAAGCCTTGGACCACCGAGGAATGCATCTCCAAATACGCCGCGGCAGGTGTCGGCGGCATCACCTTCTGGCGCTACAATCTCGAAGGCCGTGATCCAGCTGCCGTCGGCAGACAGACGCGCGAGGCCGGGTTGAAAATTGTCAGCCTTTGTCGCGGAGGCTTCTTCCCCGGCAAAACGCCCGAGACGAGACAGAAGGCCATTGATGACAATCGCCGCTGCATTGAAGAAGCTCACGCGCTCGGCGCACCGTTGATCGTTCTCGTCTGTGGAGCGGTGCCGGGACAGCCGCTGGAAGAATCACGCAAACAAATCGCTGATGGCATCGCCGCCGTGCTGCCGGATGCCGAGGCGGCAGGTGTGAAACTCGGCATCGAACCGCTGCATCCCATGTATGCCGATGACCGCAGCGCCGTGAACACCATGCGCCAGGCCAACGACATCTGCGATGCGCTCGACAGCCCGCCCATGCTCGGCATCGCGGCAGACGTGTATCACATCTGGTGGGACCCTGAACTTGAGCATCAAATCCAATACAGCGCCGCCCAGAAGAGGCTCTTTGCCTACCATATCTGTGACTGGAAAACCCCCACCACCGACTTTCTCAATGACCGCGGACTGATGGGCGAAGGCTGCATCCCGATCCGCCAAATCTCCGACTGGGTCGATGCCACCGGCTTCAAAGGTCATCGCGAAGTGGAGATTTTCTCCAATCGTTACTGGGGGATGAATCAGGACGAATGGCTGGCTAAGATTGTCAGTGCTTATCAGACATTGCAGAAGTGACGGGCATTCTTTTGAAAGCAATCCCGCACCCCCGCGTTTTCAGCGGTCACCTTTCCGCCATGAAACGCCTCCTCCTAGCCTCCCTGCTCCTTGCCACCGCTTCGCCACTTTTTGCCGATGATGCCTCCGACATCCTGGCCCAGTCAGGCGTCAAGGGCGGGATCGTGGTTCATGTGGGTTGTACGGATGGGAAACTGACTTCGGCCCTGCGGGCAAATGAGGCATATCAAGTGCAGGGACTAACCAGGGATTCAGCAGCTGTTTCAGCGGCTCGCGAATCGATCCATCAATCAGGCAAATACGGGGCGGTCGCTGTCGAGACCTGGAATGGCAAACATCTGCCTTACATCGAAAATTACGTGAACCTGCTCGTCGTGGAGGACGCAGCCTCGGTCTCGAAAGAGGAGATCGACCGCGTGCTCACCCCTCTGGGTGTGGCCATGGTGCGCAAGGCTGGCGACTGGGATAAAACCGTGAAAGCCTGGCCCAAGGGAATGGATGAGTGGACGCACTTCGCATATGATTCAAAGGGCAATCCAACCTCGAAAGACACGCTCGTGGGACCGCCGACACGGATGCAGTGGGTGGGCAATCCGCGCTGGAGCCGTCACCATGACCGCATGTCCTCGGTAAGTGCCCAGGTGAGCGCGGGCGGCCGTGTCTTTTACATCATGGATGAGGGCAGCCGCATCTCGATCCTGATGCCGGCAAAGTTCATGCTGATCGCCCGTGACGCCTTCAATGGCACAGTGCTGTGGAAGAAGCCAATCCCGCAGTGGAGCACGCATCTCTGGCCATTGAAATCCGGACCAACACAACTCACGCGCCGACTCGCCGCGATTGGTGACAAGGTTTACGTGACGCTTGGCATCACGGATCCGATCACCTGCCTCGATGCGGCGACGGGCAGCGTGATCCGCGAATACACACAGACCAAAGGGGCGGAGGAACTGCTCTATCGCAACGGCACACTCTATGCACTGGTGAACCCGGTGGCCTGGCGCCTGAATGAGGAATTTGCCGTGAAGCAGCAGAGCGATCAGAAGCGTGTCGAGTCCGAGTTCAACTGGGATGGCAAACCGCGCAAACTGCTCGCCATCGACGCTGACAGCGGGAAAACACAGTGGGAAGTGGAAGACAAGATCGGGCCGATCACCCTGGCTCTGGATGACAAGCGCATCATTTATTACAATGGCGACGGCCTGGCCTGCCGCGATGTGAAGACAGGCAAAGTGAAGTTTGCCGATGTGCCGGAGAACCGGCGCAAGCTCTATGAGTTCAATTTCGCACCGCGCGTGGTGCTGAATGATGACGTGATTCTTTACGCCGGTGGTGATGGATTGATGAAGGGCATCAATGCCGACACTGGCAAGGAATTGTGGAACTCCTCGCACGAGAAAAGCGGCTACCGAAGCTTGGAAGATGTGATTGTGGCGCAGGGTTTGGTTTGGAATGCAGGGACAACCAACGGCAATCAAACGGGTGAATACACAGGCCGTGATCCGCTCACCGGCGTGGTTAAGAAGCAGTTCTTTCCCGACGTGCCTGAAGGCACCTACTGGTTCCACCACCGCTGCTACATGGCCAAGGCGACTGAAAAATTCCTCATGCCGTCACGCACGGGCATCGAGTATGTCGACATGGAAAAACAGCATTGG
>CAJCCF010000058.1 GCA_903960845.1 uncultured Verrucomicrobiota bacterium | reverse complement strand
AGAGCCTGGCCATCGCGTCCGCGCCCTCTTCGGCTGAGAGATGATTGATGTCCTGAATGCGCAACAATGGTGAGGTGGATTTTCCACCGCCCTTTTCAGCCCCGGTGCCATTGGCAAGCTTCACATGGCGCGCGGTTTCATTGAGACGGCTGCCTGAGCAACTCTTGCAAATCACGCGTTCACTCGATTCCTCGTCATCATCATCGTGAAGGGTCAACCGGCGCTCCTCCTCGAGTTCAGCTTCAAGCTGGGAGATGTCATCCCGGCGTGGTGTGGCTCCGTGGTCAGCCACAACAAAACCAAACCCCCGGCATTGCTTGCACCAGCCGTGTGGACTGTTGAATGAAAACAGTCGTGGATCCAATTCTTCGAACGAGAGCGAGCACGAGGGACAACTCATCTCAGTGCTCAGCACTTGCGTGGATTTGTCGGCAAAGCGCAGCTTGAGGTTGCCGCGCCCCATCTTGAGCGCCTTTTCGACCAATGGGCGCAGTTCAACGGCAGACACACCTTTGGTGATCCGTCCGATGACTGCGTCGATGCTGTGTTCCTTGAACCGGGCGAGTGGCTTGAAATTCAGGGTGTCCCTGAACTCGCCATCCACGAGCAGGGTCTCGATGCCGTGCTTGCGCGCGCCTTCAGCCACTTCGGTATGAAAGCCTTTGCGGGCTTTGATAAGAGGTGCCAGCAAATGCACGGTGCCAGTCCTGGCCTGATCTGCGATGGTTTGGGTGATGGCCGTGGCACTTTGTTTGACCACGGGCACATCACACTTCGGACAATATTGCGTACCAAGCTTCGCAAATAGCAGGCGCAGGAAATGCCAAACTTCAGTCACCGTCGCCACCGTCGACTTACCACCGCCGCGTGAGATGCGCTGTTCAATGGCCACTGTTGGCGGAACACCCGTGATCAGATCGACCTCCGGCTTCTCCATCTGCTCCACAAAAGTGCGCGCATACACCGACATGCTGTCAAGGAATCGGCGCTGCCCCTCGGCAAACACGAGATCAAAGGCCAGCGTTGATTTACCTGAGCCACTCAAACCGGTGACAACCACAAACTGATCGCGCGGGATGTCGAGACTGATGTTCTTCAGATTGTGTTCTCTGGCACCCCGGATGCTGATGGTGTTGGGAGAATGCAGGCCTGGCAGAACCGGCTTTCTAGAGGCGCGATAGGAAGTGACCGGCTCTGCCAAGCGGCCTTCTGCATCCGGCATGCGGAATTTGTCTTTGAGATACCTTCCCGTCCAGGATTCGGCACAGGCCGCAACGTCTTCAGGTGTTCCGGCAACAACGAGTTTGCCACCATTCACACCGGCATCCGGTCCGAGGTCGATGACCCAGTCAGCGCATTGCACAATGTCGAGATTGTGTTCAATGACGATGAGGCTGTTGCCCTCATTGACCAGACGCTGAAGCAATTGAACCAGCAGGGCAATGTCATCAAAATGCAGGCCTGTGGTGGGTTCATCCAGCAGAAGCAAAGCAGACTTCGCATCAGATTGCTTCTCTTTCGCGCTTTCGATCAGATGACCTACCAGCTTCAATCGCTGGGCTTCGCCTCCGGAGAGCGTGTTGAGCGGCTGGCCGAGCTTGAGGTAGCCCAAGCCCGCCTCCACGAGAATGTCGAGCTGATCAGCGATGCTGGTGAAGCGTTTTTGCTGGGTTTTAATGGATTCAAGCGAACCTTCGCGACACCACTGCACGGCCTCCTCGACAGTCAGGCAGAGCACGTCGTGGATGCTTTTGCCATTCAACAGAAGTTTCAATGCATGGGGCTGATAACGCTTCCCTTCGCACTCGGGGCAGGTCACATAGAGATCGCTGAGGAATTGCATTTCGATCTTCTCATAACCTGTGCCCCAGCAGCGCTCGCATCGACCTTCACCCGAGTTGAATGAGAAGAAACCAGGCGTGATGCCAAGTGTTCTGGCATCTTCGGTTTCGGCAAACAATTGGCGAATGGCATCAAAGGCACCCACATACACGGCGGGCGTGCTTCGCGGCGTGCGGGCAAGTGGCGATTGGTCAACCATCACCACCTGGCTGAGCTTTTCATGGCCCGTGATGGTTTTGACACGTCCGGGATCATCTTCACAAACTTCACCGCGCAGGCGCTGCAGATTTCGATACAGGACCTCGTGGATAAGCGTGCTTTTGCCGGAGCCGGAAACGCCCGTGATACAGCAGAGAACACCGAGCGGGATGTCGATGTTGAGGTTTTGCAGATTGTTTTGCCTGGCGCCACGAATTT
>CAJCCF010000057.1 GCA_903960845.1 uncultured Verrucomicrobiota bacterium | reverse complement strand
CTTATCTGCTGCTGCGCATGGAGCAGGAAGGTCACCCGAACCTTGAGGAGGCCCGGAGGCTTCTTTCCTGGAACGGTGGCGGAGCCAACAGTTCAGGTCGAGGCATCGCCAACATCGACACGCAGGGCAATGTGCATCCCGATCAATTTTGGCAGGACATCCTGCTCGGCAATGTGAAGCGCCAGCCATTCTCCCAGATCTGGGAAGGCCAGAATGAAACCTCGGCTGAAACCCTGCGTGACATTCGATCCATCGGCACCCTGAGTCAGACTGAGCGCCAGTCCCGCATGATCGGTCCGTGTGCAAGCTGCCGCTGGTTCTCCGTCTGCGGCGGCGGATTCCGCACCCGCGCCGCCTATGGCGAGCACGGCGGCCTGTGGGGCTCTGATCCCGGCTGCTACCTCAACGAAGCCGAGCGCACCGGCGTGGAGCTGACGAGCTAGTCCGCCGGAATTTTCCGGTAAATCATGGCGGAGCTTGATGTGCAGGCCTTGCGCATCGTAGACTCGCGCACATGCACTCCGCCCGTCTCCTGCGATTCGCCAGCCTCAGCACTCTGCTGACACTGGCACTCTGTCTTTCCGCCTGCAAAACCACACCACCGCCGCCACCACCACCGCCAGTAGCTGTGCCTGTGACGAAGCCGAAGGGCCTCTATGAATGGAACGGTCAGGACAAGGCCATCACCTCCATGCAAATTCATGTGAATGATCAGATGGCCTATCTTTTCAACGGGCGCGACCAGATCGGCTGGACGTATGTGGCCACGGGCATCACCAGTTTCCCCACGCCCACGGGCGATTTCAAGGTGCTGGAAAAAGTCGCTGACAAAGTCTCCAACCTTTATGGCAAGGGCTACGACGCGGCAGGCAAGCTGGTGAACTCCGACTTCAAGCAGGGTCGCGATCTGCTGCCGCCGGGCGGACGGTTTGAAGCCGCGAAGATGACCTACTTCATGCGCCTGACGGGCGATGGCGTGGGCATGCACATCGGTCCCATCCCGCATCCCGGCCGCCGTGCCTCGCATGGTTGCATCCGCATGCCAGCCAAGGCCGCCGCCATCATCTTCAATCACATCTCCGTGGGCACTCCGGTAACCATCACCGGCAACGGTCCCGATTACCCGAGCTACCTCAAGCAGTCTGAAAAGAAGGCCAAGGACAACGCCGCCAAATTTGCCGAAGCCAAAAAGAAAGCCGATGAGGCCGCCGCTGCAGCAGCCGCCGCCGCTGCGGCCATGGCCCTGCCGCCTGGTGATCCGAATGGTCCCCCAACGCCAGCTTCCGGGACTGCACCCGCCACGGCTGCACCCGCGACCACCGGGGGAACCGCGCCAGGCGCGCCGGCAAAACCAGCGCCGGAAAATTGAACATGGCCCTGCCATTCTGCAGGAACATTCTGATCGCATGAGCGCCCAGCCCATCGTCGTCACCCATCCTCTGGCTCAGATCCATCTCACCGCCATGCGCCGGGTGGACACGCCCTCATCCGCTTTTCGCTGGCATCTGCAGCGGCTGGCGGAAATTCTTTTCACCGTGGCCACGCGCGGCCTGGAGACAGAAACCCTCACGGTCCAAACCCCTCTGGCAGAAACTGAGGGGCAGGGTTTCGCGCGGCCCATCGTGCTCGTGCCCATCCTGCGTGCCGGCCTGGGCCTGTCAGAGGCGATCCTCCCGCTCGTGCCGGATGCCACCGTCGCGCATATCGGCATCGCCCGCTGTGAGGAGACTGCGCGGCCAAAGCCCTACTACGCCAAAATGCCCGCCATCCTCGGCAGGGCCGACGTTTTCGTGCTCGATCCCATGCTCGCCACCGGAGGCAGCGCCTGCGCGGCGATCACGCAGCTCAAACAAGCCGGGGCGGAGCGACTCATCTTCATCTGTGTCGTCAGCAGCCCTGCCGGACTCGAGTCGCTGCATGAGTCCCACCCCGATGTACCCGTCATCACCGCCGCCATCGACGAGGGTCTCAATGCCCAGTTCTACATTGTTCCCGGCCTAGGCGATGCCGGAGACCGCTGTTTTGGCACCTAAAGCGGACGCTTGCTGAAGGGACAAAAAAACTCTGTTGGAATGGGATTGATCTTGTTGAGAGGCACTCCGGCATGAAATACTGCGCGCACACATCATGAAAGAGTACGCCTACATCCACGAAGACGGCCGCCTGCCCGAGCCTTTGAACTCGGTCCCTTTCCTCAACAGTTTCACCGATGAGCAGCTTGATGAAGTGCTCACCTCATCCAGCCTCCTCCAGTGCGACAAGGAGGATGTCATCATCCAGGAAGGCAGCATCGACAGCCGCATCTACATCCTGCTCAGCGGGGAGCTCGAAGTGCGGGTCAGCGGCAAGAAGGTCGCCGCCATCACCCGTGTCGGTGAGGTGTTCGGTGAACTCGCCCTCGTCAATCAGGACAGGCGCGCCGCCTCCGTCATCGCCAGCAGCCGGGCGCTATGCCTCGCGGTCGATCAAAAATTCCTTCAGGACATCCATCCGCGTGAGGAAGACCCGGCCTTCCATGCCTCATTGTTCGAGTTCGTCGCCCGCCTCGTCGCCAAGAAACTCGACGCCACCTCCCGCCGCCTCGCCGAAGTGGAAAAGGAACTGCGTGCGCTCAAAGAGTCCCCGCCGCAACCCGCCCCACCGGCCAAATCCGCCCGCCGCCGTCTCGCCGCCAAGGCCTGAAAAAGGCTGCCTGGTTTAGGACACCCGCATGATCAGGCCTTCCGCCTCAAGCGGGCCGCCAGAAAGCCCACCACGATTCCCATCGCTGTGGTGACCATTCCGATCGTCCAATTCTGCGCCCTGCACCGGGCCGCCACAATCGGGTTGTCGATGGGATTGAGCGAGACGTGCAGGCGCTCGGCTTTCCAGGTGCCGCCGAGCTTTCTTAACAGGGCAGTCCAGCGTGTCGTGTAGGAGAAGCTGCTGCCATTGCCTAACTTCACGGTTTCATTCGCAGTGCCATGAGCGAGGGCGATGTCGCCAAAGAACTGGGTGTCATCGGGCACGAGTTTCACCGAGTAGCTGCTGCCCTCACCCAAGCGCTTCTTGATGCTGTCAAAAAAGG
>CAJCCF010000056.1 GCA_903960845.1 uncultured Verrucomicrobiota bacterium | reverse complement strand
GCCAATGATGTTTTCCTTTGGCACGCGCACGTTTTCAAACCGCACCACACCATTGTAGAGCGCCCGCAGTCCCATGAAACGGCAGCGGCAGACGATCTCGACACCCGGCATCGTGGTCTCGACGATGAAGGCGGTGGTGGCATTGGGTTTTTCTTTTGTCGGAGTGCGCGCCATCACGATGATGAGGCCGGCTTTCAGGCTGTTGGTGCACCAGAGTTTCTCGCCATTGATGATGAAGTCATCGCCATCAGGCGTAGCGATGGTTTGCATCTGTGCCGGGTCGCTGCCGACATTGTTTTCAGTGAGGGCAAAGGCGCTGATCTCACCTTTCGCGCAACGCGGAAGATACTTTGCTTTTTGTTCCTCGGTGCCGAAGAGAATCAGCGGTTGTGGCGCGCCAATCGATTGATGTGCGCTCAGCAGCGCCGCGAGATTTCCACACTCACTGCCGAGCATCATGGCCGAACGCGAGTAGTTGGTCTGCGACAGCCCGAGCCCGCCATGCTTCACCGGAATCTTGATGCCGAAGGCACCCAGCCTGGCCAGTTCCTCAAGCAGCACGTCGGGAATCTCGCCGTCACGATCGATGGCGTCAGGATCGGCAAATTCATCGAGCACCTTGCGCAGACGGGCAAGGAAGGCGTCTCCCTGGTCCCTGTCTTCGACGGATTGCTTGGGGAAAGGCAGCAACTTCGTGAAGTCCGCTCTGCCAAAGAACAGGCCTGCGGCAAGGCCGGTGTTGCTGCGTTCATCACGCGCCGCCTCAGCCATTTCCAATGACGCCCTCTGACCGGCGGACATCTTCGAAGTATCGATGAGTGTGGCTTGATTGTCGGTAAGTGTGTCAGTTTTCATGGTCGTGTTGGGGGTTAGGAGTGGAGCGCTCTGAAAGCGGGGAAACCTGTGCCTAGAATCATGGCCAGTTCGATGTCGGCATCGCTGCGTGCGATGCCTTCATGGCTGCAGCGGCGGGCCTCATCGCGGAGGAGTCCGACGAGTCGTTCCTGAACCAGATCCATGAGCAGGTGATGGGACTCCGACCAATGTTGAATCGAAGGTTTATGCGGGTGCTTGTAAAAACCTTCACCGGATTTCCTGCCCAGCTTTCCTTCAGCGATCATGCGGTCGAGTGTTTCACTCTTTGGCAGACGCTCAGGGTAGGCAGCCGTCATGGTCAGACCGACATGCGCGGCAACATCCAGACCAATTTCATCAAGCAGGCGCATTGGTCCCATCGGCATGCCAAATTCAAGCATGGCCTCATCAATCAATGTCACTGGAACGCCCTCATCATGCAGACGCACGGCCTCCAGTAGATAAGGCATGAGTATGCGGTTGACGATGAAGCCAGGGCTGTCTTTCACCACGATCGGCGTTTTGCCCAGGCGCTGCACAAAACTCACGGCCGTGGCAATCATGTCATCGGTTGTCCACGCTGTGACGATGATCTCCACCAGTGGCATGCGGTGCACCGGGTTGAAGAAATGCAGGCCGATCACGCGCTCAGGATTGGGCACCGCGCCGGCGAGTTCAGTCACTGAAAGCGCTGAAGTATTGGTGGCGAGGATCGTGTCTGCGGAAGTGCGCGTGGCGAGATCCGCGAAGATTTTCTTTTTAAGCGCCATGTCTTCAGTCGCGGCCTCGATCACCATCTGCTGATGAGCCAGCGGTGCCCGGGTGTGATCCGGTGTGAGGCGGTCAAATGTCTGGCGCATCTCCAGGCGGGTGATGGCGCGGCGCTTCAGGCCTTCGGAAAGGAGGTCACGAACACGTGACAGGCCGCGGGCAAGTGATTCGGTGCTGATGTCCTGCATCAACACACGGTGTCCGCGTGAGGCCAGCCAGTGGGCGATGCCCGCACCCATGATGCCGGCGCCGATGACCGCCACGTCATGCACCTTCAGCGCCACGCCGCGCGGCCATGGTTTCTTTGCGGCCTCTTCGTTATGCAGAAAGACATCGATCAGGCGCTCTGTCTCGGGCGTGAGAGCAAGATCGAGAATGGCATGCTTCTCCAGTTCCATGGCCTTTGGCTGAGTCATGAATGGCGCGCGCGTCACAACTTCGATCGCTCTGAGCGGCGCGAGATAAAGTCCGCGCGTTTTTGCCCGCACGGTTTTTCGTGCCTGATAGGCGATGAACTTGCGGAGAAGGACCGGCTCCTTCATCCGGTGTGTGTGCCGGACATTGCCGATCATGGCGCGCGCGGAATTTTCAAGATGTTCGCGAGGCACCACGGCATCAACCAGGCCGTGCCGTTTGGCATCGTGGCCTTTGAGTTGCCTGCCGCTGATGATCAGATCAAGAGCCTTTGCCAGTCCAATCAAGCGCGGCAGGCGTGTTGATCCACCCCATGCAGGCACGAGGCCAAGTTGTGTTTCAGGAAGGCCGATTCGAGTGATCTCGCTGTCGCTGGCGATGCGGACATCACAGGCGAGCGCCATTTCAAAACCGCCGCCGACGCAGGCTCCGTGAATGAGTGCCACCTTTGGCATGGGCAGAGCAGCCAGCTTGTTGAAGGTGCCTTGGCCGAGGTCGATCAAGTGCTCCAGCTTTTTCACGGAGGACAGTCGCAGAGCCTTCAAATCGGCTCCGGCGACAGTGATCTTCTCTTTGGCGCTGCGGATGATCACGGCGCGGACCTCAGGTCTTGAGGCAATCACATCCAGGCAGACATTGAACTCATCGAGAGTTGTCTCGTTCCAGACGTTGGCCGTGCTGTTGAGTGTGTCAAAGGTGATCCAGGCAAGGTGATCGGCATCCACGTCGAGGCGAAAATGCTTTAGCTTTTTAAGCGGCGTGATAATGGCGGGTGAATGAGACAGGAAGGGCTCCCTGTTAGCCGTGACAGCTTCCAAGAGATGTGTTTTCATGGTGGTGGAGTGGTTGGTTAGACGCGTTCGAAAATGGCTGCACCGCCCTGGCCTCCGCCGATGCAGAGTGTCACCAGGGCGCGTCTTGTCTTGCTTTCGCGAAGCTGGTCGAGTGCCGTGAGAACCAGTCGTGCGCCTGTGGCTCCGACAGGATGTCCAAGAGCGATGGAACCACCGCGCGGATTGAGCTTTTCATCAGGGATGTCGCCGAGCGGTTCATCTAATCCAGCGCGACGGGCGCTGGCCGGTTCTTTGAGGCACTGCTGCACAGCCAGCACCTGGGCGGCAAAGGCTTCGTTGATCTCAATGATGTCCATGTCATCGAGTTTCATGCCGGCACGATGCAGCACCGCATCCATGGCACGCACCGGACCCAGGCCCATGCGGCGCGGATCGCAGCCGGTGTAGGCGTAGTCAACCAGCCGTCCGATTGGCTGCCAGTCATGACGGATCATGGCTTCCTCACTCGCGACGAGCAGGGCCACGGCACCATCGGTGATCTGGCTGGAGTTGCCCGCCGTGACGGTGCCATGCTCGCGATCGAACATGGGTTTCAAACCTGCCAATTTTTCCATGGAACTGTCGGTGCGAATGCCATTGTCGGCGAGCACGGGCTGCACCTCGCGGCCCATGACATAGAGGGGTGTGGTCTCGTGCTGCAGCGCTGGTGCCGCCGCTGTGGCACGCTGATGGCTGCGCAGGGCAAACGCGTCCTGCGCATCGCGGCTGATCTTGAATTCACGTGCAATCAACTCGGCCGTATCTCCCATGTTCATTTCCACAACGGGATCAGTGAGACCAAGTTTGAGTCCAATCACCGGCGAGAAATCGGCGGGACGGAAAGCGGTGACTGCTCCGAGTTTATCCGTGAAGCTGCGTGCCCTGTTCAGAGATCCAAATTTTTGCGCCGCACTGCGGGAGAAATACAGGGGCATGTTCGACATGCTCTCCGTGCCGCCGACGATGAACACATCACCCTGATCTGCGCACATCCTGGCGTGAGCCGTGGTCAGTGCTTCAAGACCCGAGGCGCAATTGCGATGCACCGTCATGGCGGGTTTTGATTCCGGCAAGCCGGCGCGCAGGGCGATGACGCGCGCGATGTTTTGTGCGTTGGCTGGTTGGCCCACACAGCCGAAGATGGTTTCATCCACGCGTTGTGGATCGATGCCGCTGCGGTCGAGCAATGCGGAGACCGCAGCTTTTCCGAGATCCACTGCATCAAGTGAGGCCAGCGAGGTGCCTGCGCGTGCAAATGGCGTGCGGACGGCGGCGATGATGTAGAGCGGTTTCATGGGTAGGAGTCTCAGTTCGTGGTTGTCAGTTCACACTTGGAGCGGGAGCCCGGGGATTTAGGGCGCTTGTCGATCAGTTTTGCCTCTTTGATCAGCCTGCCGATGCCTAGTCGCTCGCGCATGGCGGGAAGGTCATGAAAACAAATCTCGTTAGGCTGAACTTCGGTGACTTCAGCGAAGCGGCGGATGAGACGATGTTCGAGGTCATCCGTAATCACGCTGTTTTCGGGTGCGACATGGAGAACGAGTTCGTCCACCTCCAGAGGGTCATTGTCGTGCTTGCAGATTTCGAGCTGCCAGGCTGCCACGCCTTTCATGTCATCGAGCAGATGCTCCAGGATATTGAAGTTCACGAGCGTGCCCTTGATCTTGTCCAGGTTCAGCTCGCGCACCTCACTGACACGACTGATGGGGCCGAGCAGGCGCGGGCAGGTGCGTCCGCAGTGCGGGCAGCGTGCCCAGGTGAGGCCGCCTTCCGCAATGTCGCCCGTCCGGTAGCGCAGCACCACGGTGCCGCGCGAATCAAGCGGCGTGAAGACAATCTCACCGGCCTGACCTTCCTCCACCGGGACTCCGGTGCGCGGATCAATGAGTTCGATGATGCCAAGATCGGGACTGAGATGGAAACCGGTGGAGCCGTTGCCTGTTTTGCCGGGGCATTCAGGGAAAGCCATCTTGGCCTCGGTAAAGCCGTAAGTGCTGATGATGTGCGTGTCCCTGCTGCCCAGTTCCCGGGCGAGATCGAGCAGGCGCGCGCGCAAACCATCAGCCACTTTCTCACCGCCAAGGGTGATGCGCTTGATGTTAGGCCAGTGTCTGCCCATCTCGACGGCCTGACGCATCAGGTGATAAATGAATGTTGGCATGCCGATCAGGACATCCGGCTGAATTTTGTCGATCAGCGCGATGTTTCCCTCCGTGCCCATGGCCTTGCCACCGCCGGTGCTGACCATGAATGCGCCAAAACCCAGGCCCGCATGATGCGCCTGCCAGAAAGCCAGGTGTGGCGCAAAGGGGAAGGCATTCACATGACGGAAATCGTGTTGTGAACCTCCGCATTCCATCATCCTGCGGCCGGTGACGTCGAGATTGGCCAGATCATGTTTGGTGAAAAAAAACGGCACGGGATCCGAAGAGCGGCCGGTGGTGCTGGTCATGAGCACCGGACGGAATTCTGTTTCAATCTTCTCTCGCGCAGCAGCCTGGCCATGCATGAGCGCATTTAAAATCACGCCCCACTCACGGCGAAGCACCGCTTCGTCGGGAGCGAGGATGAACTCGCGCTGCTGCTCACGCGACACCGTGAGATCGCTCTTCGACGTCAGGGGAACTCTGGACCAGTCTTCCAAACTGGCGATGTCTTCCGGATGCACATCGTGCTCCGCAAAGAGCCTCTGATAGTGCATGCTGAAGGGCAGCACCCGGTCTCTGAGGTAGGTGCGCAGGCGGTGCAGTTGCCAGCCGTGCCAGACTTCAGGCGGCGTGGCGTCCCACACCGGAGTGTTGGACAGGAGTTTCATGATTCATTGGGGTTGAGTTGGAAAACAGGTCTCGAATGGCAGGAAGGGCGGCCTCGGCAGCGACACGCCCCGATTCGATGTAGCGCTCGTAGTTTTCGAAATCGAACCAGGTGCCGCCGCAATGGAAGGGGTGAATGAGGATGTCCGCACTGCGCGCCTCTTTTTCCATGAGCTGAACCTGCGCGCACATCAGGGCGCGACGGAAGATGTCCAGCACGTTGCCATCGGCCAAAAGGTTGACGGGATGGATCAGGCGGAAGAAAAGGCTGGAACGCTTTTTTGAATGGCTACATGCCTTGTCGTCACAGCTGAGGGTGTCTTCATTGGTGGGCAGCACGTTGATGGCAATCACCGCATCAAGCTCGAAACGCTCGCGCAGGATGCTGATGGGCAGGGGATCGGCAGCCCCGCCGTCGGTGTAGCGGCGTCCGTCGACAACCACGGGTGCGCAGACGCCGGGAATGGCGGCGCTGGCATGCACGGCCTGCGCCACTGAGCCGCGATCAAAAACATGGGCCTGCATGGTGTCCAGATCCGTCGCGACCACGAGCAATGGCAGCTTGAGTTCTTCAAAAGTACAAGAACCCAGTGTGCGCTCCAGGTGCCGGCGGATTTTATCACCCCTGATCAAACCCGCACTCGGCGGGAAAATGGGATCCATGAGCTTCAACAACGCTTTGCGGTTTCGAATCTCCCCGGCCAGTTCAACCAATTTTGCGGTATCGAGGCCTGCGGCAAAGAGCGAGCCGACATAGGCACCCATGCTTGTGCCTGCCACAGCGCAGATGGGGATTTTTTGTTCTTCCAGGATCTGAAGGACGCCCACATGCGCCAAGCCTCGTGCGCCACCTCCAGAGAGAACCAGGCCGATCCTTGGCACGGCATGCAACATTGCTGGGAACCCGTCACCACCTTCTGCAAGGCCGTTTGTCGCACGCATGAGTCCTGCACCATGCGGGTGTGGAATCGTGGTATTCATAGCGTGATCTCCTTGCCATTTTCAGACAGGGTAACCACGGGTGTTTGTTCAAACAATAGTTAGGAGGTCAGCGCGAACTTTCTTTGTGTGCTCCCGATGTCGGAAGGAGCCTGCAC
The DNA here is from genome assembly GCA_903960845.1 of uncultured Verrucomicrobiota bacterium. Lineage (GTDB taxonomy): Bacteria > Verrucomicrobiota > Verrucomicrobiia > Verrucomicrobiales > Verrucomicrobiaceae > Prosthecobacter. The sequence goes on along the minus strand of CAJCCF010000056.1, from coordinate 1,148 downwards.
TTCAATCAAGCCTAGCCACCGAGCCGGAATCCCTTGGAGCGCTTGATCTTGCCGCCGGGCATCATGCCTTTGGGCATTTGGGGCATACCGCCCATCATTCCGCCCATGCCTTTGCCACCGAAAAGACCGCCCGCCATTTGAGACATGGCTCCTTTGTTGGACATCAGGCCTTTCATCATGTCAAACTGCTTGAGCAGTTGATTGATCTCCATCACCGGACGGCCACAGCCACCTGCAATGCGCTTGCGGCGGCTGCCATTGAGGACGCTGGGGTTGCTGCGCTCCTTGGGTGTCATGGAAAGAATGATCGCCTCCACATGCTTCATTCGCTTGTCATCCACACCGGGCATATTTTTGATTTTGCCCATGCCTGGAATCATGCCAAGCAGGCCCTCGAGCGGGCCAAGCTTCTTCATGAAGCGGAGTTGGTTAAGCATGTCAGTGAGGTCGAACTTGTTCTGCTCCATGCGGCGCATCATGCCCATGGCTTCTTTTTCATCGATCTCCTGCGCGGCTTTCTCAACCAGGCTTACCACATCGCCCATGCCCAGGATGCGCTGGGCCATGCGGTCAGGGTGGAAGACTTCGAGCTGATCCACCTTTTCACCCGTGCCGAGAAATTTCACCGGACAGCCGGTGACCTGGCGCATGGAAAGCAGCGCACCACCACGAGCATCGCCATCGAGCTTGGTCATGATCAAGCCGGTGATCGTCACCGTCTCGTGGAATTTGGTGGCGACGCTGACGGCCTGCTGACCCGTGGCGGCATCCGCCACCAGCAGGGTTTCACGCGGCTGCACAAGATCGCGCACCTGCTTGAGTTCGTTCAGCAACGCGTCATCGACCTCCTGACGACCGGCGGTATCAAAGATGGCGACACCGCTGCCTTGCTGTTCCAGCCAAACCAGAGCGGCCTTGGTGGCCTTGACGACATCGGTTTCACCCGCCTGCGGCACACAAACCGGTACGCCGAGTTGCTGGCCGAGCACTTGAAGCTGTGTGACCGCCGCAGGGCGGTAAAGGTCGAGCGCGATGAGCAGTGGGCGCTTGCCCTGTTTCTTCAGCCAGTTGGCGAGCTTGGCGGACGTGGTGGTTTTACCCGCGCCATTCAGACCGACCATGAGGATGCGCTGCGGCGGGCTCAGATC
>CAJCCF010000055.1 GCA_903960845.1 uncultured Verrucomicrobiota bacterium | reverse complement strand
TGAGTGATTCAAACTCAACGCCTTGAATCTTCCGACTTCATTCACTGAATAGGTGAGTGCTTGTGGCGGCTTGAATGGCTTCCGCTTCACGCACTCAACAAGAAACTCTCCACTCTCAACACAGTTTCCAGGTTTACTCTTTTCAGCCGGGGTTCTGTGTGGTTGCATCCAAACATGTTTGCCCGACTGCTCTTCATCTTTGCCTCGTTTTGTGCCAGCCTTTGGGCGGATGCGACCATCCTCGGCCAGGGGGAGTACCGCTACCGTGTCGTCTCCGGATGGGGGCGTGAGGCTCTGGCTCAGGTGCAGGTGAAAAATGGCCACTCAGTCGCGGTGGACTCTGTGGGCCGGCTGTTCTTCCTCACCGATGACGCGCGCAACAATGTCGTCATCCTTGATGCCAAAACCGGCGCTCTCATCAAGCACTGGACTGCGCGGATGCCCGGAGCGCATGGCATGACTTTGGTCAAAGAAAACGGGCGCGAAGTGCTCTTCATCACCGACACCGCGCTGCATGAGGTGCGCAAGCTCACGCTCGATGGAGAAGAACTCGCCCGCTATCCCTGGCCGGAAAAAAGCGGCCTGTATGCCAAAGCGGACGAGTATCGCCCATCGAAGATTCTGCATCACCCCGATGGGCGCCTGTGGATCTTTGATGGCTACGGCAAGGATTACATCCACGCCTATGCCGCCGATGGCACCTGGATCAGATCCTGGGGCGGCAATCTGGGTGACGGAGAAAACCAGCTCCATCATTGGGGCCCGCATGGTGGCGGACTCGATCTGCGTGATCCTGCTGCGCCAAAGATGGTGATCGCCATGAGCGACCAGCAGGAGGTCAAACGCTTCACGCTGGATGGCCAGTTCATCGACAAGCTTCCCTTTCCCGGCGGAAATCCGCGTGACTTCGTGATCATGGGTGAGCACAGCCTCATTCCGCACCTTGGCGACCAATGGCCGAAGGACAAAAACGCCCCGGGCTTCATCTCCATTGTCGATCACGATTTTAAAATCGTCTCCAACATCGGCGCCCCGCCCGCAGACTACCAAGGCGGTGTTCTCCAACCCATGCGCAGTGATGGAAAGACCTTCATCCATCCCCACGGCGTCACCGCTGATGCATCGGGCAATCTTTTCGTCGCCCAGTTTGCCTCACCCGCAGCGCCATTGCTTAAACTGGAGAGGCTGAAGGGACCTCAATAAGTCCGCCACCACACCTCGGGCGAGCGCTTCCCGGGGCGTGCCTCACCCCCAGGGATGACGATGGCGCCATGCCATTCCACCGCCGGCGTCGTGACCAATGAGAAAGGCACCTCGCCATCGCGAGCCCACACATCCCGGTTCCAATCATAGGCCAGAACCTCTCGCGGGAAACCGGGATGCCTGTCCTTTGGCTCAAAATGAACCAGCGCGCCATCATCGCCACCCATGAGAAGCATCCTGCCGCCACGAACCGGTGCAGGGGAGGGGGCCGCCACAGAGACTCGCGGCAGATCAGCGAGTCGCTTCCAGCCTGCTTCCGGAGAGTAGCGCCAGGCGTCCTTCAGCCATTCACGTGCCGCCTTGCCATCCGGACCGGGCTTCAAGGCAGCGCCGCTGAACAGATACACCGCGCCATCCACCGCAGCCATCGTTGGCAGGATGCGTGCTGAACCCGGGCAGGCGGGCAGCGGTTTCCATCCTTCGTTCAGTCTCTCCAGATCCAATGCCAAAAAGTTGGTTAGCGCCACCGTGTCCGCCGGTTTCTCAATGCCTCCTGCAATATAAATGACCTGGCCGAGCTTTGCGCCAGCCATGAGAGCGCAGGCCCGGGGCAGGGCAGGCAGGGGTTCGGTCATCAGTTTCCCCCCCTTGAATCTGATCCGGATCACCTCGCGGAAATTCGCAGATGCATCACCGCCCCCGATGCAGATCAATCCGGACTCCGTGGTGAGGCTCACACCATAGCCATTCGGTTTCGGCAACCTGCCGGCGATCTGCCATTTACCCGAAGGTTCCTTCAGCGCATACACCTTGTCATACCAAAGCTTCGTGCCGCCCTCCCAGGGCTTCTTGTCCGGGAAATTGGTGCCACCCGCCACCAGCAGCGCGCCATCCGCCACGCCGGCAAACGCTCCAGCAAACCCCTCTGCGTCCGGCAGTGATGGCAGCGGTTTCCAAAGGCCGTCCGCAGCCATCATGGGCAGGCAGAGCAAATAAAGACCGGTCAACCATCGTGTCATAGGCGGGCAGGCTAGCCCAGTCTGGAATCCTGTTTCAAGTTTCAAGTTCAAAGGTTCACGATCTCAAAGCCAACGATTGGTGAACACTGCATCCCTCAGCTTTTGAGCGTGCTGGCAGGATGGTTCAGGTTCAATACATAGGTGACACTCATGTTTCAAAAAATGGCTGAAGGGTGCTTGGAGCGCGGACTTCAGTCCGCAGTGTTGGCCGGGGGTAGTCTGCACACTTCGTCTGCGGTGATTGGAGCCTTGCCGGTAGTTTGTATTTCGGGCCTTTCCCCCTACGGTCATTTCAGCTTTCTGCTTTCCCATGTCTGCTTTTTCCGCCTCCATCCCGCCTTTCCTTGCCATTGATCACAGGAACCGCTTTAATCGGTAAAACCTTTACGCGACTGCCTACGACCACCTGATCTGGACTGCCCCTTCTGAAAAAGACCTCCCCACCGATACCTTGGAGAAGCGCCTCTGGTCGGCGGCGAATCAGCTTTGGGCGGGGGCCGGGCTGAAGCAGTCGGACTACTCGGAGCCGATTCTGGG
>CAJCCF010000054.1 GCA_903960845.1 uncultured Verrucomicrobiota bacterium | reverse complement strand
TGCTCGGCATCACGCTCGGCATGATTAGACCGGATGACGGAGAGGTGCGCATCGCCGGACACTCCGTGCAGCAGGAGCGGGCGCGGGCACTGAGTCATGTCGGTGCCATCTATGAGGCGGCGCATTTTTATGATTACCTGACCGGCTGGCAAAACCTGCGCGTGCTCTGCTCCCTCTCAGGCTGGTGGGATGAAACCGAAGCCCGGCGCATCCTGAAACTGGTGAACCTGGGGGAGCGCGCCAATCACAAGACAAAGACTTACAGCCACGGCATGAGACAGCGGCTGGCACTGGCGCAAGCACTGCTGCCAATGCCCAAATGCCTGCTGCTTGATGAGCCCACGGACGGGCTTGATCCCGAGGGCATCCGCGAGTTTCGCGAGTTCGTGATGAAGCTGCGTTCCGACTTCGGCATGACCATCCTGATCAACTCCCACCTGCTCGGCGAAGTGGAGTTGATGTGCGACCGCTGTGTCATTCTCAAGCAGGGCCGCAAGATGTATGAAGGCCCCGTGCCATCGCAGGAGAAAAGCCAGTCGGCCTTCATCCTGCAGACGCGTGATCTGACCAAGGCGCGCGAGGTGCTCTCCCGCGCTGCGGCAGCCATGGATCCCGCAACCGGCATTGTCACCCTGCCCGCCCATGTGGCGGGGCATGAAATGCTGAAACTGCTGGTGGAGGCCGGCGTGCGCGTGGACTCCTGGCAGCCGCACAAACCAACGCTGGAAGAATTTTATCTGGGGATGACCGGTGCATGATTTTATTCTTCCGACAGTGGCAGGGTGAACTGCTGAAACTCTTCGCGCGCCGCCGCACCTACATCGGTTTCGGCGCGTTTCTAGCGCTGGAAATTGTGATCCTGATCATCTTCCGCCTCAAAGGCGTGGAGCGTATTTTTGAGCGCATGATTTCACGTCAGGGGCAGGCCTTTGATCAATATTACTCCGCACTCACCCTGGCCCAGATCATCCTCGGCTTTTCCGTGGTGCTGCTGGGAGCCATTTATCTGGCACTCGTGGCCGGGGACATCGTGGCGAAGGAGGGTGAGGACGGCCACTACCGGCTGCTTCTGGTGCGTCCGATCAGCCGTGCTCGCCTGCTGTTGATCAAGTACCTCACCTGCATCGGCTACACGATCGCGCTGATCCAATTCATCACCTGGTCAGCCTTTCTGCTCGGCGTCCTGATCAAAGGCTGGGGTGGCGGCTTCTTTGTCGTGGTGCCGGAGATTGGGCTTCTGACTTTCTACGACTGGGGTCCCGGCCTGCAGCACTTCGCGCTCGCGTCGGTCTTCCTTTCCCTGAGCATGACCACGATCAGCAGCATCGCCTTTTTCCTGTCCTGCTTCCCCATCAAACCGGCGGCGGCTACCATCGGCGCGCTTTCCTACATCCTGATTGACCGCATCCTGCGCGAGACGGGCTTCATGGCGGACTACGACCACTTTCTGCTCAGCAAACACATCATTAGTTGGGCGCGTCTTCTCATCGAAAACCCGCCCTGGCCCATCATCATCCGCGACTACACCGCGCTCATGGCCGTGAACCTCTCCCTCTTTGTCCTGGGTGTGGCGGCTTTTGAATCCCGAGACCTGAAATCATGATCCTGATCGAAACTGTCAAAGACCTCCGCGCCTGGAGAAAAACCGCCGGGCATGTCATCTTTGCGCCCACCATGGGGGCGCTTCATGAAGGCCACACCACCCTGGTGCGTGAAGCACGCCAGCTTGCCGGCCCTGAGGCCAAAGTGGTCGCCAGCATCTTCGTCAATCCCCTTCAATTCGGTCCCAACGAAGACTTCGACCGCTACCCGCGGACGCTGGAAAACGATTTGATGATGTGCCGGGGAGCCGGTGCCGACATGGTCTTTGCCCCCGCCCTGAAGGAGGTCTATCATGCCGACCGCAGCATCAAAATCAGCGAGAGCAGCCTGTCCAAAGTCCTCTGTGGAGCCAGTCGTCCCGGACATTTCGACGGCGTCTGCACCGTGGTGGCCAAGCTCTTCAATCTGGTGCAGCCGGACGAGGCCGTCTTTGGCAAAAAAGACTACCAGCAACTCGCCATCATCCGCCGCCTTGTCCGTGATCTCGACATCCCGGTGAAGATCCATGGCATCGAGACCGTGCGCGAGCCCGACGGCCTGGCCATGAGCTCCCGCAACCGCTACCTCAGCCCGGCCGAACGCGCTCAGGCACCCGCGCTGCGTGCGGCTTTGGTAGCGGCCCGCCAGGCCTGGCAGGGCGGCGTTACCGGTGCCAAAAAATTGCTCGATCTCATCCATGACCACCTCGCCGCCCACGCGAATCTTGGCCGGAAAGACTACATCGCCGTTGTCGATCAGGACACCCTCCAACCCCTCGATATCGCCCACCCGCACAGCCTCATTGCCCTGGCCGTGTTCTTTGATAAAGCCCGCCTGATCGACAACATCGAGCTTTGATCCTGCTCCGCCCCGGGATCGGCGTGCTGTTACCGCCGGAAGCCTGTCGGTTTCCCGATCGTTTCGATGGCCAGTTGCCTCTCAAAAATGGGTGGCAAAGAATGAACCTTTGCCGGGCTGGTTCATGCCTCTGGTACGATAGGGAATGTTAGGCCCCGCATACGCGACGTGTTGCCCCCGGGACCAATTGGCCAATTCCACGTCATGGCTTCCTACCACGCCGATGAAAAACTTGGGATTGAACTGATAACAGGCACCGAGGGTGTTTCCGAGCACACCCATGAGCCGGGCATAGTCAGGACCTTCCCACTCAGCTTCGAGAATGCCGTGATCGACCACAGACAACGGACCAAAGTTTTTGTGCAGGATCATTTTGGTTTCGATCGCGAATTTCTCAGTTCCAATGAGCACTTCATTGTCAATGGCCGAGCCAATCCAATCCACGGTAGGATCAGTCATCGTGTAAAGCGTTTCAAGGCCTGCCGTTTTCCAGGTGATTTCCGGGCAGTTGACGGAGAAGCCGATGGATGATCGTGAAAGTCCTCCTTGAATGGTGAGCGCATTTTTGGGCTCTATGATTGGCAAAAAAGAAGTGCTGTGCACAGTTTCTCGCATGTCGATCGAGCCCCATTCTCCGAAATGCCCACAGAGCACCGCAGGACTTGATGAGGTCGTGGCATCGTCTTCGATCTGGAACTTGGCCATGGTGGCGCTGCTGGCCATCGCGATGGTGGCAGTGCTATCCGATTCAGAAGCGGCACGCAGAGGACGCGAGGCGGGGCACGTGATTGAGTCATCCCTGATCGACATCAATTCAGCCTCCCTGAATGAACTGGATTCACTGCCGGGCATTGGTCCGGCATTGGCTCAGGCCATCTTCCAGGCACGCCCTTTCGATTCGGTGGAGGCGTTGGCCCGAGTCCATGGCATCGGCAGAAAGACGATCGAACGCCTGCGTCCACTCATTCAGGCCATCCAAGTTCAAGCGGATCCCGGCCAGGGGTTGAATCACTCTTCACGATGACATGCCGCCATGGTCCACTCACTGAAACCAGCCGCGAATTCGGTCCAGCAAGCCTGGTCCTCTCGGCCTTGACGGGCCATAGCCGGGCCTTGATTGGGCGGCCATGCCCTGATGAGAGTTGCACGAGTTCTGGGGAATGAGTTCGTAGGGCAGCACGTCTTCATAGGCCGTTCCGCTGGACTGGCAGGCAGGACCGGCGAGCTGACTGCTGAGAGCGCAGAGAGAGACTTTCGCAAGCGGTGGCTCGGTGCGCGGACCGGGCGGGATGTAGCCGATCTCGACCGCCTTTTTCATCACGTCAGCCCAGATCGGGATGGCGAGTTTACTGCCGTAGCCTTCTTCGATGATGGTCTGCGGCTTGTCCAAACCAACCCACACGCCGCAGGTGACACGATCCGTGTAACCGGCGAACCAGGCGTCCTTGTAGTCATTGGTGGTACCGGTTTTGCCGCCGCCGACCTCTTTGAATCCATGCTGGGAGCGCACGCTGGCGGCAGTGCCTTTGTCGATGACCTGGGCGAGAATGCGCCGCATGAGATGAGCAACGCCGGGTGTTGTGACTTCAACTTCAATGATGTTGGTACTATAAAGAATGTTACCGGCCTTGTCAGTGATGCGGTCAATGAGAAAGGGCCGGCGGCGGATGCCTCCATTGGGAAAGATGCTGAAGGCGCTGGTCATTTCCCTGGGATTGCCGCCGAGATTGCCGATGAAAATCTGCGGCGTGCGCGCCGCATGCTCGCCGATCCCGGCATTGCCAAGTAAATTGAGCACGCGATCGAGTCCGGCAAAGTTGCCAACGCGGATCGTCATCGTGTTGCGGCTCAGGACGAGACCATTCGTTAAAGTTTGTTGCCCAAGAAACTTGCCGTCCGAGTTCTGCGGATTCCAGCCGGGATCAGCGCCCTCGATCTCTCCGGGCCTGAGCGGGGCGTCGTCGATGAAGGAACCCGGCATGAAGCCTCCGGCCACGGCCGCGGCATAGACAAAGGGTTTCACGGTGGAACCGATCTGGCGCTGGCCCAGCGTGGCGCGGTTGTACTTGCTCTGACGATAGTCGCGCCCGCCGACGAGTGCGAGGATGCCGCCGGTGGCGTTGTCGATGACCATGAGTGCGCCCTGGAGATAGGGAGTGGAAGACAGTTCACGAGTTCCATCATAGGTGGAGTCAAAGGCCGCCTTGGTGGGGTGTCTGTAACCGGGCAGTTTTTCCACATCGGACAGGCGTTTTTCCACGGAGGCTTCAGCGGTCGTCTGGAGTTCTTTGCTCAGCGTGGTGTGCACCTGCAGGCCGCCATCCTCGATCTCATGGTCTTCCAGCAGGCGATCCAGATCGCGCTTCACGGCATCCAGCGCGTAGTCACCCTGGCTTTGGAACAAAGGCTGGGCACGCAGGACAATGTCCGCATAACGCGCGGCGAGCTCCTCCTCCCGTGTGATCACCTTCGTTTGCAGCATGCGCTGGAGCACGACGTCGCGCTCCTTGGTCGCACCTTCAAAATTGCGGAAAGGCGAAAAGCGCACGGGGCTGCGGATGATGCCGGCGATCATCGCGCCCTCACTGAGGGTGAGCTGGCTGGCGTGCTTGCCGAAGTACACCTGGCTGGCGCGCTGGATGCCATAAAGGCCAGTGCCGAAAAAGATGCGGTTCACGTAGTGCTCCAGGATCTGATCCTTGCTCCAGGCCTTCTCGATGCGGCGGGCGAGCAGCATCTCGATGAGCTTGCGGTGAAACGACCGGTCGTTGAGATCCGGGTAACTGTTGCGCGCGAGCTGCATGGTGATCGTGCTCGCCCCCTGCACCACGCGGCGGTCTTTGATGTTCCGCACAAAGGCACGCGCCACGCCGATGTAATCAATGCCGCCATGGTGATAAAAGCGGCTGTCCTCCCGCGCCAGCAGCGCCTTGATGAAGTGCGGTGAAACTTGATTGAAGGGCACGACAATGCGGTTCTCCCCATGCATGCGGCCGAGCAGCTCGCCCTGGGCATCGGTGACAATCGTGCGCTCGGGCATGCGGCCAAGCTGGGTGAGGTCATATTTGTCGGCCATCTGCGAGTAGATGCCGACAATGGCGGCAACAATGGCTCCACCCAGCAGGCCGCAGCTGATGATCCCCAGCACAAACATCCGTTTCAACCTTGCCCAGCGTGAAAGGCGCGGTGGAGGACGGCGGGCAGAGGAAGACTTGGATGATTTCATGGACGGGACTCAGACAACCAGGAACGGGATTCGTTTCCTCCCTCCCCAGATTGGAATGGCAAATGGAAACACCGCAGCGATCGCATTCTGACGCCGACCTGTCACTTGGGATTCATGTTTGTTTCAGATCATATTTACATCGCTTCAAGCCACAAATGGATGCAGTCAAAACCTTGGCAAATCACCGCCTTTCCCGGCAGAATAACCAGATGATTGCCAAAGCAGCCCTGGACCAAAGCTTGAAGCTGGCGATGGCCGCAGGCATGCTGTGGCTGCTTGGACAAATGCCGTGCATGGCCGATTGGCGTGCCGGTGCCGCCAGTGTGAACATCACGCCCACACAACCAGTCAGACTGGGCGGTTATGGCAACCGAACCTCAGAGCACGCGGGCGTGGAAATGCCGATTCATGCCAAGGCGCTGGCTTTGACCTGGGATCAGGAGGCTCCCGCGATGATTCTGACGGTGGATAACTGCGCTGTCCCAGCCGCCCTGCGCGGGGAGGTGCTCAGCCGCATCAACAAAGCAGGTTGGGAGCTCTCCGACTCCCGCTTTTCACTGCATTCCAGCCACACGCACTGCGCGCCGACGCTGCCCGGCGTGCGGCCATTCATCTTTGGCCGTGAATTATCCATCGAAGAGCAGCTGCACATTCAAAGTTATGCCGAGACGCTCACCGCCAAACTGACCGAGGCGGTGATTCACGCCCTAAACGACCAGCAACCCGCCAAGTTGGACTGGAGTATTGGCAAGGTGAAGTTCGCCATGAATCGACGCTTCAAAACCGAAACCGGCATTTCAAACAAGCGTAACTTCAGCGGCGCCGTCGATCATGCCCTGCCTGTGCTCCGCGTGACCGGTCCCGATGGCAAACTACGCGTCATTTACAGCAGTTACGCATGCCACTGCACCACGCTTGCCATCAACAAAATTCACCCCGATTGGGCTGGCTGCTTCCAAAAGGAGCTGGAGCTGCGATTCCCGGGTGTCATCGCCATGACCGCCATCGGCTGCGGTGCAGACCAGAATCCCTTTCCACGCCGGGAGCTGTCCCACGCCGTGCTTCATGGTGTCGAACTGGCCAAGGAAGCGGTGCGCCTCATCAACCTGCCGATGAAACCCGTAACCGGCCCGGTCAGCTGCGCCATGAAGGAGGTGCGTCTGCCTTACGACACGCTGCCCGATGTTCCGGCCTGGCGTCAGCGCACGCTCGATCAGAACCGGAAAACCGCCATGCACGCCAGCTATTACCTACGTCAGGCTGAGATGGAAAAAATCCCGCGCGCCCTGCCCTACAAAGTCCAGGTCTGGGCTTTTGGCGACAGCCTGCTCACCATCAATCTCCCCGGTGAGGTCGTGGTGGATTATGGGCTGCGTTTCAAAGAGGAAAACGATCCCGCACGCACCTGGGTCAATGCCTACACCAACGATGTCCCATGCTACATCCCCTCACAGCGTGTTTGGGATGATGGCGGCTACGATGCGGATGAATCCATGATCGTTTATGGTCACCCCACCCGCTTTGCCATCGGCATCGAGGAAATCATCGCGCGTGCAGTGGCGGAACTGGTGCCCGGGGGCTACAAGAAGAAACGCTGACCGGCAAAGGAGCGTCTTGCCTTCCGCCGCACTGGCGGCGAATCATCGGCGCTGCATGACGCCTGACACCATCTGCTCTGATGACGACGACGTCCGCCCGACCCGTGTCGAGGTGGACCTGGATCAACTCGCGCAAAATTTATCCGCCATCCGCAGGCATGTTGGCGGAGCCAAAGTCATGGCCGTGGTCAAGGCCAACGCCTATGGCCACGGCATCGTGCCGGTTGCCCGTCACCTCATCACCTGCGGCGCTGATTCACTCGGCGTGGCCCTGCTGGGAGAGGCCGTGATCCTGCGGCAGGCGGGCATCACCGCCCCCATTCTCGTCTTTGGCGGGATCGATGAAAAACAAATCCCGCGCTTCTTTAAAAACGATCTCACCCTCACCGTGCCTTCCCTGGAAAAGTTGAGGCTGATCGATACCGCGGCCGGGGCGATGGGCGTCAAAGCCCGGATTCATCTGAAGATCGACACCGGCATGGAGCGCATCGGCATTCATTACTACAGCGCCGAAAAGCTGCTGGAGGCCAGCCTGCAATGCCAGCATGTCGAGGTCGAGGGCATCTACTCCCACTTTGCCAATGCCGACGCGGAGGATCTCGGCCATGCGCGCTTGCAGCTTGAGCGCTTTCAGGACGTGATCACCTTTTATGAAAAACGCAGCCTGCCCGCACCACTGCGTCACATCGCCAACAGTGCCGGCATTTTGCAACTGCCGGAAAGTCACCTCGATCTCGTGCGTCCAGGCATCCTGCTTTACGGCGTTTATCCCGGCACCGAATGCGCCCGCAGCATCCCGGTCAAACCCGTGCTGTCATGGAAGAGCCGCGTCGCCTATTTCAAAGTCGTGCTGCCCGGCCATCCCGTCAGCTACAGCAGCACCTGGCAGAGCGATCATCCCGTGCGCGTCGTCACCGTGCCCGTCGGCTACGGGGATGGATACTTCCGCGCCCTCTCGAACCGCGCTGAGGTCATCATCGCCGGGCAGCGGTATCCCGTCATCGGCCGTGTGTGCATGGATCAGATCATGGTGAATCTCGAACAAGGCAGCGCCTACAATGGTGATGATGTCATTCTCCTCGGCGGCGACATCACCGCCGAGGAAATGGCCAACTGGGCAGGCACGATCCCCTATGAAGTGCTGACCAACATCAACACCCGCGTGCCAAGGGTTTACCACCATGGCTGAGCCTTCACTGTTCCAGCTTGAAGCCGTCCCGCCCAAACCGGAGGCGGCACCGTTGGGGGACATTGCGGGTGTCGCCCGCGTGCAGCTTGAGGGTTCCGCAGTGATGGAGCTGGACTATGCCATTCCCGAAAAGCTAGCAGGGCGTCTCTGCATCGGAACACGCGTCATGGTGCCGTTGCAAAACCAGCGCGTTCCAGGCGTGATCATGGAGATCCTGGACTCCTCGCCGCATCTGCACCGGCTGAAGGAAATCACCTCCATCGTCGGCTCGCGACCCATGTTCACGCAGGGCTTGCTCAAGCTCGCCGACTGGGTGTCCGAGTATTACATCGTGCCCGTGCACAGGGTCCTGCGTTCAATGCTGCCACAAGCCGTGCGTGACAAGCCCGAGACCTTTCTCACGGACAGCCATTTAAAGCTGTCCAAGGAACCTTCCCCCGAGGTCATGGACAAGCTCCACAAGACCGCGCCCATGCAGGCCCGCATTCTGGAAACCCTGCGGGCCAATGGCGGTGAGGCGACACTCAGTGATCTGCGCCGCGATCTGCCGCGCGCAGCCAGCATCATCAAGCCGCTGCTGAAAGCGGGCCTCATCACCCGCAGCGAACTGCGCGTGGAGCGTGACCCGTTTCAAACCGAGGAATTTCTGCCCAGCCAGCCGCTCACGATGACCGAGGAGCAGCAGGTTGCTTACGAGAGCGTGGTCAAAGCCATTCACGCGCCAAAAGGAGCACGTCCGCTCCTCCTCCAGGGCGTCACCGGCAGCGGCAAAACAGAAGTCTATCTGCAAGCCATCGCCGAAGTTCTGAAGCTTGGCAAAACCGCCCTCGTGCTCGTGCCTGAGATCAGCCTCACACCGCAGACCATCGAGCGGTTCAAGGCGCGCTTCTCTGAAAAGAAAGACGCCATCGCCATGCTGCACAGTCATCTCAGCGATGGCGAGCGCCATGATGAATGGTTCAAGGTGCAGGAAGGCCGCGCTGACATCGTCATCGGCGCGCGCAGCGCCATTTTTGCGCCGCTGGAGAATCTCGGGCTGATCATCGTCGATGAAGAGCATGAGCCCTCCTACAAACAGGAGGACGCGCCGCGCTACCATGCGCGCGATCTCGCCGTCGTGCGTGGACACATCGAGCGCTGCCCCGTCCTGCTTGGCTCCGCCACACCGAGTCTGGAGTCCTTTCATAACGCCATGACCGGCAAGTATGAACTGCTGCGAATGACCAGGCGCATGGATGGCAAATCCATGCCGCTCATCCGCATCGTGGACATGCGCCTGGAGCGCCGCAAAGGCACCGGCGTGTCCGTGGCAAATGCCGGCATCCTTTCAGAAAAGCTGCGCCACGCCATCACCGCCAGACTGGAAAAGCGCGAACAAACGATTCTGTTTCTCAACCGTCGCGGCTTCAACACCAGCCTTTCCTGCACCTCCTGCGGCGAAGCCGTCCAGTGTCAGGACTGCTCCGTCCCGATGACGCTGCATAAAAAAGACAACCGCCTCGTCTGCCATATCTGTGGCGCACGCCGGCTGCCACCCTCGAAATGCCCGGCCTGCAATGATCCGGCGCTCAAGTATGGAGGCTTCGGCACCGAGCGTGTCGAGGCGGCCGTGAAGGAGGTTTTCCCGAATGCGCGCATGGCCCGCGTCGACACGGACACCATGCAGCGGAAAAACCAACTGCGTGACACGCTCAAGGATTTCCGCTCCCAGAAACTCGACATCCTCATCGGCACGCAGATGATCGCTAAGGGTCTCGACTTTCCCAATGTGACACTTGTCGGCGTGCTCAATGCCGACACCGCGCTCAATCTGCCCGACTTCCGCGCCGCTGAACGCACCACACAGCTTCTCGTCCAGGTCGCCGGCCGCGCCGGACGTGGTGAAGTGAAGGGCGAGGTCTTTGTGCAAACCTACGCGCCGCACAGCCCGTCAATCCAGTTCAGCAGGCACAATGACTTTGAAGGGTTCGTGCAGCAGGAGATGGAGCACCGCCAGGCCTTCAAGTATCCGCCCTTCAGCCACATGGTCATGATCAGCAGCCGCGGCAAACACCAGACACAAGCCGAGTTCACGCTGCAAACCCTGCACAAACGACTCGCCAACCATCTCCCCGCAGGAACGCTGATGGGTGAACCGTCGCCCTCAAGCCTGACCAAAGCTCATGGTCAGTTCCGCTTTCAGTTGCTTCTCCGCAGCGACCACATCCGCCCGCTGGCCCGGCACATTCAATCCGTGATCGGATCCATCACCCTGCCGCAGGACATCATCGTGACCTGGGACGTGGATCCGGTCAGTCTCGGGTGATTGCTTCACTCCTTCTTCACCGCATCACGCGCGGCCTTCAGCACTTCGCCGCCGACACTCATCAGCGCCGACTTGTCTTTCTTCTCCGGCAGCGGCGTCCCCGGCGCGCCATAGCCGCTGTACGGCTTGATGTTAGGCAGCGGCACTTCCTTCCCGGTGGTAGCGTCGAAGACGGTCTGCGAACCCGGCTTCACCGGTTCTTCCGGTTTCTTTTCCTGCACCGCAGGCGCGGCGGGCTTCTCCACGGCACCAGGTTTTTCCGGCAGAGATTCAGGCGGCTTGGCGCCCGTGACGGGAGAAGCCACAGCTCCAGCCGGCATGGGTTCCTTCGCCTTCACCCGCACCGCCTGATAGATCAGGTTGTAATTGTGACGGATGGCGGCCGGAAACGAAACACGTCCCGGTTCCACAATCTTTTCACGCAGCAATTTGGAAGACAAATCCGCCACCAGATCGGTGCCGATCTTCACCGCATGATCCACGTATGGCGCGGCGACTGAAGTGGAAGCCGAGGCACCGCCTTTGATCAGTTCGCTGCTGATCGTGCGTCCCTGCAAAGCCAGGCTGCTCTGCGCCGTGACCAGCGTGCCATCCGCTGCAAAACTCAACTCAAGGCTAGCGTGATCGTCTGATGCCATGAAGCCACGCACATGATCGATGCGTATCGACACAAAGATGCCGCCATCCGGCGAAGGCGAAATTTCAGGCTGGTAGGTGCGGTAGACCGATTCGGAAATCTCGTACTCGGCGGCCTTACCCTTGCGGGCCTTCCAACCGCCCAGGCTCGTGCCGTACGCTTCAAGGTCGATTTCAACAATGCCAAATGCCGGCAGTGCGAACAGAAGAGCCAGGAGTAAGAGAAGTGATTTCATGCGAGAGACGAACGGGACAGACAGTAGCCGATTTTAAACTGTTTTCAGCCCCGGGTTATTCAACCCCTTTCCGCAGCCCCTCACTTGACGAACGAACCCGACCACACGGCACGTTATCAACGACCCCTGTGCCCATGAACCCTCCTTCCACCTATCCAGCTGATCTCAGGCGCCGCAACTTTCTGCGCGCCGCCTTCACCGGTGCCACCATCACGCCCGCTTTTTTATCAGCCGCCGGAGTGGAGAAAGCCATCGCCGCCAGCGGGAGCACTTTTCATGAACCCGCCCGCGATCTCCCTCTGGTGCAGGATGCTGACGTGATTGTCTGCGGTGCCGGACCCGCCGGCGTCACTGCCGCGATCACTGCGGCCCGCGCCGGAGCCAGGGTGCGCCTCTTTGAATGGCGCGGCTGTCTCGGCGGTGTTTGGACTGCCGGCCTGCTCGGCTATCTGCTCGATTTTGACAAACCGGGCTTCGCCAAAGAACTCACCAGGCGGCTCGATGAACGCGATGCACGCCGCGGGACCAGCCAAAAGAGTATCTGCTACGAGCCTGAAGGCATGAAGCTCCTGCTCGAAGACATGTGTGTCGAAGCCGGTGTGAAATTCCAACTCCACACCCGCGCTGCGGCGGCCTACAAAGAGAACAACCGCCTCACAACACTCATCACTGATTCCAAATCCGGGCGCCAGGCCTGGCGGGCACCGGTCTTTATCGACACCACCGGCGATGGCGATCTTGGCGCACTGGCCGGGTGTTCCTTTGAGATTGGCGAATCAAAGGCCTGTCCCTGCCAGCCCATGTCACTGAATGCGCTCCTCGTCGCCAGGGACGCCGCCGCTCTGGCTCCGTTCATTCACGGCGCGGATCCCAGCAAACTGGACGGTCCCTCGAAGGAAGCCTTTCTAGCCGAGATCAAGCGTGCCGGATTTTTCCCATCCTACTCCAAACCAACTTTGTGGCAGGTTCGGGACAATCTGCTGCTCGTGATGATGAACCACGAATTCAGCGTCATTCCCTACGATGCCGCGCAGGTCACCGAAGCCACCGTTCGCGCCCGCAGCGAAATGAACAGGATCGTCAACGGCCTGCGCAAACTCGGCGGCCCGTGGGAGGGCATTCAACTCGCCGCCACCGCCGAGCAGATCGGCGTGCGTGACGGGCGCCGGATCGGCGGCCGTTTCACCGTCACCAAGGATGACCTCATCAAGGGTGCGCGCTACGATGACGGTGTCGTGCGTCCCACTTTCGGCGTGGACATTCATGCGCTCACTGCCGAGCATAACAAAGAAGCTGGTTACACGAACCGCGGCATCAAGGTGCAGCCGTACGACATCCCGCTGCGCGCCCTGATTGCCAAAGATGTCGATGGACTCATGATGGCCGGGCGCTGCATCAGCGGCGACTTCATCGCCCACGCCAGTTACCGGGTCACTGGCAATGCTGTTGCCATGGGCGAGGCCGCAGGTGTCACTGCCGCTCTCGCCGCCGCATCAAAGCGGCTGCCGCACGAGGTGCCGTGGAGTGAAGGCGAATCCAAACTGAAATCAATGGGGCAGCGGACGTGAGTCCGGCTCAGTTCAGCGACTTCCGCAGTTCATGCACGGTGCTGATGATGTGATCCTCGACCCCGGCACTCCAGCGGGTGGGATGCGTGCCCCATTTCATGGCATCGCCACCCTCGTAACCGCCTTCCTTCCACACCCGCAGGCTGGGGATGTAGCTGGGCACGTCATTGGTGTAAGCGCTGATCCATACAAGCGGGTCCTTGATCTCGGACTTCAGGCGCAATGAGTAATCCACCACCACTTCACCCCCCAGCGTGACCCACGTGAGCTGGTCGCCGAGACGCAATACCTGCACTGGATAGGGATAGGTCTGCGGCAGGCTGCCATCGGCTTCCAGACGGGCGAGCACGCGGCCTGCATGGGCTTTGTCGAGACTGTTGGTGGACTTCTGTTTTTCGATGAGCTGCTCGCGCGTGGGCAGTGTGTCGTAAGCCAGCGGGATCTCCTGGTAGGCGGCGCGTATGCTGCCGGTGAGCGGAATCATGTTCGTCGTCAGCGCAGCTTCGACCGCCGTGGCCAGGCTTTTCCCATGCGTCTGTGCCAGCTCCATCGTGCGGCGGGGATACGGATTCTGATCGCCGCTGCAGCCGTTCATGAACATGGCGGTCACACCGGGATGCGCGGTCTCCAGGGCCTGCTGCGCATAGCCCGCGTAGTCGCCGCTGAACTTCTGGTGACCGAGCGTGGTGCAGTGGCAGGCATAACCAAAAACAACGGCAAGCTCCCTGCCGCCGGCATCCGCCACCTTGAGCACGGGCACGACATGATCCACCGGACCATCCGGATTGGGAAAGTTGTTCCAGCCGCCGCTGCCATTCGGTGTCCGGCGGTTCATGGCAACACCGCAGCGCGCCTTGCTGTAGTTCAGCGTGGCAGGCACCACCTTTTTCAAGGCCTCGCCAACGATGCGGACGAGCGTGTTTTGAAGCTGGTCGGTGTAGGCCGCCGCTTCGGTTTCACGTTTCGCCGGGTCATCGGCGCCATGCACCCTGCTGGTTCTCACTTCAGGGCCGCTGTGCGTGTGACTGGCATTGATGGCGATCCGCGCAGGGTCGATGCCAAACTGCTTCTGCACCTGCTCGGCGACATGAAGGCGCACGTTTCTCGGCACGCCGATCAGATCCATCGTGATCAGCGCAAAGCGGCTTCCACGGCTGTCCTCAATGACAAGTGCCTTGGCATACAGATCCAGCTCCACCCCCTCTGAAGGCTTGGTGCGCCCCGCGTAACCAGCCATCCACATCGGTCCCTCTGGCGTGATCCTGGCACTGGCTGCGCCGGCTTTCCAAAGTGGTGCCGGTAGCGGTGCCGGGACATCGGCGGCATACACAAGGACGGCAAGGACGAGACAGAATGGGAGAAGCAGTTTCATGGCGGCTGGCAAGGAGTCGCCCGCCACCGCGCATTTCTTGCTCAATCCGATTTCAGCCCCCGATCTGCTCGATCTCAGACTCCAGGCGTTTCTTTTGCGCCTTGGTTTTCATTCGGACATTCAGCATCTCGACAAAAACCGAGAAGGCCATGGCGAAGTAGACGAAGCCTTTTTCGAAATGAACGTGGAAACCTTCGGCGATCAGCGTGGTGCCGATGAGAAGCAGGAAGGAAAGCGCAAGCACCTTCACGGTGGGGTGGCGACTGATGAAGTCACTCACCGAGCCGGCAAAGATCATCATAAAACCCACCGCGATCATCACCGCGATGATCATGACACTGACCTGATCCACCATGCCGACCGCTGTGATGACCGAATCGAGCGAGAAGACAATGTCGAGAAGGGCGATCTGCAGAAGAATGGCCCCGAGAGCCGCTTTGGCGGCGCCGGCACCGAGCTCATCTTCCGCGTGGCCTTCGACCTTGTGGTGCAACTCCTTGGTGCTTTTCCAGATCAGGAACAGGCCACCGAGGATGAGGATCAAATCCTTGCCCGAGATCTCATGACCGAGGATTGCAAACAGCGGCGTCTTGAGCTGCATCACCCATGAAATGCTGAGCAGAAGCATGATCCGCGTGATCATGGCAAAGGCGAGCCCGAGGAAACGGGCGCGGGGCCGCTCGCTCACCGGCACCTTGTCCACGAGAATGGTAATGAAGACGATGTTGTCGATCCCAAGCACGATCTCCATCACGGTGAGCGTGAGCAATGCGACCCAGGCTTCAGCGGAAGTGACCCAGGAGAAATCGAAAGAATTGACGGCGAGGACGGGGAAGAAATCAGTCATGCGGCGCGGAGACTAGCGGCATCTCCCCGAGTCGCAACGTGAGATGCAGGCACAGCCGTTACATCCCAGCATGCGCCGGGAAGAAGTTTTGAATGAGAGACTTTATGTCCGGCTGGCGAGCCGACAGACAGCGGACCGTGAAAAAAGTGAAGCCCACTTCTCCTGCGGCACGCTGACCCTTCATCCGCAGACAACTCAATCCACCGGCGCACCACCAGCCGGCGCGCCTTTTTCAGCGAGCTTGGCTTTCACGGTCTCTTCGATCTCGGCGTAGAGCGCCGGGTCAGCCTTGAGCGCCTCCTTGGCGGCATCGCGGCCCTGGGCGAGCTGGGTGCCTTTGTAGCTGATCCATGATCCGCGCTTTTGCAGGACTTCGTACTCCATGGCCAGATCCAGCATGGATCCGACATTGGAGATGCCTTCGTTGTACATGATGTCGAACTCGGCCTCGGTGTATGGCGGGGCCAGTTTGTTCTTCACCACCTTCACCTTCGTGCGATTGCCGATGACCGTTCCGTCGCTGCTCTTGATGGCTCCGATGCGGCGGATGTCCACTCGCACGCTGGCATAAAATTTGAGGGCCTTGCCGCCGGGCGTCGTTTCAGGATTGCCAAACATGACGCCGATCTTCTCGCGGATCTGATTGGTGAAAATGACGCAGGTGCGCGCCTTGCTGATGATGGCGGTCAGCTTTCTCAGGGCGGCGCTCATGAGCCGTGCCTGGGCGCCCACGGTGCTGTCGCCAATCTCACCTTCAAGCTCCTGACGGGTGACCAGCGCGGCCACGGAATCGATGACGATGACGTCCAGCGCGTTGGAACGCACGAGTGTTTCGCAGATGCGCAGAGCCTCTTCACCGGAGCCGGGCTGGGAGACGAGCAGTTCATCCATCTTCACGCCAAGACGCCGGGCATAGTTCGAGTCGAGCGCGTGCTCCACGTCGATGAAAGCCGCCAGCCCTCCCGTTTTCTGGGCCTGGGCGATGACGGTTAGGGTGAGGGTGGTTTTACCGGAAGATTCCGGCCCATAAATTTCCACCACTCGACCACGGGCAAAACCGCCGACGCCGAGCGCCTGATCGATCAAAATGTTTCCCGTGGGGATGACGACCACGTCCACTTTCTGGTCACCGACCATGCGCAGAATGGATCCCTCACCGTAGTCTTTATGGATCTGCTGAATGGCTAGATCCAGGTTCCGGGCGCGTGCCTCGGCAACCTTGTTCGTGTTCGGCTCGGAGGATTCTTTGGATGGTGATTTGGCCATAGTCGTGTGAATGCGTTTTCTGTTCGGCCGAACATCTATCTTGAGTCAGCCGCCGCGTAAAGCACTTTTCCCGATCCTTGCGATTTTTAGCCTGTCCACCCGGCCGGAAAGCGCGGTGCTTCACTCAATCTGGCGCAACATTCCGCCATAGATTCCCTGCATCATCGTGATGATGCGGTAAGCCGTGAATAGCGCGACCGCCGCGTAGCCGATCTTGGGCAGCCACAAGGAAGCGCTCTCGATGGCCCCGTTGGCCAGCATCGTTTCCGCCGCCGCCCAGCGCGCCATTTCCTCATCCAGCTTGCCCGCCTCTTCGGCGGTGGCGACGGCGTGAACAAACTCTGGCGGGAAACCACCCGCATCCGCCAGTGCGGAGGATAGCGTCCCGCCGGCTTCGATCTGCACAGCCGTCTCCTCCGAGGCCTTTTTCAAAAGCCCGCTCTGAGTAGCGCGGCCAGCGATGCGCACCGTCTCCGACATGCTCAGCGCGGCGAGCAGGCAGGCATGCGCCACCTGGGTGAATCGAGCCAGCGCCCAGTGCTTTCGCGCGCTGCCCATGAACGGCACGCGATTCAACCAGCAATCCACACCAGCCGATTCTGTCGCCCGCCGTGACAACCCGCGCCACGTCGCCATGCCACCAATGATCACCATCCACAGTCCTAACAATCCGATGATCATGCGGATGCCGGGATGGTCCTTATCCTGGGCCGCAATGAACGCTGGCAGTTCCGGCAGCAGAATGGCCAGATGCACGAGAACCAGCGGATAAATCAGTGCGCTGCGCGCCTGCCTTGCCGCCGCATCCATGGCCGAGAAATAGCGTGCCAGATGATTGAACGCGCCCGCCATTTTACCACTGCGCTCCCCGGCTTCGATCAAAGAAAGCTCCAGCCCGCCGACCAGTGCGGCGTTGTTTTTCGTGATGGATTCCGCGATCCCCTGCCCCGCCTCCAGGCCGCGCTTCATGCCTTCTAAAAAAGCACGCTTCTCCGCCTTCGGGCTCTGGCCCAGCAACAGCGTCAGCGAGCGGTCCAGATGAAAATCCGCCTCAGTGAGTTTTGCCAGCTCTTGGTAAAGTGAGGCCTTGTCGCGATGCTTCATGCGTGTCTTTATCCCAGTCCTGATGCGCACGGTCAAGCCGCGTCATCAGCCCAATGGCACTACGCGGCGCTGGCCGGCTCCGACAAGGCGGGCCGGTCTTCGGCCTTCAGGAATTCCTGCTCTCCGCCCAGCTGCAAGTTCTGCGAGAAGCAGCGGCCACCGACCGAGTGGGCGATCAAATCAAGGGTCTGCTCAAGTGTCTGGCCAAACAGCCACTGACGACACTGGCCTGCATGACAGAATGATCGCATCATGGCCAGGCCTTTGCTTGGGATCGCGGTGAGGATGGCCTGTTATACTCCATCGACCGGAAGACGCATGAAGTGACCGTCTCGCGCATCACGGCTGATTGACAAGACGCTGCTCCGGCGGATCACATGG
>CAJCCF010000053.1 GCA_903960845.1 uncultured Verrucomicrobiota bacterium | reverse complement strand
TGGCCGAAGAACGCGCACTCCATTTTGGTCGCTGCTATGTGCGCCATGCCGGGCAGATCGATCCACGCTTTTTAGCTGTGCAGCGCAGGCATCTGGCGGACGAGCCCGGGCACGTCCGGCGTGATGTGCTTTTTATTGAATGGCTGTGGCCTGCGACGCCGGCCTGGCTGCGGCGAATCAATGCACGGTTTCTGGAATGGCTTTTACGCGAATTCTTTCACCTCCCGAAGCGCTCGGGAAAACGAGTGGTGATGGAATGGTTGAGCCTGCATCCCGAGCTTGAGCCGCAGCGGTCCGCGATCCTGGATGACTGGCGGCAACTTGGATGCAACCCGGACTTTCTTCACTCTCTCTACCCGCGTGCCGCGCTGCCGAAGACGGCAGCACTTGCATCCGACTGGCCCGAGTTGAGCTTCCTGAAAACGTTCCTCACCGATTGATATGACTCACACTCATCCCATCCCTGCTCGACTGAATCTGACCATCACCCTGGCTCAAGTGGTCGTGCTGCTTGGTCTGCTGCGTCTATCCGCGTCGGTCGAGGGGTGGTGGCTCCTGGCCGTGGCTCTTGGCTACGGATTGGTGATGAATTCTGCTTATGCCATGATGCATGAGGCTGAGCATGGGCTCCTGCACCCAAATCGCCGCATCAATGATCTGGCTGGTGTCGTGCTGGCGCTGTTTTTCCCCGGCCCCTATCACCTGACCAGGCAGGGGCATCTTGGACATCACATGCGCAATCGATCAGATGATGAGGCCTTTGATTTCTACTTTGAAGGCGAGAGTCCCGTGTGGAAACACCTGCAACTCTACGGAGTGCTCACCGGCCTGTTTTGGCTGGTCGTCATGTTCAGCAATGTGATTGCTGTTCTGACACCGGGGATTCTGAGCCCGAAGGCCGTCACCTGTGACAGGTCGACGGCAGCACTGCTGGACTCATTGAATCCGCGTTGGATGTCCCTCGTGCGAATCGAGGCACTGACCGCCATCCTGCTGCACGCAGCCCTGATCTGGGTTTGGGAAATTCCGCTTGGGCATTGGTTCGCGACCCTCGCGGGCTTCGGCGTGATCTGGTCGGCCATGCAGTATGTGCATCATTTCGGCACGGAGCGTGACGTGATGAATGGTGCCATCAACCTGCGCACCTGGCGCTGGCTGGACACCCTGTGGCTGCATCACACCTGGCATCTGCGCCATCATCGCCATCCGACCGTGCCGTGGATCTATCTGCCCGGTCTGGAAGAAGGGCCTGAAACCCACCGCGGCCACATGCTGCCCGCTTATCTCCGCATGTGGCGCGGGCCGCGTCTCACTCATGAACATGTTGAAAACACCCATGCAGGAAAAATCATCCGCTGAGGCGTCAGCCTGGCCGGTGCGTGTGCGCCTCGTCATGCTTCTGACAAATGCGCTTCCGCTCCTGCATGTGATTGCTTGCGTTTGGCTGGGCTGCCGGGTCTCCCTACTCTCCGCCCTGGCGCTGCTCTACCTGCTGCCGCCATTGCTAACACGGTTTTGGTTAGGTTTCCGCGGATTTCCTGCGGGTGTCATTGCCGCATCCGATCCTGGTTTTCTCACCTGGTGGGTCAGCGCGCAGGCGCAAATGATCTTCAACCGGCTGCCCATTCTGGAGGAGATGCTGCGGCTCGTGCCCGGTCTTTATTCGCTATGGATGCGGCTTTGGGGCGCCAGGATCGGACGGTTCACATTTTGGGGGCCACACTCGCGCATCGTGGACAGACCTCTGCTGATTGTGGGCGACGATGTGGTGATCGGTGGCGGATGCCAGATCGGCAGCCACCTGCTCGTGCGCGGCGAAGAAGGTGGAATGACGCTTCAGGTGGCCCCGGTGGAAATGGGTGCCCGGGCGCTCATCGGCACGTATGCGATGATCGGCCCGGGTGTGGTGATCGAACCGGAGGCGGAGGTGCGCGCCTGTGCCATCGTTCCGCCTTTCAATCGCTGGCGCGGTGATAAACGTGTGAAGCCGGAGGCTTAGCAATGGCTGGTCACATGTTGAAAACTTTAGCTACCCACGCCGGCTCCAAGCTGGCGCTTCATGCGGGAGTTAGCCTGTGGATCATTCTTTGCTACTATCCGCCGCAAACGTTTTCTGCCCGTGAGCCACATGTTTTGACTGCTGATCTGCTGCCTTTCCAGCCATGGTGGTCGGTCGTTTATCAGAGTGTTTTTCTTCTCCATACGGCAGCCATCTGGTGCACCCGCGATGCCCGCTTGTCCTGGCTCTATGTGCGGGAAGTGGGTCTGGCTTTTGTCGCCGGTGCAGGGGTATTCTGGGTCTGGCCGACACGCGTGGTCCGGCCTGACCATGATTCTTGGTGCTACGAGTGGCTGATCACGCGAGTGGATGGCCCGGGCAATCTTTTCCCCTCACTTCACGCGGCCATGGGACTTCTGGGTGTGTTGCACATGAGCCGGCATTGGCCCGCATGGCGATCCTCACTTTGGTGCTGGTTTGGATTCTTGCTTGTCTCCACTCTTTTCACCCATCAGCATGTCTGGCAGGATTTGATGGCTGGAATTATTCTTGCCTCCACCATCCATCTTTTGTCGAATCGTCACTCGTCATGAAAACCACCCTCGTTCTCCTTTGCATGGGCCTTCTATGCCATCGCGCCGCCGCCCAGACGGATGCGCTTGAGTCTGAAAAACAGGCGCTGCGCGCACTCGGTGCCAATTATGAAAAAGCGATCAACACCGGCGATTTGCGCACACTGGCCTCCTCGCTGACACCGACAGCCAGCGCCGTCTTCATGACAGGGGATGAACTGAAAAGCCTCAATGAGATGCAGG
>CAJCCF010000052.1 GCA_903960845.1 uncultured Verrucomicrobiota bacterium | reverse complement strand
GCTTGCGGATCTCGTCCTCGGCAAAGCCGGTGAGTTCGAGATCAAAGGCGGGATCGCTCTCCTGAATGGATTTGAGCAGGCGCTTCAAATCTCCTTCATCTAGTTCCGCCAGTTCTGCGAGGCGGTTGTCCGCTAGCAGATCAGCGAGTTCCTCGGCTTCGGTGGCATAGTCCTGTTCATCCACCGGCACGACTTCACAACCGATGAGAAGCGCGGCCTCCAGCCGGCCATGACCGCGCACGATGAGTCCGCTGCGTTTGGAGAGGGTGATGGGATTGCGCCAGCCCTGCTCTTGAATGATGGAAGCGAGCAACGAGATCTGATGCGCACTGTGCCGGTTCGGATTGGCCGGATTGGGCTTCAGCGTGTTGGGGTCCACCAGTCGGGTGTGGGCGCAGTAAATAGGAATACTCACGCCCCTGCGACAGTGTCAACGCGGTTGACGCCAGAACGTGGCTATGCGTGACTTGCGTATGGCTGCCATGAAACTTCCCAAAGGGGTGACTCCCCGTAAATTCGCCCGCGCGCTGCAAGCATGGCGTGAACGCAAGGGCTTCAGCCAGCACGACGCAGCAGAGTTCCTCGGCATCAGCAAGCGTACATTGGAAAACTGGGAACAGGAACGCGCCACGCCGCGTGGCTATGCTGTGGTGGCGCTGATGAAGCTGGTGGCGATGGGCGTCACACCCAAGAAGCCATGATCATTCATTGCTCCAAGGATTTCGTGAAGCGTTACAAGATTCGGACGAGCGTACCAAACGTAAAGAACCAGCCTTCGCGCCGCATCGACTCTTGGAGCGGTCATATCTTCAAGATGGGTTCCACGCCGTTTGTGCTCTTCATGCACGATGCCTCATTGTGGTCACTGATCATCCCTGCCAAAGGCATCACGAACGCTGAAAAACTACTCCATCTCTTTCTATCACGGGTGCAGGAGGTATGGCGACGGCATGGCTTAGCGTTCGATCCGCAGAATCAGTCCATCTTGTTTCTCACTCGAAAAGACCGCTCACTCATCGGCTCGATGAACGATGCGATTCAGCACATCAAGCTGCTCGGTCAGTCCCGGGAAATTACTTTGAAGCAGATCGAGGACTACCTGCAAAGCACGCCCTTCAGCGCGATTAGTTACGATTCTCCCGAGCGAAGGTTGAAGGCTGTTCTGGGCGGCTGATTTGACTCCGCAGTCAGCGGAGTCATGGAAACATCACTACCGCCCGATCTCGCCCGCAAATTGCTCAACAAAGACTTGGCCAACCTGGTGCAACGTGTGCATCACGGCGGCAAACTCAGCCGTGTGGAGCGCAGTATGCTGCAAAATCTCGCCAGTAGTTCGGCGGGTGGGGATAAAGTGGGGCCGGCGTTTGCGAAGAACTTCGTGGATCTCGCCGACATTCTCGGTGTCACACGCCAGTCGATCACGACATGGAAGAAGCGGAAGGATGCGCCAACCCCAGCCGCCAATGGTCTGCACGATGTGGCCGCATGGCGCGACTTCATGAAGCAGCATGATCTCAAGGGAGGCACTCCAACAACCGATCTCGAAACCGCCCTGCGCGCCCGCAAACTGCTGGCCGAGGTGGAAGAGCGCGAACTCAAGGTGGCTGTGCGCAAGGGCCTTTATGTAACCGTCGAAGAAGTGAGGCGCACATGGACGACGCAGGTCGGG
>CAJCCF010000051.1 GCA_903960845.1 uncultured Verrucomicrobiota bacterium | reverse complement strand
CCCAGGCTGATCCCATCCCTGACCCTGCTGCGGACTGAAGTCCGCGCTCCACAGTGGAGTGTGCGGAGCACCGCCAGGGAGTCATTTCACGGGCTGCGCGACGCTGTCCAGCGCCGACACCAGCGCGATCTCGACGAGCAATTTCTGAACGCTGCAACCGGACGCTGAGAAGGAGCGCTGAAGCTGCTCCATGACCTGCGGGCCGTAGGCGGGGATCTGCTGCTTGATGGTGTGATTGAAGAGATGACGGATGAAGGCGCGGTGACCGGAGGGATTGTCAGCGACGTAGTTCACGATATCACGCGGACCGGTCAGGCGGACCTTCAAGCCATCGGCATCGGCAAATTCGGACACGGCATTGACGGGCTTGTTGTTGTCCTTGGTGCGCCAGCGGCCGATGGCGTCAAAGTTTTCCAAACTAAAGCCAAGCGGATTGATCGTGGAGTGGCAGGACATGCAGGAGTTATTGCGTGTCAGCTCGGTGATTTTCTCACGCATGGTCAGGCTGGGATTGAAGTGACTGTCCTCAAACGCCACGGCCATCGGCGGCGGCTTGAGTGACATGCCGACGATGTTGCGGGTGAGAAAGACACCACGATGAATGGGTGAGGTCTGTCGGCTGTAAGCCATGGAGGCGAGCAGATACGGGTGGGTCACGACACCGGCGCGCTGCTTGGGATCAAAGGTCACACGCTGAAAGGCATCACCCTGCACGGACTGGCCGTAAAATTTGGCAAGGCGCTCATTGAGCAGAAGGTAATCAGAGCGCAGCAGCTCGCGATAATCAGACTTCTCACTCCACACGACCTGGTCGATGAACTGGAACAGTGACTCGCGCAGATCCGCCAGCACCTCGGCATTGAACCCGGGGAAGGCTTTGGGATCTTTGGAGGTGTTCTCCGCGTGCTCCAGGTCCAACCAATGATGGAAAAAACCACGCAGCTTGGCGCGGGTGCGCGGATCTGCAATCATGCGCAGGGCCTCTGCTTTGACCTGGTCACGGGTCTTCAGCTTCCCGGCCGCTGCGGCCTGGGTGAGTTTCCGGTCCGGAATCGAATCCCACAGGGCCATGGCGAGTCGTGAGGCGACATCGAAATCATCCGGCTGATCCTTTTCACGCAAATCCGGATACAGGAATTGCGGTGACTTGAGGGTGAAGAGGACGATGCGTTTCACCGCCTGCTCGGGTGTCTTGTCCTTTTTGAAATGCGGCTCGATGTAGAGCTGCTTCAGTACCTCACTGAGTGGACGGCGAAAGGCGCCTTCGACAAAGCTGAGGGCAAATATCTTCAGCTTGTCCGGGCGGTCTGCGGCACCGGCCTGGGTCCCGGCGAGGCGGTCCAAATTCTTTTCCACATGCTCGGCTGTGGCGATGGCGGCCTCAGTGATGGCCTGATCCCAGGCCTTGGAAATGCTGGAGCCGCGCTCATAGCCGACGCTGCGGTCATCCGCAGGAAACGTGGTGCTCACGATCATCTGCGTCTGCGGCCGGTCCGTGCGCAGCGCATGCTGCGGGATGATTTCAGGCACGCCATGCGGCGGCTTCCACCACAGCTCGATGGAGGCAGATTTTTCTTTGAATTTGAAATGCTCAAGGCGCAGCAAGTAGGCGCGTCCGCCGACGAGGTAGATGCTCTTCTTTTCTTCACGCACCTCGGGTCCATTGCTGACCCATCCGTCGATCAGCACTTCACTCTCCTCGCCATCATTGACCCACAAGCGCGTGCCGTTCTCGGTCTTCAGGATGAATTCGTAGATCCCGGTCTCTTCAGCGATCACGCAACCATCCCAGCGATTCTGAAATTGCTCGGCCTCAAGCGTCTCCTTGTCCGGGCTGTCCGCACCCCAGTGAAAATGGATCGCTGGATCGACACGCTCGATGGTTTTGTTCGGGCGCTTGGCTTGAATGCCCTTCTTCGGCGTGGTGTCCACCGGCTTCTCACCCGGTTTGGGCAGTGCCACACCGCGATATTGCGCTTTCAAGCCCGCCACGGCCGTGACGGGGCGATCATATCCCGGGCCCATGCGGAAGCGGCCGACAAGATCCATCACCGAGGTGCGGAACTGGGCAATCGTCAGGCGGGTCAGGTCCTTCACTGGCGGCCTGGTCCGAGCCTGGGCAGCCTGGGAATAAAAGGCATCGTAGATGTAAGCGGCGACCTGCCTGGCATCCTGGCCCACACAAGTGCCCTCCTTGTCTTCGGGCATTGTTTTTTCAATCTTCCTCGTCAGCGCTTCCAGAGAGCGATCACCGGTCAGCGGCTCGTCAAACTTGCCATCCACTCCCTGCCCCGCCTTGCCATGACACTCGGCGCACATCTTTTCATAAATGACTGCACCCGGATGAGGCGCCGCCGCAGCCTGTAAGATGAAAGTGAATGCGAGCAGGACTGAGCCTAACCAATGTTTTAATCGTGAAGGAGGAGAAGATTGCAAATGCACGGTTCGAGGTGACCTGGGGGGATTGTCTGGCCTGACCTGACTTCAAGCGGGGAGACTGGAATGATCAGGGAGACACTAACCCCTAAGACCATCGAGTCTTTCAAGCAAGCTGGCACGAGCTTACTGATGCCACCACGCGCTGGCGCGCCCCCGCTAGCTTGACGGCTCGCCGCACCCAAGGCTTGACCTCCAGCGGCTTTCTCGCTGCAATCAGCTCATTCATAGAAATCCTTTCTTTCAGTGAACGCCCCTCTTTTTACCTCAACTCAACCCCGTTCATCCACAAACGCCCTGTGATCGAATCAGATTCGTCCACCATTGATTGTGGCTAAACAACTTTAGGTCTATGCGAGAGATGCGTCTAATCTTGATTTTCGTGCTGTTGTTGGGCCTTAGCACGATCGTTCTCGCCACTCTCGAGCGCGCGGGAGAACTGGCGCGTTGGTCGAATGTATATGCGATGTTTGAGCAGACGGGCGACAATAATCCACTGCAATCAAAAGAGACCAGGGACCGCTTCGATGCGATTATTATGCGTGGAGTTCCCTTCTCGACGGCGCTCGTCTTCACAGGGCTGCTCACATGTGTCGCAGCGATAGCCGGACTTGTGAAGGCAACGAAAATTCGAGATGAAAGACCAAAGACCTAACATTAAAGGGTGCATTGCTGCGAGGAACGAGCCAGCAAATGCCCCTCTAGTTGAACAATCCCGGCTTTAACACACTTGGCGTCTGATGCGTTTGGTGTTGCGCGGTTGATGACCGCTTCGCTTTTAAGCGGTTGCAGGGCGCGGTGAGCTCCGAAAAGTTCGTGGAGCGCGGGTCAGGCGTAGGACGCGTGTGGCGCAGCCCGCTCGTCCCCACCACGTTGGAGCGCAGGGAAATGGTGCGAAATGACGCTTGAGCTCAAGATCGTGGTGGCTTGGCGTCGGCGAGCCGTTGAGAGACGAGCGGGCCAAGGCCACACTCGTCCTACAAGGACAGCGCGGCTGGCCTATCGGACTTTGGCGCGCAGGAAGGCTTTCACGGCCTCCGCGGTGGCTTCGAGCGGATAGGTCTGGAGCGGTTTCGACTTCAGGGCTTCGAGCGAGGGATGGGTCGGCTCACTGCCGGTGGCGGCCTGCACCACTTCAGGGAACTTGGCCGGGCTCGCAGTGCTGAGCACCACACTCACCCTGTCCTGCGCCATGCCGGTAAAGGCGCAGGCGGTGTGCGGATCGATCACATAATGCCAATCCTTCCACACCTGAGCAATCACCTGCGCAATGGTTTCATCATCCATGCGTGTGCTACGAAAGCTGGATTGCGTCCTGGGCAGCGTCACCCGGGCGCCGGATTTCATCCGCACCATGGTTTCACGCACACGGTTCTGATCGCCCCCCAGCATGTAGTAGAGATAGCGCTCAAAGTTTGAGGCCGCCTGAATGTCCATGCTGGGCGCGTGGCTAGGCTTCACGTCACCCTGCTGATAATCACCCGTCGTGAAGAAGCGATGCAGGATGTCATTCTGATTCGTCGCCACGCGGAAACTGCCGCAGGGCAATCCCATCTGCTGACACAACCAACCGGCCATCACATTGCCAAAATTCCCCGTCGGGACCACGAACTCCACAGTCGCGCGGGCCTCTTCCGGCAGCTTCAGCCAGGCCCAAACATAATAGACACACTGCGCCAGCACCCGGGCGATGTTGATGCTGTTCACCGCCGAGAGATTCACCTCACCCACAAACTCATGATCGCCGAAGCACTCCTTCACCACGCGCTGGGCATCATCAAAGGTGCCGGGCACCGGGATCGCATGCACATTGGCCGCGCCGGTGCATGCCATCTGCCGCTCCTGCAGCGGAGCCACACGGCCATCCGGATAAAGGATGAAAATCTCAATCCCCTCCTGGCCCATGCAGCCGTGGATCGCCGCACTGCCCGTGTCGCCCGAGGTGGCACCGAGCACCGCCAGCTTCTTGCCCTTCAGTTTCACCTGACGCTTGTACAGCAGGCCTAACAATTGCAGGGCGAAGTCCTTGAAGGCCAGCGTCGGCCCATGCCAAAGCTCCAGCACATAGGTCTTGTCATTGATCTTTTTCAGCGGTGCAACCTCCGGCGAATCAAAGCGCGAGTAGGCCTGCGCAGTCAGGGAGTGCCACTCCTGATTCGGTATTTCAGGCGCAAAAAGCGTCAAAAACTCCGCCGCCAGCTGCGGATAAGAGAGGGCAGCCCAGCCTTCCAGTTTACCCGCAATGGAAGGCAGTTTCTCAGGCAGAAACAATCCGCCATCTTTGGCGAGACCGACTTCGACAGCTTCGGAAAAAGTATGCGGGCGCGTCTGACCGCGGGTGGAAATGTACAGCATGATTGGGGTGCGAGTCTGCCAAGACTCCAGCGCAACTCAAGCACGGAGAAGTCTCCATTATTGACATCCCAGGCGCCAGCGCCAGAATGGCAGCAGTTCAGGCACTTGCGGGTGTAGTTCAATGGTAGAACACGAGCTTCCCAAGCTTGATACGTGGGTTCGATTCCCATCACCCGCTCCAGCCGATGAATCCGGCAAGCAGATCAACCGCGAATGAAGAATGCGCAGCGAGTGAAAAACCGAGCTGCAAAGCATGCAGGAATGGAGCCGGCAGAGCGGGATGTTTGTGCACCCTGCCGGTCAGGTTCGGGACATATGGCGTGCGGAACAACCGCCAAATTTTCGCTGGATTTCGCTTTTGCGTCGTTCACCTTCGCGCCCCCTCACTCACCGACCAACCCAACAACTCCATGTCTGACAAATCCTGCTCTTCCCACTGCTGCCCTCGCCTTGACCTCGCGTTCGCCAACCTGATCACACGTCTGTGGGTGGCCCTGCGTCTATTGATGGCAGGTGTGGACAAATTCCGGTCGGGTGACGGAGCCGCAGCGACTTTCAACGTCAGTAACTACGAGACGAAGACGAACCTGATCGCCAAACTGATGACGGATAACAGCTTCCTGCCGGCCTTCCTTCCCCCTGCGGCGATTGACGCCTATGCACACGGTATCGGCTATGCCCTGCTTTTCGTCGGTGTCTGGGTCGCCCTCGGCCTTTACAGCGAGCTTTCCCTTTTCGCTGCCGGCCTGACATTCCTTTCCCTGGGCTTCGGTCTCGCGGCACTGCCGGACGACACGGAACTCGGTGTGAATATCGGCATCGGCATCATCATCACCTACCTCGCTCTCACCACGGCCAAGCATGGTTTCCTCTCGCTGGATGGCATTCTCCGCGGCAAGAAAAAGGCTGCAAACGCCTGATCCATTTCGACAGGACGTCACCATCGCATCCATCGTATGAGCACTGAGATCACTACCCCACAGCCCACCGGCCTGTCCAAGTTCATGGACCGCCGATCCTTCCTGCGCACGAGCGCCGTCAGCGGAGCCGGCGTTTATCTCGCCACCAGCAAAGGCGCTATTGCGCAGGGCGAAAAAGCCGGTCGCACGATCAAGTGCGCCCTCGTCGGCTGCGGTGCCCAGGGCGACCGCCTCCGCGCTGCAGCTTCCCAGATCAACTCCGGCATCCAATGGGTGGCCGTCGCCGATATCCGTGAGGACAAGCGCCGCGTCATGGCCCGCTACATGGAATTGCAAAACAAGCACCAGGTCACAGGCCAGGTGACTCAGTTTGAAACCATCGAGGAGATGCTCGACAAACAGACCGACATCGAAGCGGTCTTCATCGCCACCCCTGACTTTCTGCATGCGCCCTTTTCGCGTCTCGCTCTTTCAAAGGGCAAGTCGGTGTATTGCGAGAAGATGATGTCCAACACCATCGAAGGTGCCCGCGACATGGTGAAGGCTGGCCGTGAATTCAACGGCATCTTCCAGATCGGCCATCAGCGCCACTCGAACCCGCGTTACATCCATCTGCGGGACAAGATCATCAAGAAAGGTCTCCTCGGCCAGGTCACTCACTGCTACGGCCAGTGGAATCGCGGTGTCTCCGCCAGCAAGCCCATCGCTCCGAAAAACGTCAAGATTGATCCCGCCCTGCTCACCGCCTCCGGTTACAGCAGCATTGAGGAGTTCTTCAACTGGCGCTGGTTCGCCAAATATGGCGGCGGCCCCATCTCCGACCTCGGCGCTCACCAGATCGACATGTTCAACTGGATGTACGAGACCACCCCCGTTTCCCTCTTCGCCACCGGCGGAGTGGATTACTACGATGGTGCTCCCGGTCCCGATGGCTCCCCCAAGGCCAAGTATGAGCTGCCTGACAACGTCATGTGCCTCTACGAATACAAGCTCCCACAGGGCACCATGCGCGCCTACTACCAGGTGCTCACCACCACCGGCAGCCAGGGCTACTATGAAAAGCACATGGGTGTCGCCGGTTCAGCCATCATCTCCGAAAGCCCCACCTACAACCAAGTCTATGCCGAACCCGGCAATGATTGGAGCGAATTCGCCGCCGGAGATAATCCGATCCTCGTCAAGAACCCCGACTCGGTGAAAAACAAGTTCTGGGAGCATCCCCGTACCTGGGCCAAGCCACCGCCGAAGTCCTTCAACGTCTCCGGCGTCGCCAAAGCCGTCGCCGATGCACGTGAATCCAAGGCCCTCGATCCCTGGGAAATCCCCGTCATCCTCGAAGTCTATCCCCATGCCCCGCATGTGCAGAACTTCGTCGAAGCCGTGCAGCAGAAGAGCCACGCTCACCTCACCTGCAACGTCGTGGACGCCTTCAAATCCTGCGTGACCGTCCTCAAAGCCTATGACTGCCTAAAAACCGGCCAGAAATACACCTTCACCCCCGCCGACTTTGAAGTCGCCTAAACCCGCACTCCTCCCCCAAATGAAATACACCACCCCCGCCCTCCTCCTCTCTCTGGCCCTCGTGTCCTGCGGAGACAAGAAAGACGCCGCCGCTCCTGCCGCAGTATCCCGGCCTCGACGGTGGCACGCTCGGGCACTGGGGCAACCAGAACGAGGAGACGTGGCGCGACGGCCGCTGGAACTCCACGATCCTCGGGTCGGTCCAGGCAGGCGT
>CAJCCF010000050.1 GCA_903960845.1 uncultured Verrucomicrobiota bacterium | reverse complement strand
TCAGGCCCTTGGTGCCACCAGGTCAGCAGATTGGCCCCTGTCTGCCACTCCGCGCTGGTGAAGCTGCCAGCCCAGGGTGCAGACGATTTCAGATTGAGAAACCAATTCGTCGCTGTCGGCCAAAAGCGGCGGTTGAACCGCATTGTCACCTTATCCAGCGTGCCCATACCCATCCGTGAAATGGCCGTCTGTTTTGCCGTAGAGAAGGCCGGTAAAAAGCTCACATTCCCCGCCTGAAGCACACCCAGCGGTAGCGTACAGAGCACGTAGTCACCTTCAAAGACACCCATATTCGTGGTCACGCGGCACTGGCGGGTCCGTGTATCCACCGTCTGCACCTGATGGCTCAGCCGCACATCCAGCCTCGTCGGAGACGTGAGCAGGTGCTGCGCCAGTGTGTCATAGCCACCCGTCAGGATCTGATCCCCGCCGACATCGTAGCCCAGATCTTCATCGAACCCCAGCAGCGAAATCTCACTCAGAGCCGCGCCCTGATCCTCTTCAATGTCTGCCTGACAGATCGCGCGCAGATCCGACTGCTGCTGCGTGGTCAGCCCCTGGGCACTGATCCAGTCACTCACCGCCTGACCTATGCTGTAACTCGTCTGTCCTGAGCTGAGAGACGGCTTTTTTGTATCTAACATCCAGTCTTCAAAATTCGTGAAGGCGTTGTAAATGCTGGTGTCATTCCCCACCACCGTGCCCGTGCGCCGAGTCTCCGCCGGATCAGCACCAAAGGCCACACGTGGCCAGTTTTGCGTGACGGCCAGATTCCAGATCGGATTCAACCCGCCACTCGCATTTTGTCGGCCATGAATAAACTGCGCCCCAGCCTCAAAAGGCACATTGGCAAAGGCCGCTTGCCGGATCGTGCTGACCCGCCCACCGATCCTATCCCGTGCCTCCAGAACCGTCACCCGCAGCCCCGCATTCCGCAGCTGCCGCGCCGCCGCCAGCCCCGAGATCCCTGCACCGATGACGATCACATGCAAAGATGAATCCAAAGGCGTCACCGCCTCAGCCTGCGGGTGAATGATGAGTCCTGCCAAAGCAGCCCGAAAAAGATGACGACGCGTCAGCTTGAATGAAACGTTGTTGGGGAGAGTCAATGACATGCTGAATAAGGGTTTCTGAATGGAATTTGCTTTCAGGAATCGGCACTGGAGAAGGAGGCGTGGGTCAGGGAGAGGTGGGGTGGGTAGGGTCTGATTCGAATCACGCTCATTAGTCCATAAATCTCTAATGCTCAACTGTGACCTGTGGTTCCTGCCAGATAGAGGTAGGGATGGGGCATTGGATTGCCCCACCCCCCCCACCGAACCGGACAGGCGGATTTCCCGCATCCGGCTCACCAGTTAGTAGTTTGCTCCATCACGGAGACTGGCGATTTCGAGTTTCTGGGCATCAAGCAGGCAGAAGAGCCCAAGTTTCGAGAAGTAGCGGTTGGGCCAGCGTTGATGGTCGGAGCCATGACCGCGGCCTTTGCCACCGCGACGTTTTCTAAGGATGGAGCGCAATCTCATGCGGATCCATCCATCGATTGCTTCCAACTCGCTGGCTTTAACGTGTTTGAAGTAGGCGTACCAGCCGACGAGTGTTCGGTTCAGGTCCACCACGATGGCGTTCATACTTCGCCCGTTGGCCCGGCGGGTCCGTGTTCTGATGGATTCGCGCAGCTTGCTTAGGCTTTTGGGCCGGACCAAGCGCATCATTTTCCCGCTGCGGCTTCGTTTAAAACGATAGCCAAGAAAGTCAAAATGACTGTTGGCCACGTTCATGTCCACCGTGCGGGTTTTCTCGGGATGCACTGTCAGTCCAGCTCCGTCCATCCATTCACGGAGTTTTTCTAGGGCGGTCTCGGCTTCTTCCTGGCTACGGCACAGAACGACCATGTCGTCCGCGTACCGAACCATTTCAAATCCGCACCGCTCCATCAGCCAGTCCAACGGATTGAGGTAGATGTTGGCCAGCAGCGGGCTAATGACTCCGCCTTGCGGCGTACCTTGCGGCTCGTCTTCCTCTGTTTTGGCCAACTCTCCACCTTCCATCACTCCCTGTTTAAGGAAGCCCTCAATAATCCCCAAGACCCGCCCGTCGGCAATGTGCTCACGCACCAGTGCCATCAGACGGTCATGAGGTATCGCATCAAAGTATCCTTTGATGTCGACATCTACCACGTGGGTCCTCCCTGCTCGAAGCAGTTTGTCCACACGTCGCAGCGCTTCTTTACAACCGCGTCCGGGGCGGAACCCGTAGCTGTGCTCGGCAAAGCAGTTTTCGAAAATGGGTTCAATGACCATTCTCACCGCCGCCTGCACCACGCGATCAGTAACCGTCGGGATGCCCAACGGCCGCTTTTCCACGCTGCCCGGTTTTTCAATCCACACCCGTTTGACCGGCTTGGGTTGATAGGTGCCTTTGTTTAGGTGCTCATTCACGGCGAGCAGCCGACGGTGGCTGTTTTGTGCAAAGCGCCCTATCGTGATGCCGTCAACGCCACCAGCCCCGGCGTTGGCATGCACCTTTTCCCATGCCAGTCGAAGTGTTCTTTCCG
>CAJCCF010000049.1 GCA_903960845.1 uncultured Verrucomicrobiota bacterium | reverse complement strand
GTGGTGCCGTCTCCGGTGGAGAGCCAGTTGCCCGCAGCATCGTAGTTCCACTGGCGTTGTTCACGGCAGGCTTCGATAGGAGTAAGCGTGATGGCGCTACGTTCACTTCTTTACCACGTTAAACCTTTTGAGTTCTCTTGGCTCAATTTCGCCGAAAGGAAAAAAAACAACTCTCCTCATTCCTGGAAAGTTCCAGAAAGGCAGAGGGTCGGATCGAGTATTCACAATAAATGACTTTGATGATTTTGGCTTAAAATGTTCAACCTTTTGATACATTTCTTCTTTCTTCCCCCCAAGGAAGGGAATGGCATCGTACCACTTACCATTGCCAAAAAATTGAATCGTCAAGACGACTCCAACTTCTTTGTCCGATGTGTTCAATACTCTAAACACTATCTCATCTGAAGGGGTGTATTCGCTGCGCAGACCCTCCACATCAAGCAAGGTGGAAGTTGAAGTGCCGCCTTGCCCACTATCTTTCTGCGCTACTAGCACAGATTCGATCAAGAATGCAATGGCGATGAGAATGGAGAACTTAGCTAACATATGTAGATTCATGGAAAGGGTCCTGTTGTTGGACCGGTGTAATTAATGATTACATCAATACTTTTGTTTCCTGCCGCCTTATATGCTCTCAGAAGGCCTTCAAAATTGTCAGGCGTTTCAACGCAACCTGACGTCTCGTCCTTGTGTGAGTTATGCAAATAAAAGTTGTCTCTGTCTTTTGTGTCTGTGCCTGATTTTGGATTCAAGCGTGCTCTCCAAGTGCCCCATGCTCTCCGATAATTGTTTGTTGTTGTGCTTGCTGGCACCTGTTGCACACCGTTTCCAGATGCAAGACTATCTGGAAACCTTCCCGAACCCACCGTGCCAGCAACCCTGTTAGGGCTAGGCTTTAGATCAATAGAATAGGCACCGGGCGGAGTTGGTCCACCGCCCTCAGTACCGCACTCACTTGGCCGCTGATGTCCAAAATGACCTGATGCCGCGGCGCCAGAAGAAAGGGAGCGAGAGCGATCTCCAGTTCTTCCAGCATACCAAGATATTGTTCGTCCAGTATATTCGATCCAATCCAGCCCCAGCGGATCGACCGCCATGAGAGGCGAGTTACCCACATACCCATACAGATTCAGGCCTCCCGCTTCGCCAATCGGGTCTTCAGACAGCCACCTCCCCAGCTCAGGGTCATACGCACGATACAGCGCCAGTTCCAGGCCGCTGGCTTCGTGGTGGTAGTAGCGGCTGTTGATCAGCAGGCTCGCGTTCACCGTCGTGCCGCTCACCTTCACCGGCTTCTGGTAGGCGCTGTAGTCGTAGCGCGCCACCACGCTGCCGAGCGTTCCTGCCGCCGCATTGGCCGCGATCACTTCCCGCACGTTCCCGAGGTGGTCGGTCGTGGTCTGGTAATTCTTTGTCCCGTCCACAAACCCGCCATAGTAATGCGTCCGGCTCACCGTGCCGCCTGCCGTGTAGTTGGTAGCGCTCGTCACGTTGCGCTCCTGCACCAGTTCCGTGCCATCCCAGATGAACAGCTTGGCTGGCCACGCTGGCTTCGTGCCACCGGCGGCATACTGCCACTCACGCACCCGCCGGTCCTGGTAGTCGTAGTCCCACTCCCAGGTCGTGCCGCTCACCGTCACCGTCTTGAGCCGGTTCTTCGCATCATACTCAAACTGCCGCACCGTGGCATAGCTGGCGTCATAATCGCTGCTGAGATGCGTTGATGAGTTGGAGAAGCCACGGCTCAGCCCGGCGGCGCTGTAGGAGTACTGCCGCGTCGTCTGCTGCCCGTCCAAGTCTTGGGCGATGAGCGTGATAAAATTGGTCCCCTGCTTGAGATCCACCTCGACATGGAAGTTGTAGCCCCCGGCTGGATCGCTCATCAGCACGGCCTGCCTGCCCTGCGGGCCCTGATAGACATTGACGGTCACGGTAGCAAACTCGCTCACATGCCCCTCCAACATCATGCGGCCTGCACCGCCGATGCGGGTAAGCTTGTTCAGATAGAGATCCTGAGTGCGCATGGAAAGAGTGGTGCCGTCTCCGGTGGAGAGCCAGTTGCCCGCAGCATCGTAGTTCCAGTGGCGTTGTTCAAACACAGATCCGGTCGGTGAATAACGGTTGGCCTGACCGGTCAGCTCGTCTGAGCTGTTGTATTCAAAGCTGCCGTACGTTGGGTAGGTGACGCCGCTGGCCTCTTCGATCCAGTTTGTCAGCCTCCCGGAGAGATCATAACCATAGGTGTGTTTGGAATACTGCGTGGCTGGAGCGACGCTGCGGCTGTGGGTGATGCTCGAGAGACTGCCTTCTTTTTGCGGAATAAGATTGTTAACATCAAATCCAAAAGTGGCATTCGCCGGATAGTAAGCCAGGGCGCTCGTGATACTGTTCGGGGCGGCGATGCTGACCAGGCGGTTCAGGTTGGTGGTGTAGCCGTGAGTGAAGGACCCCAGGGTGTTGACCACCGTTTTCAAACGACCGTGTCCGTCCCAGGTGTAGGTTTCACTGCGGGTCACGGCGGCTGCATCGGTGCGCACATCCCGGTCTGAAACTCGGTCTTGGTTATCAAAGGTGAAGACTTGATCATCATTCCCCAACGGCCCGTCGATGGACAGGAGCTGCCACAGACCGGCACCCGCTGCGGTTTTGTAAGTCATGGTGTGTGTGCCGATGCCGTCCTGCACGAAACGCAGCCTGCCCAGCGGGTCCTGCGTCGTGCCGCCGACTGCTGTGGTGTAGTGATAGGTCACGTCTGGGGTTAGGCCTGCATCATCATAGTCTTCCTGATACAGACTGTCGTCCACGTTATAGCGGTAGGTCACGCTAGCCCGGTCAGGTGGAGTCACGGTTTTGAGCCTGCCGCTCAGCGGCTCGTAGGTGTAGGTTGTCTTGACGCTGGTCTGCGCGCGGATCTTCTCCGTCACCCGGCCCATGATGTCCCGCTTCCATTCGGTGACGCGACCCAGAGCATCCGTCAGCTTCCATAGGCTGCCGCATTTGCACCAGGCATACTGGATGCTTTTGCCGTCCGGCGTGAGTTGTAGCTCAGGCTGGCGCACACTGTTGTAAGCCATGCGTGTCCAGCGTCCGTCACGATCTTTGTAAGCCGTCAGGTCCAGAGCATTGACCGTTGCCACACCAAGCCCGCGCTGGTAGCTGAATTGCTCAGTGGTTGCATCCGGGTGAGTGATGAGGCTGACCCGGTCCAGATTGTCATAATCAAAAGTGAGTATGTAGCCCGTGGAGTCTGTGTGCGTGCGCACTCTCTCATGCGCGTCATAAGTGAACTCATCGGTGATGGTCCACTGCTGGGCTACCACAGTCGTGCCGGTGGGCACGGCGGCCGTCTCTAATCGGCGCAACAGACCCCGATTTGAATCCGTTACCAACGCCCCGCTCGTCCAGGCAGGCACGGCACCATCAATGGACGAATGGTAGGTGGCACGAATGCGGCTGGTCGCCGTTGCATCCGTGCCACGGGAAATCTTGATCAACGTGGGCTGCTCCACGTTGTTGATCGTGAGATCGTGTTTTAGACCGCTGGCATAAGTGATGCTGCGAGGCTGGTGGTTGACATAGCCAGCGTAAGTGACCAGCGTCTTCCATGTGCTATCCCAGACCCCAACCGTGAGCAAATCAGGAATGGCACCGGCGACGGCAGAGTAAGTGCGTTTGATCTGACGCCCCATTTCATCAACCGTGACATCAGGCAAACCAAGCGCATTGTAGCTCTGCTCCACCATGGTCCACTGCGCCGTTCCATTGCGATCCTCCACCTTGCGCACGAGCTTTGTCGTCTGGTCGTCACTTCCAGATGAAAGTGTGTACGGACTGCCAAGCGAAGTGGTATCTGTATTCCACCACTGAGGAGAGGTGCCGGGTTCTTTGGTCATTGTCGGCACGTTGGTTCCCTGGCTGCCATCCTTCATCCAGGCTGTTGACCGCGCATAATCATAGGGATCTGCCGCCGGATTGATTGCCTTAGCTTTCAAATACTCGCCCCAGTACTTTTTGGTCCAACGAAAAGTGGTGAAGCCAAAACCAACATTGTCCACTTTGAAGGTGCTAGATGAAGGGATTTTGCTGGTCAATGTAACTCCCCCCGGACGGGGAATATCTTTCCATGAAGGCCAGTCACGGGCCCTGTCTTCACGCGCAAGGCGCTCTTCATTGCCGTTCGGGTCCGTGACAGCGACATAGTAAGTGTTTCTGCCGATGACGTGGACGGCTGCCGAATCGCCGGGTGGGAGCTGTCCCGGTCGGAGCATATGGCCCCAAGTCACCTGATGGGTACCATAAGGCGTCGCGTAGCTCTTGAGATAAACAGGGTTGTTGTTCTCGTAAATGAAGGAGGAAATGATCCCCACTGTGTCCTTGATGGAGGCAAGATTACCGGCTCCATCATAGCCCAACTCTGCCCATCTGCCGAAGGGGTCGTAAATCTTGGAAATTTTGAAATCGTTTGCTGTGGCATATTCAAAAACGATGCCAGGAACCGTCGAAGTGGGGTTGGCCGGATCGGCTGACTGCTGGGTTGCTAGCTCAATCTTCTCCAGCCGTGCCTTGTTTTCAGCAGGCGTCCACCCATAGAGGTACTGAAGGCTTTGTCCCTGCGGGTCACGTCTCTTGGAAAGATAGAACCTCTTGGCACCGGAGCCAAGATTGGGCTGGCTGAACTCCATCTGTGAGCCATCGTTGAAAACCAGTTTATAACCGGCAAAGACATTGACGCTGGCCACCGTCTTGTAGAGAAAATACAGCCCTGGTCGGGATTTGACATAGCGACTGGCGACATGCACCGCCCCACTAAACGTGTAATCGTAATACGATCCATCACCGTCCACCCAGCGCATCGACTGCGCCGTGACGGTCGTGGCACCGAGCGGCGGCAGCGAACTGTCATTCGATGCACGCAGGTAGGAGATTTCATTGAAGTGCCACAACGGGCCAATGTTGGTCATCTGAGTCGGGTCATCTGCCGGTTCATCATTCAGAGGATCGATCTGCCGGTATTCCAGAGTCAGATTGGGTGCCGGACCATACTGGGGTGTGTAGGTCAGCGGCGTGTCCTCCACCACTAGACCGGGCAAGTAAGTGGTGAAGTTATGCACGGCCATTCCATTGGAACATGTTTTGCATTCTTTGGGGTTTCCACCCTCAGTGCTCTGTTCTGTGGTGCCGTCGTCTCCGCGCCCATAAACAAAAGCCGCTTCTGTTGGAGTCACCTCCGCAAACCCGGCGGGAACAAGTTCCGAGGCTGGAATCAAAAAATAACCTGACAACTGCGGGTTGATCACTGAAACCGGCACCCGGTGATTGAGTCCAAGAAAGGTGTCCTTGATTTCGACGAGTTGGCCATCTCCCGACATAAAAGCACTGAAATGTCCGCTCCCAGGCCCCCAGGAAAAGTGAGCGATAGACGGAAATGGCAGAGAATCACCCGACAAACGCTTGATGACCCGCAACGGCCAACCGGCTTTTTCACTGCGGTTTTTGAGAACCAAGGCAGACATGCCATGCAGAATAAAATCAGCCTCATCTTCATTTGGATCCTTGTAGGGATCATCTTCACCGACGCTGCAAAGGTGCAGCATCCCAGGCTGCCCGAGCGTCTCCGCCAAGTGATTGTAAGCAATCACTCCGCATTGCACGTTGCTCTGTGGAGCAGCATTCCATTCCTTCAACACGAGCAGCGAGGCGGTCACCAACTCTGATCCAGGATAAGTGAACGACCGCCCTTCAACCGATTTCAGCAATTGCTCTAGGGCAGCCTTCTGACCGGTTCTTCGATAAAGGTGTGAAAGTCGTCCGCAGGCTTCATCCGCCAGAAGCACGATCTCTGGATCATCAGTCACATCACGCCATGCTTCCCAGGTTGCTTTCCAGGACGCAAGCGCCGCTGGGAAATCACCCAGTAGAGCAGCACGTCTGCCGATTTCTACATGCACGGAAGGTGCCAAAGGCGATGCAGCGCATGCGCTGACAAATGCTTTCAAGTGACCAAGCTCTTGTAGCGCCGAGTCCTCATCATTTGTCCCTGCATGCATCGTTCGCAGCATTCTCGCCAAAGCCGCTCTGTCTGTTTCTGAGGGCTGCTGATCTGAACGAATACGCACAGGATTATGTAACACCCCCAGCGTCTTGATTCCCGCAAGGTCGGGAATCTCGCGCTCGTCCATGGCGTGAGGCTGTGCATGAATGTTTCTAACCACTGGCGGCGCGAGTGGACTGGAGCGGATGACCGCAGGAGGCTGCCAGCCATCATTTCCTGGCGGCACACCTTGCAGAAGACTGGCGGAGAAAATCAG
Source organism: uncultured Verrucomicrobiota bacterium (assembly GCA_903960845.1). Classification (GTDB taxonomy): domain Bacteria; phylum Verrucomicrobiota; class Verrucomicrobiia; order Verrucomicrobiales; family Verrucomicrobiaceae; genus Prosthecobacter. The sequence goes on along the minus strand of CAJCCF010000049.1, from coordinate 1,926 downwards.
CAGAACAAACTCGCAGGTAAAGAATCGAAGTTTCATGGATTTAATGAAGTGTCTTGGGGCAACAATCTGAGTGTTTCTGAGCTCTTACAGCGGTAGTGCCCCCGGTGGGCTGGTCAGCGAAATCGTTGGAGGCGCTCCAGAAAGAGACAAGCGCTCCCATGAATACCGAACAGTGGGATCAAGCGGCAGTGGATCAGTGAGGTCTGATGCTCCATCCCCGTCACTATCACGTTGGAAGGCATTGCTCCCACGAGCCTGTTCCGTCTCGTTGCTCACACCGTCTCCATCAGTGTCTAAAATCCCACTCTCGGGTAAAACGATGGGGAGCCCCTGCTGCCAGGCAATGCCATCAGGAATACCGTCATTATTGCTATCGGCATCAGCCGGATCTGATAAAATCACCGTCATTTCGAGGCCATTGGGCAAGCCATCATCATCGAAATCGGTCCAAGGAGTTTCATCAAGGGTGCCAAAAGTTGTTTTCTCCCAGAGGTCGTTGTATGTATCGCCATCAAAGTCCGCCTGCGTATCCGTTGGGTCTGTTTGTCGCACCCACTCTTCGGAATTGGTGGCCCCATCACTGTCAGGATCACCCTGAGTACTCTGATCAAAAATAGATACCCAGTAGTGTGACTCCCAGAAGTCTAGCAGTTGGTCTTGATCCCAATCATTCATCCGATCAGAAAAAGGGTCACGAACTGGTTTACTCCCTACACTGTATTCATAGTCGTTAAAGAGATGATCAGCATCAGGATCTCCTGCACCCGTCTGCGACAAACCAGAAAACCAATAGTTCTCCCACCAGTCAGCTAGGTTGTCAGCGTCTGTATCCACCCATTGGTCCGCACCGATGTCAGGTGAGACCGCAGGACGAAGCTCATTGTTGATGTCGCGACTTGAGCCAAGGTTTTTTCCAGCGCCACGCGCCGGGGAGTTGGAGTTGTAGGTGAGATGTCCGCCACTGATGACAAGAGGCTCTCCCAAAAACGGGTCTCCCATGTACGCGTTACCGCTTACAAGCGGGTCGCCAAGATTCGTGTTAACCAAGTTTCCAGGCGTGCTGAGATTGTCTTGAAGGATGTTGTTTGAACCATACACCGCATTCCAATCACCAGAGATGCAACTCGCACCAAAGTAGAGTCCAACTCCATCCCAAAGAATGCTATTAATAAGGTGAATGGCTGAACCCGCATTGTTCTCGATGGTGCTTAGGTTCCTCATCTGCACCGCATTATAACCATGATTGTTGCAGCATGTCACATGCACGAGCCAAAGGTCACAACCTTCATTGGCGATAGCACCCGCATCCACCGTGACATTAGAGCCATATAAGTTCCACCACCGTATGATGACATTGACCAGCCGCATCTCTGTCGTTTCACCGGACATCGTCATTGCTCGTATCGCCCGGTTGTTTGAATTAAATTCGGAGCCGTGAATGACGAACCCGTCGAATACGCACTCGTCCCTCAATTTGATTTGATCCGTATCAGCAATGCCGCGTAGAACGACTGCCTCTGCGCCGAAACTCACATGACCAAGCTCACCAATCCAAGCCACTTTTCTCGGGACTACAGATTCATCCAGAATAGCTCTGTAATAACCATTCATCACCCGCACAATCGACCTGTAGGACGACGATGTGGGAAGTGAGTCATAAGCAGCCTGAAGGCTGCTGAACTCCGGAGGATTGGCTCCGACCACAGGAACTTCTCGAACAACCGCATCAGCAGGCGGCAGACTCGTTGCAAGGTTGGCTGATGTCCCGCGTGCATATTCCCAGAGGTTCGGCACACGGTCCAAATATAAAACGCGGATCAAAAGTGCAGCGGATCGCGGATCAAAAGTGAGTCACCTCTGAGTGATTGAACAGGTGTTGGTCGTGTTCGTCAAGGCCGTGCTGATCTTCGTGCCTGCCTCGATCCT
>CAJCCF010000048.1 GCA_903960845.1 uncultured Verrucomicrobiota bacterium | reverse complement strand
CGGGTGATGTCATCGCGGCGCCCGCTGATCTCAATGAGGCGCGCCAGCGGGTCGATGGAGTCGATGTCCTCGCAGGCGCTGCTGCGCGGGCCATGAACGCCCTGGCCGAAGCCGTTGTCCTTTCCGCCCTGAGTTCTCAGCACATGGTCGATGGCGGCCTCCGCGTGCGGCACGGGAACGCGGTCATAAAAGTAGAGCAGCCAGAAGTGATACGCGCCCATCACGCCACGGGACAGACCCGGACCTGTGGCCGGATCATAGGTGCCCCAGAGGCCGGTGCCGGAATCGAGATGATGTTGCGTCAGCCAGTCGAGCAGCACGCGCACGGCATCGCTGGCGCGCGGCTCCTTTTGAAAATCACGCGCGTATTGCAGTAGGGTGCCGACATTGAGCACTTCATTGCCGACAAAGTCCGCCTTGCTCCAATCGCGTTCAGCGAGCCATGCACTGAGCCTGGTCTTGTCATAAAAAGGTTCCAGGCACACGAGCGGCTTTGCCGCCACGGCCCCGAGGCAGGTCAGAGCCGTGACAACATGGCAGGAAAGATGCCGCCGCCCGCACCACTCGGGATCGTCCTTGTACCAGCCCGCGCCAAAAATCAGCGGATCACGAAACAGACCGTCATCGTCCTGATGCGCTTGCAGATACTCGATCCATTCCTTCCGCTGCTGTTGCGTGAGCGTGTCGAGATCCCGGTAGAGACTGCGCGTCATCGCCGCATAAGTGGAGCTGTAAAGGGTGGCCTCCGGCATGGCGGCAGCATAGCGATAGCGGCCATGTGTCCCATCCTTCAGTCGCATCGACTCGATGTAGTCCAGGGTCGATGCCCGGCGCGCCTTCATCAACCCTGCAGCCATGGGTTCAATCGCGCGCAGGCGACAGGCATTCCAGGTACCGGTGAGGACAAGCGCGTTGATGAACTCGCGACGGTGCAGATGGTTCATGGGATTGTGCTGCACGGGGCGGGTTTGAGGCGGATTGCAGTTGATCACCGCGGGCCGTTTTCAGCGGGGCTGTGAGAGGTCATGAACGCATGAATTTCGGCGCGGGTGGGAATGGCCGGCTGGGCTCCGGGCTTGAGTGTGGCCAGGGCTCCGGCGCTGTTGGCAAAGCGGATGACTTCATGGAGTGGTTGCGCCTCGCTGAGCGCCACGGTCAGGGCTCCGGCAAAGGTGTCGCCCGCGCCCACGGTATCGACTGGATCGACCACCGGCGGCGGCACTTCGATGATGCTGCCCGGGGCGCTGAGCACGAGTGTGGTGCCACCACCACGGGTGATCACGAGCATCCGGCACTGCAGCTGGCTCAGCACGGCCGGGATGTCGCCTAACAATTCATGGAGAGACAGGCCGCTGAGTGCCTCGGCTTCATTGGCATTCACGATCAGCACATCGACCGGAATGCCGGCCTCCATGAAAGCAGCTGACCATGGTGACGGATTCAAAATCACGCGGACGCCGGCAGCCCGGGCGATTTCTGCGGCGCGCTTCACGGTTGGCAGCGGGCATTCGAGTTGAAGCAGCAGCGCGCCGGCTGAGCGGATCACGGCGGCGCAGGGTTCGATGTGTCCGGCTTCAAGCGCGTGGTTTGCGCCGGGATTGACGATGATGCTGTTCTCTCCGCGATCATCCACGGCGATGAAGGCCGAACCGGTGGGGGTGTCGGACTGAAGAATGGCGCTGGTGGCGATGCCTTCGTTTTGCAAATGCTCCAGGTAGCGTGTACCGAAATCGTCGCGGCCAACGCAACCGATCATGGTCACCCGCGCGCCTGCACGCGCCGCGGCGACAGCTTGATTGGCCCCCTTGCCGCCAAAACAGGTGAAGGCTCCACTGGCTGTCAGTGTCTCGCCCGGCGCCGGAATGCGCGACACGCGCAGGGTGTGGTCCACATTCAGCGAGCCGACGACCACGATCATGGGGGGCAGGGCTTCCATCACTTTTTCGCGGGTGGTGGTTCCACGCTGAGCTGAACGATGGCTTCACGCACCCGGGCGGTTTGTTCGGGACTCATGACGAGAAAGCGATGACGGCCTTTACCATCCTTGGTTGGGCGGAACAGGGTGGCGGCATCGGCTTCGACGGTGATCCTGCCGGGTGGCGAGAGATCAAAGTAGCCGCGATCCGGCTGCAACGCGTACAGCACGGCGGTGGGATCCCAGGTGGGGCGGTCGTGCGGTGGCGGGTTGTAGAGGTAGTAGGCTTCCTTGAGCGGATGATGCCCGATGTAATTGAGATCCTGCTCGATCACGACATGAGGAAAGGCCGCGGCCACGCCAATCTCGTAGCCGCTCCAGACCACCGGTGTGGGCCACTGGGTCGCGAGTTTCTGAGCCGCAGGCACGTCGAGCTTCACGTTGTACTCGAGGTGCCGTGTGTCCCAGTGAACCGTCTGAAAGGCTCCGGCCATGATGCTGAGCACCTTCACTTTCCTGGCGACGAGTGCTTTGCCTTCGGGATCGTCGAGCAGGCGGGCGAGATTGGTGAAAAAGCCGACCTGCGCGATCGCCACGCTGCCGTCCGGCTGTGCGGCGAGCAGTTTCTTGATCAGGCCGACCGCCTCGGGTGCATCCGCGCCGCTTTTCAAATCATGCGGGTAACGCAGCGAACCGTCGGCGTTCTTTTCATCGGCCAGCAGGTTGAATTTGCCGGCCTCCTTCGCCGCGCCATCGCGCACGACGCCGATGGGCGTGTCAGGATAACCATAAAGTGTGTTCACGGCATCCACGAAGGCGGCAGCCTGCGGATGATCCTTGGTGATGGTGACGGCGAGCAGTTCACAGGCGCCGCGTTTTTGCAGATTGTGGATCATGCACAGCGCCATGAGATCATCCACATCGTTACCCATGTCGGTGTCAAAGATGAGCTTCACGGGGGCGGCCTGCGACAGGCTGCTGAGCGCGCAGAGAAAGATGGATAGGAGGGTTTGCTTCATGGATTGGGTGGCTGGACAGTGAGATGAACGATGGCTTCCAGAACACGGGCCTGCTGCACCGGATTCATCGTGAGAAAACGGTCGCGCTTGCTCTGATGAGCATTTTTGCCCGGCGGGGTGAACCGGGTGAAGCCGTCTGCTGCGACACTGACGCGCCCGGCAATCGAGTGGCCAAAGAAATCGCGATCCGGAAACACGGCATAGAGCACGCTGGTTTCGTCCCAGCATGGGCGGTCATGATTGGGACCGCTGTGGAGAAGGTAGGACTCTTTGACGAGATGGTGCGGCAGGTAGTCGAGATCCCGGGTGATGCAGCTGCGCGGAAAGGGCAGGGCATTGCCGATCTCAAATCCGCTCCAGATGACAGGCACTTCATCGGGCCATTGATCGGCCACCGTCTGCATGAACGCGATGCCGTTGATGACATTGGCCTCAAGATGGTAGTTGGTGTTGTTGGTGAACGTGAATGCTCCCGCCATGATCGAGAGCAGCTTCACTTTTTGCCGGATCAGGGCTGGGCCATCGAGAGGCGAACGGGCGTCTGCTTTCGATTTCAGGAGATTGGCCATGTTTGAGGCGATGCCAACGCTGATGAGGGAGACGCTTTGGTCCGGTTGTTTTGCCAGCAGCTCACGCAGCAGATCCACCGCCTCGCGTGCCTGGTCATTGCTGCGCAGGTTGTGCGGGTAATGCGGCGAGTCGGCGAGTTGCAGATACTTGCTTTCGCGCTTCTGTGCCGCGGGGTCGCGCGTGATGCCGACAGGCAGATCGGGCCGGCCATAGAAGGTGTTTTGCGCATCGACAAAGCTGGCCGCGAGCGGATTGATCTTGGAGATGGTGACGCCGAGAAGCTCACACGCGCCGCGGTCGGCCAGGGTGTGGCACATGGCTAGCGCGAGCACATCATCGACATCGCCGGTGATGTCGGTGTCGAAGATGATCCTTGGTTTTTCCGCATGCAGCGCAGCGCCAAGAGCGAAGAGGAAGATGAGCAGGGCTTTCATGGATTATTTGCGCCTCCAGGTGTCGGCCAGCACGGCGGCGACGATGACCGTGCCGGTGACCACGCGTTTCATTGGTTCACTGGCGCCGATCTGAACGAGCCCGGCCTCCAAAGTGGCGATGATGAGCACGCCGATGAAGCTCTTCACCACGCTGCCGCGCCCGCCCATCAGGCTTGTGCCGCCGACGACCACCGCCGCGATGGCGCTCAGTTCGAAGCCGACGCCCGCGTTTGGATCGGCACTGCCGAGACGGGAGCAGTTGAAGACGGCGGCCAGCCCTGTCAAAGCGCCGAGCAGGGCGTGCGCAAGGATGCGCGGGCGATCCACCGGCACGCCCGAGATGAGCGCGGCCTCGCGGTTCGCGCCGATGGCGATCCAATGGCGTCCGAGCGCCATGTGTGAAAGCATCACCTGCCCGGCGATGACCACCAGCACGCTGATCAGAAATGCAGGAGAGATCACCAACCCGGCCATGGGCGCGCCGAGTGATTCGATGGGCGCACCGATGTATTTCGTCTGCGAGTTCGTCGCGAGGAAGGCAAGGCCGCGCGCGATCTCCAGCATCCCGAGCGACACGATGAAGGATGGCAGGCGCCATTTCACGCTCACTGCGCCGGTGGTGCCGCCAATGACTGAACCGAGCATGATGCTCGCCGGCAATGTCAGCGCGAGCCCCCATTGCCAGTCCGCCATCATCACACCCACCGCCGCACCGCAGAGGCCGATCAGGGACCCGACGGAGAGATCGATACCTCCGGTGATCATCACCAGCGTCATGCCCGCAGCCACCAGTGCCAGCGCGGGAATGCGGTTCGTCACGGAGCCAAGCGTCGCCACACTGAAGAAGCTGTCGCGCAGCAGACCGAAGAGCAGAATCATCGCCGCAAGTACGACGGTGAGGATGAGGTAATCGGTGAAGCGGCGGAGCATTTTTTGAAGCGGAATCGGGAAAGGTTAACTTTGAGAAATTTAAACCACCAGTTTAAAAAACTCAAAATGAGCGAATGGGATGTTTTTACGTCACGACATGGGTGGAGAGGTCTTTCCAGGAGCAGACCTGCACCTCCTCAGCAATGGCTTTCGAAACCACGGAAGCTCGAGCAGGCCGGTGCACCAGGAGGCTGCGCACGGAGCGCCTGTTTCCGAACTGGCGCTTCCAGGCGGAGGCCAGACGGCGCATGGGCAGAGTCATTTCGGGCTTCACCGTTCGGGATGATTTGGCCTCAACGAGGGTCATGGAGCCGTTCCTGCCGGGGATGATAAAATCCACCTCCAGCCCCTGCTGATCACGGAAATAGTACAACTCGCGTCGCATGCCGGCATTGACCTGGGTTTTGATGATCTCAGAGGCGATGAAGCCCTCGAAGATCGCGCCGAGAAACGGGGATTTTTCCAGCTCTGCCTCGGTGTCGATGCCGAGCAGATGACAGGCCATGCCGGGATCAGCGATGTAGATGCGCGGGCTGCGGATGATGCGCTTGCCCATGTTTTCAAAGAAGGGCTGAATGACGAAGATCTGCGCGGTTGTTTCCAGGATGTCCAGCCACTTGCCAACGCCGGGAACGCTCATGCCGAGTGGCGCGGCGAGGTCGGTCTTGTTCAGCACCTGCCCGTGTCGCGTTGCGAGCAGTGACATGAACCGGCGGAATGCGCCGAGGTCCTGCACGGCGGTGACGGAGCGGACATCTCTTTCCAAATAAGTCTGGAGGTAGGAACTGAACCACAGTTTGGCCGCCTTCGGCTTCGCGAGCGCCTCCGGATGACCGCCGAGCAGGGACGTGACCCTTGATGTCTCGTGCGAGCTCAATGGCAGCAGTTGCAGCACGGCGGCACGCCCAGCCATGGATTCGGTGACGTTGCGCATGAGTCCGGCCTCCTGCGAGCCGGTGAGAAACCACTGCCCCATCTTGCGCGGGCTGGCATCGATGCGGCTGCGGACATAGTTAAAGACCTCCGGCAGGTTCTGGACCTCATCCAGAATGACGGGCGGCTTCACGCCATCCAGGAAGCCCTGCGGATCCTGGCGGAAGCGGGAAATGATGTCCGGATCTTCGAAAAGATAATACTCCGCCTTCGGGAAAAGCTGACGCAACAGGTAGGTCTTGCCTGAGCGGCGCGGGCCGGTGATGATCGTGGCCGGAAAGCTCTTTGCAGCCAGCATCAGGTGCGGAGTGATGTCTCGTTTGATGGCTTTCATATATTGAGCAATCTAAACAGGCAGTTTAAATAACTCAAATGCACATTCACCGGTTGCAGGGTGAATGGCGCTCAAGTTGAAAGCCTCACGAGGACTGTTTGGAGGGGCGGGGGCGATCATCGTCCATGGTCTGTTCACATGACCTCCTCTTCAAAGGAAGAATCAGGGATGGATTATTTCGTCACCACATCCACCGGCGTCTGCTGATCTGCGGGCGGAGTTTTGTCTTTCAGAATCTTCAGCGCGGCTTCGATGCCGAAGGCGGCAAGCCGGTCACCGTGCTGATCGGCGGTGGCGATCACGCGACCGTCGGCGAGCAGGGGCTTCAAGGCCGCGATGTTGTCGAAACCGACGATCTGGATCTGGCCGGTTTTGCCGGCCGCTTGAACTGCGGCTGAGGCACCGAGGGCCATGTTGTCATTGGCGCAGAGGAGGGCCTTGAGATTTGGATTCGCGGCGAGAATGCCGGCAGCGACGGTGTTGGCTTTTTCCATCTCCCATTGACCGCTTTGCACACTGACGACCTTCATGCCGGCGGCGTTCATGGCATCCTCGAATCCTGCGCGGCGCTGCTGGCTGTTGAAGGCTGTCGTGACACCCTCGAGAATGGCCACCTCGTCGCCGGTCTTGAGTTTTTTCGCGAGCACTTCGCCGACAGCCTTGGCTCCGGCGCGGTTGTCGGGGCCGACGAAAGGCGCGGTGAGTCCGGCCTGCTTGAGTGTGCTGGCATCGAGCTTGTTGTCGATGTTGATGACGAGCACGCCGCCTGTTTGCGCGCGCTTGAGTGCCGGGATGAGCGCTTTTGAATCCGCCGGGGCGATGACGATGGCCTGCACGCCCTGCGCCACCATTTGCTCCACCAGACCAACCTGCTCGGCGAGGTCGGTTTCGTTTTTGATGCCGTTGATGATCAATTCGAATTCTCCTGCATTCGCTGCGTGATGTTTTTTGGCGCCTTCGGCCATGGTTTGGAAAAACTCATTCGCGAGCGACTTCATCACCAGCGCGATGCGGGGCTTGCCGGGCGTGGGTGTGGAGGCTGCCTGCGGCTTGCAGCCGGAGGCGAAGAAGGTGGCTGCGGCGAGGGCGATTGAAAGCAGGCGTGTCATGATGGAATGGGTCGTTTAGCTCAAGCGATTGTGTGGCCCGCGATCTTTCCGTCAATCTGACATTGAATGACGCGGCCCCTGGTTCTGCATGCGGTGCCATGCATCTGCACGGCGATCTCCGCATCACTTTTTCAGTGGCAGATACTTCGCCAGATCACGCATGGCGATCACCTGGCAGCCCTCGGCCTTCAGATGTTCCATGTAGCTCTCGAATTTTGCCGGATCAGTGTTCACCCACGGGTGCTTGATGTCGGGCACGCCATGGAAAGTCATCACTGCGATCCTGCCATCGCGCGCCTGAGCCACGGCGGCCTTGAACTGTTCCAGCGTGCTCTCGGGTTTGCCATCAAAGGCCTGCGGCATCGTCAGTGGCTCATCCGTGGCCGGATCAAAGGCCTTCGCCCCGCCGGCCCGTGCAAAGCGGTAGCCGCGCCCGCGCAGCAGAGTCACCGCCGCCTCGCTGGTCTGGTATCCGGGATAACAAAAACTGGTGGGTCGGGCGATGCCGTTCGCGGCGCACTGCTGTTCGATGTATTCGACATCCGCCGCCAGTTGCTCCGGCTTCTGCTTGGCCACGCCCGCATGCTTGCGCGTGTGATTGCCGATCTCAAAACCCGCCGCATCCAGCGCCTTGATCTGCTCCCAGGTCATGTAGTGCACCTTGTCCACGCTGAACTCAAAACCTTCCGTGATGAAGAACGTGGCGCCAAACCCATGCTTCTTCAGCAGTGGCGCGACAAAGGTCGCATGACTCGCCACCGAGTCATCAAAGGTGAGGACAACCAGTCGCCCGGGCGCTGACTCAAGTGCTTTGGCATGCCAGACAAGGGCGATGGTGAGACAAAGAAGGATGATGGGTGCGAGAGATGCTTTCATGTTGGTTCCGGGGTCGTCAGGATAACGCCAACAACTGCAGTTTCACTCCAGATGAAATGGCGGCGCGGGTCATGGCTGAACTTTCAGCAACTCCGTGATGGCCGATCGCATCTGTTGCTCTGACTGCGGAGCGGCGAAGGCCTGGGTGGGTTCGTAGCCGCCTTCGGCGAAGGACTTCTCCAGCGGGATGTAGCCGGTGACTCCATCGCCATAGCTTGCGGTGGCGACAAAGGCGGCGGGGAACTGCTGCTGGGCGGAGAGCTGATACTCGATGAACGATTCACCGGGCAGATGCAGCAGGCGCACGTCATCGCCGAGATGCAGGCTGGTGAACTGGATCGGCACGCCGGCTGTGCTGTGACGGATGAAGCCCACGCGGAACGCCGCGCTGATGCGGACGGAGGCTGAAGTCTTGCTGTTCCCGATGACCTTCATCATGCGCTCCTCACTGAACTCCGGATTCGGCGGAAGCAGCACAGGCCTGGCGCGCCATTCGAGCCTGGTGAGCGGGACACGCGTCGCTGATTTTTCAGACGCAACCATGGCGGTGTGGATGTGCTCGCCGAGTTGTGCACGGCTCTCCGGCGTGCCTTCGTTGTATTTGCCGGCGGCGATGTTGCCACCGCAGCCGGTGAAATAGACATGCGGCACGCCGTCGTCGCGCGTGCGCCGTTCGCGGGCGATGCCGACGAAGTCATGCGTGACGATGCCGTCGCCATAAAAGCTCATCGGATGCGTGGCGTAGTAGTGCAGCGCCGCCAGTTTTTGACCGCCGTTCCAAAAGCTGACAGTCTTGAGCATGGGATCGATCACGCCCTCCGGCAGTTCGCGCAATTTCGCGTCCTTGCTGGAACTGAGGCGCATCTTTTCCACCTTGCCGTCAGCGCCCATGATGCGCCGATTGGAAGCCACCTGCTCGACTCCGGCTTCGCCATGCGTTAGGTGCGTGACGGGGCTGGTGTGCTTCAATGCGGTGCTGACACTTTCTGCCACACCTGACAGCGCCTTCTCCGCCCATGTCAGGTCCATGACGAGCGGGGGCGATTCCATGCCTGCAAGCAGCCGGTGCGCTGCGGAATCGGCGATCGGCGCGTTGTGCTGATGCAGGCTGTGCACGGCCACGCGCTCCGGCGTGGTGCCTGCCGCGCGCGCCAGTTGCTCCCGCCAGTGAACATGGTCGGCGCCGCGGATTTCACACCAGTCCACCGCGCAGAGCACCACCGGTTTCTCCGCGCTGAGAATGACCACACCCAGCGCGAGCAGGGGCTCGCTGACACCCGCGACAGGTTTCACCAATCCACCGCACAACGGTGAACCGACGGGCGGCGTGACATCGCACCGGAACGTGGCGAGATGGATGGCCGGGGCATCACCGGCCTGCACCATGGTGCTGGTGATGGCCGCACAAAGAAGAAGTGAGGCGAGGCCTCTGAGACGGGATGGGGTGTTAGTTTTCATGGGATAAGAATTCACTGAACAATCTTCAGGCGATGACCGCCTTCACCACCTCACCCGCGAGATCGGTGAGACGGTAATCGCGTCCCTGAAAGCGGTAGGTGAGCTTGAGATGGTCGATGCCAAAGAGGCGCATGATGGTCGCATTCAGGTCATGCACATGCACCGGATCACGCGCGACGCTGTAGCAGTAGTCGTCCGTCTCACCATGCGTGATGCCCGGCTTCACACCGCCGCCAGCCATCCACATCGTGAAACAGCGGCCATGATGATCGCGCCCGAAGTTGGTCGTGGTGAGCCTGCCCTGGCTGTAGGTCGTGCGGCCAAACTCGCCGCCCCAGACGACGAGTGTGTCCTCCAGCAGACCGCGCTGTTTCAGGTCGGCGACGAGCGCGGCCCCGGCCTGATCCACATCGTGGGCCTGCAGCGCGAGATTGGTGGGCAGGTTGTAGTGCTGATCCCAGCCGCGGTGGTAGAGCTGGATGAACCGGCAGCCGCGTTCAGCGAGGCGGCGCGCGAGCAGGCAGTTGGCGGCAAAGGTGCCGGGGCGGCGCGCGTCTTCACCATAACGTTTGAACGTGTCATCAGGTTCACCACGGAGATCCGTCAGCTCGGGCACGCTGGTCTGCATCCGAAACGCCATTTCATACTGCGCGATGCGTGTGTTGATTTCGGGATCGAGTGTTTCCGCGTGCTGCATGGCGTTGAGCTTGCCGAGCGCGGTTAGCATGCGCCTCCGGTCGCCACTGCCCACGCCGTCGGGGTTCGACAAATACAGCACCGGATCGCCGCTGGAGCGGAAGCCGATGCCCTGATGGTTCGAGGGCAGGAAGCCTGAGCCCCACAATCGCGCATAAAGCGGATCCGCCGGAGACACGGCGCTGCCGCGCGAGATCAGCACGACGAAGGATGGCAAATCCCTGTTCTCCGTGCCGAGCCCGTAACTGAGCCAGCTGCCGAAGCTCGGCCTGCCGGGCTGTTGATGTCCGGTCTGCAAAAACGTGATCGCGGGATCATGATTGATCGCCTCCGAGTTCAGCGAGCGGATGATGCACAGTTCGTCCGCGATCTTTGCCGTGTGCGGCAGAAGCTCGCTCATCCACGCGCCGCTCCTGCCATGCTGCGCAAACTTGAAGGGGGAAGGTGCGACCGGCAGTGATTTCTGCGCGCTGGTCATCGTGGTGATGCGCTGGCCCTTGCGGACCGAGTCCGGCAGATCTTCACCATGCCGTTTTGCCAGCCCGGGTTTCGGGTCAAACAAATCCAGCTGCGACGGCCCGCCCTGCATGAACAGGTAGATGATGCGCTTTGCCTTCGGGGCGAATGACGGCGGCGTGTTGCCGTTGAGCATGGACGACAGCGCGAGCGAGCCGATGCCCGTGGCGCTGCGTCCGAAAAACTGGCGGCGGGTGGAGCGGAGTTGGAAGTCGTTGGGAGAGTCCATGGCGTCAGTGCTGGTTTTGAACTTCATCCAGATTGAGCAGCAAACTCGCGAGCATCGTCCATGCGGCGAGCTCCGGGGAGCGGGTGAGTTGCTGATCGAGAAATGCTTGCAGTTCGGCGAGCTCAGCAGGCTTTGGAGCGCGGCCCGTGGCCATTTGAAAGGCTTTGGCAAGGCGGTCGGATTTTTCACTCAGTGCACGCTTCGCGAGCGCGCGGGCCGCCTCCTGATAGTTGCTGTCATTGAGCAGGAGAAGGGCCTGGAGCGGTGTGTTGGTGCGCGGCCGCCGGATGGTGCAGACCTCGCGCGTCGGACCATCCAGCGTGAGCATGTCTGGCGGTGGCGACTGGCGTTTCCAGAAGGTGTAGAGACCACGGCGGTGCGTGGCTTCGCCGCTGTCAGGCTGGTAGCTCGCTTCGCCGTTGTAGCTGACAGCTTCCCAGAGGCCGGGCGGTTGATACGGTTTCACGCTGGGGCCGCCGATCTTCGGCACGAGCAGACCGCTGATGGCCAGCGCCTGATCGCGGATGATTTCAGCGGGCAGGCGGAAGCGCGGACCGCGCGCGAGCAGGCGGTTCTCAGGATCTTGCGCGAGCAGTGCGGGTGTGAAATTTGAGGACTGCCGGAAGGTGGCGCTCATGACGATGAGTTTGAGCAGTGCCTTCACATTCCACGGTTTGGTTTGGGCATCGCCGTCACGAAAACGCAGGGCGAGGAAGTCGAGCAACTCCGGCTGGTCAGGCGCTTCGCCTTGCAGGCCGAAATCATTTGGGGTGCGCACGAGGCCATCGCCGAAGCACTGCGCCCACAGGCGATTCACCACCACGCGGGCGGTGAGCGGGTTGTCTTTGGACACGAGCCATTGAGCGAGACCGAGACGGTTCTGCGGCGCGCTGGCGGGCAGTCTGCCGAGTGCGGCGGGCACGGCAAAGGTCACCTTTTCGCCGGGTTGATCGTATTGTCCGCGTGTGAGGATGTGTGTCTCGCGGGGCTTGGGCATCTCCTGCATCACTGCGATGGAAAGAATGTTTTTGCGCGCCTCGGCCTCATTCGATCGTGCGTCCATGACCTGTTGCGAAAGCTTCACCAGCTCCGGCGTGCCGTGATGCTGGATGTAGTAGGCCTCCAGTTTGTCGCTTGTGCTGCGGATGCGCTGTTCTTGTGCGGTGGCCAGTGTGCCCTCCAGGAACTCGCGCCAGTGCAGCGCGGTAACCTCATCCGCACTAATCGCGCGATCATACAGGCGAAACTCATCCACGCTGCCTTCGAATCCGATGCCGGTGCCCTTCCAGCCAATGCGCCACGGCTCTTTGGAAGCGATGGAGCCGCTCAGGGAATCGCGCCGCACATCGACCTCGCTGAGCTTGCCATCGACATACACTTTCAGCCCGGCGGCCTTGGATGAACCATCGTAAGTGATGACGAGATGACGCCACTGACCGCCGCTGAACTTGTCCTTCGCCACCACCTCGATGCCGTCATTGCCGTAGCGGTGCGCGAGGTTGATGCGCGGCTGAGCTTTGTACCAGAGGATCTCAAAACCGCGCGCTTCGGCATTGGAGTCCTGCTTCGAGGCCACGCAGCCCTGCGGTGAACTGCCTGGATTGATCCACACGGACAAGCTGAAAGCCTGATCGCGCTCCATCGGCTGCGGATCGGCGAAATCGATGTATTGCGTGGCATCCATCACGGTCGCCCGGCCCTTGACGCCGGGGCCGCTGACGAGTTTGCCCGTGGTTGTGGACTTCACCTGTTTCGGTCCGTGGTCGGTGTTGTCGGCATCGAAATCAAAGTGCACGAGGCTGCCTTTTCCCGGCGCGGCTGGCAGCGATTGCAGTGCGGATTTTTCCCAGACGCCGATCTCTTTGCTCAATGAAGGACGCTTCGCCGCAAGCTCTTCCTGCCGTTGTTTCAACTCTTTGGTTAGGCCCGCCAGTTGCTGTTCCTGGGATTTTGTCGGCAGTTGGATCACCGGGTTGGCGAGGTCTTTGATGATGCCTTTTTCATCGATGTTGTTGAAGGCTGCAAACAGGCTGAAGTAATCGCGCTGCGTCAGCGGATCGTATTTGTGATCATGGCACTTCGCACAGCCCAGCGTGATGCCAAGCCACGCCGCCGCAGTGGTTTCAACGCGATCGGAGACGTAGCCCAGGCGGTATTCCTCCTCAATGACACCGGTTTCATTCGTGACCATGTGATTGCGGTTGAATGCCGTGGCGATGCGCTGATCGAGGGTGGCATTTGGCACAAGATCACCCGCCAATTGTTCCATGGTGAACCGGTCAAACGGCATGTTCGCATTGAAGGCCCGGATCACCCAATCCCGCCACGGCCAGGCCTGCCGCTCGGCGTCGGTGTAGTAGCCATGCGTGTCCGCATAGCGTGCCACATCCAGCCAGTCGAGCGCCAGACGCTCTCCGAAATGGGGCGATGCGAGCAAATCATCCACCACCTGTTCATAAGTCCGGTGGGATTCATCCGGTCTGCCAGTGCCATTGGGCAGGCCTGTCAATGCCAGCGAAACCCGCCTGATGAGCGTTGCCTCATCCGCTTTGGGCGACGGTTTCAAATGCCGTTTCGCGAGAGCCTTCTCAACGATGGCATCAATGGAACTTTCACTCCCGGGCTTGGGCGGCACGAATGCCCAGTGCGCCTGATACTCCGCGCCCCCGGCGATCCATTGTTTCAGGATCGCGATCTCGCCGGGCTTGAGCGGTTCATGATCTTTGCCGGGCGGCATCACCTCCTCCTGATCCCGGCTCTCGATGCGACGCATGAGTTCGCTCGCCTCCGGCTTGCCGGGCACAATCGGCACCTCATCCGACCCGGCCGGTTTGAGCGCTTCCTCGCGCAGGTCAAGCCGAAGCTTCGCCTTGCGCGTGCCCGGATCGAACCCGTGGCATTTGAAACATTGGTTAGACAGGATGGGCCGCACATCCCGGTT
>CAJCCF010000047.1 GCA_903960845.1 uncultured Verrucomicrobiota bacterium | reverse complement strand
TGTTCCGCTGCCATCAACTCGCTATAATCGCTCTAGCTGGGCTTGTGCACCTCATGCCTATGCAAGCTTCTGCGACTTCAACCCTTCAGTTCAGTAACGTCGGGCGCCTGACTGGATTTGCGGCTAATGGAGATACCGACGGAACTGACGGTCTCCGTTGGGGGCTTGTTGTTGATACCGCGGCGGATGGTTGGGCTGGGTTAAACAGCAACTTCACTTCCAATGCCAGCAAGTATGATGCTTTCGACAATAGCGTTTCAGGCTTTCTCTCAGTCGGTGGCGTAGTCACAACAGATTATTACTATATTCATACTTCACTTCCCACCACCTCCACTCAGACAGCTATTGGTGTCGATCCGGGTGGAGTGGGCGGCATCGTTTCAGCTCAAGGTGCGTACAACGGGACTGATGCCGCGCGTCCCGCAGGCTACGATACCAACGATCCATTTGCAGTAATTTGGTTCGATGGGCCATCCACGAACGGAAATTATTATGGACTCTTCAGTGTGGCTAACTTCTTAATTCCATCTAGTGGATCTTTGGTCTCCTTTTCAAGCCAATTTAACAATGCCACGCCTGAAGCGAACAAAGAGGCTAATATTCAATTCTCAGGCGCAGCCCCGGTTCCGGAGCCGTCACGGATGATGTTGCTTGGATTTGGTTTGATTGGCCTCTTCTTCCGTCGCCGTCGTTAATCGGAAACTGTTTTCAGAATTCAACCAGCCTCAGAGTGAAAACTCTGGGGCTGTTTTGTTTTTGAGTCATTGATCACCTGCCTTCTGAAGGAGAGGAAATCCTTGCGGCTGCGCGACCCCTTGCCGCGCAGCGCTTGCCTCTCTCGCTTCCCTCGTTTATTAGCGCGACTCCGGTAGGCTGCCGCTGCAGCCTGCTTGGCACACCGCGAGCGGTCCCGCCAAACCTAATTTCGCTTCTGTCTGAATGAACTACCCCGATCAAGCACGCCGCGTCATCCGCCTGGAAATCGATGAACTCGAACGCCTGCATGCGCGCATCGGCGAAAGCTTTTCCAAAGCCATTGAAAAGCTACTCTGCTGCTTTGAAAATCGCGGCAAAATCATCGTCTGTGGTGTCGGCAAAAGCGGCAACATCGGACGCAAACTGACGGCCACGCTCAACAGCACCGGCGCCACCTCAGTCTGCCTGGATGTCGGAGATGCACTACATGGTGATCTGGGTGTGATTGATCAGGGTGATCTCGCCATCCTGCTCAGCTACAGCGGAGAAACGAGCGAACTGGTCGATCTCCTGCCCCATCTCAAACGCCTCGGCCTGCCGATCATCGCCATCACGGGTGATGCATCCTCAACACTTGCCCGGCACGCCGACTGCGTGCTCGACGTCCACGTCACCCAGGAGGCATGCCCGCTGAATCTGGCCCCCACCTCAAGCACCACCGCCATGCTTGTCCTCTGTGACGCCCTGGCGATGGTTCTGCTGGAATCCCGTGGTGTGCAGCCTGAGGACTTCGCTAAACTGCATCCCGGCGGCTCGCTGGGGCGTGCTCTGCTCACTCGCGTCTCCGACGTCATGCGGCGGGGCGATCAACTGGCGCTCGTCCCGCTCAGCACCACCGTTCAGGAAGCGCTCCAGGCCATGACCCGTGCCCGCAGCGGGGCCGCCGTGATCGTGGGACCGGATGGCGCACTGGCCGGTGTCTTCACCCATGGCGATTTTGTCCGCGCCTTCCAAAAAGACCACGCCATCGCCGAGTTGCCCGTGACTCAGTTCATGACCGTGAAACCGATCAGCATTCAAGCCGACAAACTCGCCGCAGAAGTGCTGGCCACCCTGGAGAAGGTGCGCGTCGATGATCTGGTCGTCCTGAACGAAGCCGGCCACCCCGTCGGCATGGTGGACACCCAGGATCTCACCCGTCTGCGACTTGTCTAGCTGCGCCAGACAGGGCGTGGGAGTCTCTCCAGAAAACTCCGTGATCCGATTCTTGCTCAGCCACGCTCTGGCGAGCGCAGTTACCTGACCAACGGCACCCCGTAGGGCAGATCATCGGGCAATTTCACAAACTCGGAGATACGATCCCACAGCATGGTGTAGTCCTTGTTCACGTCGCCCGACAGGCAGTCGGTGATCTCCGCCCCGGCGTCGGGATGCTTCATGACCACGTCTTTGAAGGAGAAGTTGGGATCGTAGAAGGCATAGATCAGCTTGCGCATGTTCTCCACTCCCTGGCGGATCAACTGGCCATACTCGGCGAAGCGCTCCGGGGACACGTCATTTGCCTGAAAAGCCGCATGAATCGCGTCAGCCGCCAGCACACCGCTTTTCAGGGCCAGCATGACCCCGCTGCTAAAAACCGGATCCAGAAATGCAAACGCATCTCCCACCAGAAGCAGTCCCGGTGAAGCTCCGTATTTCGAGTGTTTTGAATACTCACTCGTGATCCAAAATTCCTCGGTGCAGGTGCCGGTGGAGAGATGTTCCTTGATCCATTCATTCTCCCCGATCTCGCGCCGGAACATTTCCTTCATGTCGCGCACGCCGCCACGGGTCAAATACTTGCCTTCCGCCACCACGCCGACGCTAACCATGTCGTCATGCATGGGGATATGCCAGAACCAGCCCTTCTCCGGCACAAAGGCAATGGTCGTCGCCCCTTCATCCATGCCTTCAGAGCGCTTGGAGCCTTTGTAATACGTCCACACCGCCACCTTGTTCAGATAGGGATCGCCAATGCGCCAGCCCTCGCGGACGGAAGTGAACGCCTCCTTGCCGGAAGCATCCACGACCAGTGCTGCATGGAGATGTTCCATGCGTCCATCCTTCGTCTTCACCGCCACGCCGATCACGCGCCCGGTGTCATTTTTCAGGAGCTGGATCACGGTGGTTTCTTCACGCACCTCCGCGCCTTTTTCGCGGGCATTGTCCATCAGCATCTGATCGAACTCCGACCGCATCACCTGCCAGGTCTGAGCCACGGTGTCCTTGTCATAGCGGGTGTAGAAATAAAACGGCTGTGAGCGGCGGCCATCAGGCTGCACAAAGCTCACGCTGTATTTCTTCGTGAAATGGGAGGTCTTCATCTTGGGGATCATGCCCAGCCTCTCCAGCGGTGCGAACGTGAACGGGATCAGCGACTCACCCACGTGATAGCGTGGAAATTTTTCCCGCTCAATCACCAGAACCCGGTGACCATACTCCGCCAAAATAGCTGCCGTGCTGGTGCCTGCAGGGCCACCGCCAATGATGATTACGTCGTGAGATGAATGCATAGCTTCAAAGATTGATTAGCCATTAAACGCCCCATGCGGGGAATCAGCGCATTCAATCTCGCTATGGCTTTCATGCCTGGCGAGCATCAAGGCAGGATCACCCGACAATGATGCCTTTTGCCTTGCGGTCCTTTTCGCGTTCGAGCAGCGGGACTTTCTCGCCGGTCTCGATGACCTGGACCCCGGGATCGCTAATTTTGGCAAGGCTCAATCCTTGAAGAGCGGGTACTTCAGTGGTGATGCGCAGGAAGACATCTTCAACGCTGTGCAGACCATTCGATCCGCCAACTTCGACGATGAGATCACGCAGGATTTCCCAGGTGTCGCGGGCGTTGCCGGGAGCAGTCACCGCCTTGTTCAAGCGCTGCAAACGGCCGGTGACATTGATCATGCTGCCGCGTTTTTCAGCGTAGGCGCTGCCGGGCAGGACCACGTGTGAAAGCTCGGCGCTTGCGTTTGCCAAAATGTGCAACGAGACCAAAAAGCTGACTTTCTCCAAATCACGACGCTCAAAGCCGACCTTGAGCAGATTTTCACCAAGTGCGATCACGGCGCGGAGGCGGCCGGAGCTCATGAGTTCGGTGATGACCGCCATTCTGGTGCCGGGTTCAATGCCGAGAATTTGGCGCACCCCATTGGAGTTCGGATTCAGGTCGTCGGCCCGGAGGTAATTGTCAGCACCGCCCGTGCGTTGAATGACATCAACATTCTCGGTGCCCAGCGTTCTGGCGAGATGCTTCACAAAAAAGAGCTCTTCATTCGTCATGCGCGCGCTGGCAATGATGGCGATCTCCTCACCTTTCATCCCGGCCAAGCCTGCGGCCACAGCTTGGATGGCTTTCTTCCATGTGGCGGTTTGATGCTTGCCGCCAACTTTGAGCAGAGGGTCGGTCAGGCGCAGTTCACTGTTTAAAAAATGGAAATCAAGCCGTCCCTGATCGCACATCCAGGTCGAGTTCACGTCATTGTTCTCACGCGGTGTCTGGCGGTAAACCGTGTTGCCACGAGCACCGATTTCCATGTTGCAACCGCGACCGCAGCCTGTGCAGATGCTGTTGACCTCATTCAAAAACCAGACGCGCTGCTGGAAGCGGAAATCATTCGAGGTAAGCGCGCCCACAGGGCAGATGTCCACCGTGTTGAGTGAGTAATTGTTTTCCAGGCGTTTTCCCGGATGCACGGCCAGAGTGGTGAAGCTGCCACGTTCGGTGAAGCCGAGCACCGGATCATCCGCGATCTCGGCACTGAAGCGGATGCAGCGGCTGCACATGATGCAGCGCTCGTCATCAAGGCGGACACGCGGGCCGATATCGACATTCTTCGGCTTCTTGACCTTGTTCTCACGGAAGCGGCTCTCGCCCTTGCCGTGTTCAACACTGAACTCCTGAAGCCGGCACTCACCCGCCTGATCGCAGATGGGACAGTCGAGAGGGTGATTGATGAGCAGAAACTCCATCACTCCCTTGCGGCATTCCTGCGTCAGGACGGAATCCGTGCGGATGCCCATGCCTTCGGCCACCGTATTGGCACAGGCGATGACGGCGCGCGGCATCCAGCCGATCTTCGGCATCCCGTGCTCATCCTTCTCCGGTTCGGTGCCGGGAGCTGGACGCGGCGGCATCCCCATCTCCACCAAACACATGCGGCAGTTGCCGGGGCTGGAGAGCTTGGGGTGGTAGCAATAGTGGGGGACTTCTTTTTTGGCCTGCTTGCAGGCCTCGATCATGCGAGTGCCTTTGGGGAATTTAAGCCAGACGCCATCGATTTGAACATTCACCAGATCCACGGCGGGCGGAGGCGTGGCAGGAGCGGGGGCGGCTTCGGGGGCAGGCATGGGGACAGAAAGACGGATTCTCAGCGAGTATCGGAGCCGTAAGGATAGCAGCAACCCGATTTTGTGAAAAATTTCACAAGCTCGCAGCATGGGCTTTCCAGCCTGTGCAGTTTTGAGCCTGCCGATTCCAGAACCCGGGCTGCAAAGCCCAGCCTGGGGTCACGCCGCGCGGCGGACTTCCCAGGTGTGGATCGCCGGATTGCAGATGTCGCGCACGAAAGGTGCCTCACTGGCCTCACTGCCAAAGACATAAACCCGCTTCCGCAGGGTAAGCTTGGTCAGCGTAAAGCCGGGATTCTGGAGCGAGCGGAAATAGCCGAGGATGGTTTCCTTTTCCAAATCCAAAGCGCCGCCTTTCATCCCGTACTCAAGCACGAAGCTGGCCTTTTCAAACGCCGGCGCGCCGCCTTCACGCAACTCCTGACTGATCGGATCAAGCAGCACCTGGCGCACAAAGGACTCCAGCGCAGCGGCATCACCCTCGTAATCGACTTTGTACAAATTCGTTTCACGGAAGGTCAGCTTCTGGTTCAGAGGCGCGTAGAGCAGCTTCTGGCAGTCGCTTTCGTGGTCAAATTTACCGAGGATTTCAAAGGATTGAGTCATCTGTGCCCATCGTCCTAGCGAGAAAGCCGCAGGCTGCAATGGCGGATTCAGGGCAAGGCTGGCGGCAACGGCATGAGGCAACCCGGATCAAATTGAAACGGGCGCTGACCGCTTCTGCAACTTTTCAGGCAAAGCAGGGTTGGAGCGCAGGAATCCCTGCTCTGCCATGAACCCATCCACCACCAATCGCCGTGACTTTCTGAAGACGACCAGCAATGGTTTTGGCTATCTCGCCTTTGCCGCACTGGCCCAGCAGCAGGCCCTGCGGGCTGAGTCGTCGCTGGTCGCTAAAAATCCTCATTTTGCCGCCCGGGCGAAACACGTCATCTTCCTCTGCATGCAGGGCGCCCCGTCCCACGTGGATCTGCTGGATTACAAACCCAAACTCATCACGGACAGCGGCAAGAGCGCCCCATCTGCGGCTGGACGTTACGGGCAGACGAAGCTGATGAAATCACCCTGGAAATTCAATCAGCATGGCAAAAGCGGGATGTGGATCTCCGAGCTTCTGCCGAACCTCTCCAAGCACGCGGATGAGCTTTGCGTGATCAATTCAATGGCCACCGACCTGCCCGCTCATCCACAGGCCTTCTCTCAGCTTCACACAGGCACCACACAGTTTGTTCGGCCATCCCTCGGTGCCTGGGCGATGTACGGTCTGGGCACGATGAATGAAAACCTGCCTGGCTTCATCACCATCAACCCGCCCGGCAACGCCACGCGCAGCTACGGCAGCGCTTTCCTGCCAGCCATTTATCAGGGCACAAAGATCGGCGGGAACGCACTGCCAGGAGGTGGGGCCCTGGCCCGCCGCTTCGGCGGCGCCGGCGCCGAGCAGGCCAGCATCGCCAACATCAAGAACAACCGCTACAGCACCGAAGCTCAGCGCACGCAGCTCGATCTGGTGCAGTCGCTGAACAAATCACGCATGGCTCAGGACGGTGGTGTGAGCCCGGAAGTGGAAGGCGTGATCGAGTCCTACGAGCTGGCTTTCCGAATGCAGGCCGAAGTGCCGAAGGTGCTGGATCTCTCCAAAGAATCCACCAGCACCAAAGCGCTCTACGGAATTGATGACGCTGAGACCGACACCTTTGGCAAGCAGTGCCTCATGGCCCGCAAACTGGTTGAAGCCGGCGTGCGCTTCATCGAAATCACCCATGGCAACTGGGACCAGCACTTCAATCTCAAGGCCACACTCGAACGCAACACCAACGCCATCGACAAACCCGTCGCCGGCCTTTTAGCCGACCTCAAGGCGCGCGGCCTGCTCAAGGACACCCTCGTCATCTGGGGCGGTGAATTTGGCCGCACGCCGCACTCGCAGGGCGATGACGGGCGCGATCACAACAACAAGGGTTTCACCATGTGGATGGCGGGCGGCGGCGTGAAGGGTGGCATGAATTACGGCCTGACCGACGACTACGGCTACGAGGCCGTGTATAACAAAATGCACATTCACGATTGGCACGCCACCGTCCTGCACCTGCTCGGGCTCGACCACGAAAGACTGACCTACCGCTACGCCGGCCGTGACTTCCGCCTCACCGATGTCTATGGCACGGTGGCGAAGGAGATCATGGCTTGATGAACCGTTGAAATACCCCAGCGGGGTTCAACACTTCCCCTGCCCTTATTCTTGATCCTCCACGAAGAGAGCAGGAACTCCCTGTTTCCACAGGGTGTTAGGCGATCACTTCCTGAATCACCTTGCCGTAGCTGATGGGCACGGGGCGGTTCGCGACATCGCGGACTTCGGTGTCGTGGCGGATGCCCAGCAGGTGGAACATGGTGGCGGCCAGGTCGTCGGGCTTGACGGGTTTTTCGGCAGGGTATTCACCGTTCTTGTCCGAGGCTCCGTGAACGAAGCCGCGCTTCACGCCGCCGCCGGCGAGCAGGGCGGTGTAGCACTGCGGCCAGTGATCGCGGCTGATGTTTTTATTGATGCGCGGGGTGCGGCCAAACTCACCGACCCAGACGACGAGCGTGGTGTCGAGCAGGCCGCGATCTTCGAGATCATTCAGAAAAGTGGGCAGCGTGTGATCGGTGATCGGCATGTGGAATTTGTCGATGATGGGAAACATGCGGGTGTCGTTGAACCCGTGCGTATCCCAGCCGCCCTCGGTGGTGCTTTGGCCGCCGATGCTCGGGGCAAAGTTCACCGTGACAAATTTCACTCCGGCTTCGACCAGACGACGTGCGAGCAGGCAGCTCTGGCCATAAGGCGTGCGGCCATAGGAGTCGCGGATCTTGTCGGGTTCTTTGGAGAGATCAAAAGCGGCGCGAAGTTTCTCGCTGTGCAGCATGGCGAGTGCCTTTTCATAATACCCCTCGATGCCGCGCGCCTCGGCGGAGTGGTCGAGCAGGCGTGTCTGAGCATCGACAAGCTTTTGCAACTCGCGCCGCGCCGTGAGTCGTTCATAGCTGATGCCTGCGGGCAGACTGAGTTCGGGCAAGGCAAAGTCCTTCGCGCTCGGATCACGCAGGACAAAGAAGGGATCATGCCGCTTGCCCAAAAAACTGGCGCGCTGACCGGGCGTGAAGGAGCCGTCACTCACCGTCCACGGATAACTCACCGCGGTGGGCAGTTCACCGGACAAAGGAGCCAGACGGTCCACCACACTGCCATAGGCTGGAAACAGATCAGGCGAGTCTTTGAGCCGCTGGTCATCACTCGGCGGTGCGTGACCACTCAGCGCGTAATAACCGGCGCTGTTGTGATTTTTCATCGTGTGATGCATGGACCGGATCAGCGTCACTTTGTCCATGATCTTGGCCGTCTTTGGCAGGCGGTCAGAGACGTAGATGCCATCCGCGCTTGA
Organism: uncultured Verrucomicrobiota bacterium; assembly: GCA_903960845.1. Lineage (GTDB taxonomy): Bacteria > Verrucomicrobiota > Verrucomicrobiia > Verrucomicrobiales > Verrucomicrobiaceae > Prosthecobacter. The sequence continues at coordinate 21,524 of CAJCCF010000047.1, read as the reverse complement.
TTTGATCGGCTTGTGAAACCCACGGATGCCTTCGGGAGCATCGGGCTTCATGTCAAAGGTCTCCAGGTGGCTGGGACCACCCCACTGAAACATGAAGACCACGGATTTTGCCCGGGCGATGAGCTTCTCGGTGTTCGCAGCATCGTTCGCGTGCAAGATGCGCGGCATCGTCAGACCGAGCATCCCCAGACCGCCAGCAGTGAGCATGCGGCGGCGCGACCAGGGCGCGGGGGAACAGGAACCAATGAGATCGTGGTGAAGCATGGCAGGCTGGAGCGTCCGGCAGCGAACGCAGTTCAATCAACGATCAACAAGGCACGCAACGTTCAGTGTTCAACACTCACCACGACATCCCGCACCTTCGCCCGCGTGTTCCAGCTGGCGAAACCAAAGGGCACACAATGATCGATGTCACCATGCCGCAGCGTGACTTTCTTTCCCTTGATGCTGGCATTCACCACGGGGCGATCATTCACCCAGGCGCGAATATCGTCGGGGCGCACCTCGATCCGCACACGGTACCAGCGATTGTTTTCAAAGGCTTGTTCACCCCGCGTCTGGTTTTCACTCGCATCCAGAAACTCAATGCTGGAAATGCCGGTCACGGTGCCACCCCATCCGCCGATGACGAATGTCGCGTGTGACTGGTGACTGCCGACCGGGAAGGTGCACATGCCGAAGATGTCCCCGCCCTCCAGACGCATGGCCCCATAACTGATCGCGTAGTTGGTGTCAGGCATTCCGGCGGCGCTCCAATTGGCAAATCTCGCCCCGGTCATCGGCTGCCCCACGGGAAGGGTGAGCTCGCCCGCCTGAATCGAAATCACGCCTTCGCCCGGGATGCCAGCCTGCTGCCAGGAGGATGCCTGACCAGGCTCCATCAGTGACCATTTCTCCGGAGCCGGAAGCGGCTTTAGGGAGGCAGGCCGGCAGGAAACGACCATGAGAAGTGCCAGTGCAGAGAGGATGCGCATGGGCCTATGGAACGCCATCAGAGGTCCCGTGTCAGTTCCCTTTCTTTGGCCGGGAGGGCAAAAGATGATCAAGCAGCAGCGTGACAGCCAGCCGGACTGGCGTAATCTCCGCGCCCATGGCCCTGCTCCGCGTCGAAAACCTCCAAGTCCATTTCCCCATCCGCTCCGGCTGGGGAAGGCATGATGTGGTGAAGGCGGTGGATGGCGTGAGCTTTGAGATCCCCGAAGGCAAGACACTGGGCCTCGTGGGGGAGAGCGGCAGCGGAAAGTCCACCGTGTCCCGGGCGCTGCTGAAACTCCTCCGGCCCACCGGCGGCACGGCGCACTATCGCGGCCAGGAAATTCTTGCGATGCCCGAGGCGGTCTTCCGGCCACTGCGCCGTGAGATGCAGATGATCTTCCAGGATCCCATCGGCTCGCTGAATCCGCGCATGACCATCGAGTCCATCATTGCCGAACCACAAATCATTCATTTCAAAGACAAGTCACGCAGTGACCGGCGCGATGTATCGGCGGCACTTCTGCGGCGGGTGGGACTGCCGGAAGACTCGCTCAACCGCTATCCGCATGAATTCAGCGGTGGCCAGAGGCAGCGCATCGGCATCGCCCGGGCACTGGCAGTGAGGCCGCAGTTTCTTATCTGCGACGAGCCGGTCAGCGCGCTGGATGTCAGCGTGCAGGCCAGCATCCTGAATCTGCTCAAGGATCTGCAGGATGAGTTCAAGCTCACCTACCTCTTCATCGCCCATGATCTGGCCGTGGTCCGGCACATGAGCGACAGCATCATCGTGATGAACCGCGGTGTCGTGGTTGAAAGCGGCGACGCCGATGAAGTCTGCGAGCGGCCGCAGCATCCCTACACCCGGAAGCTCATCGATTCCATTCCTGCTCTTGGTTAGTTTTTTCACCGTTCCATGACCCCCCTTTTCAAGAAGTTCCTCGGCATCAACTGGATCCTCATGCTCACCATGGCGGGTCTGCTCACCTTTGGTATTTATGCCATTTTCAATGCCTCATCCTTCCGCGAAGCGCAGGATCTGGCGCTGAAATGGAAACAGCAGATCACCTGGATTGGCCTTGGCCTGCCCTTCCTGTTTGGCGCGGCGTTGATTGATTACAAATGGGTGCGCTGGGCCTGCTGGCCGATGTATCTCGCCGGCATTGGCGGGCTGGTTTACCTGAATCTTTTCGGGGTTGAGATCAACGGTAACAAAAACTGGGTCAATGTCGGCGGCCTGTCGATGCAGCCCTCGCAGTTCGCGATCATGGCCGGCATCATCATGCTGGCGGTCGTCTTTGGCGAGCTTCCGCGCATGGTCCCCGCGTTTCGCCGCCCATGGCTGCGAATTCTTGTCGGCGGCCTGCTCGCAGGCGTCCCGGCAGCGATGGTGATCAAGGAGGACTTGGGCTCCGGCCTTGTCTGGGGACCTGTCTTCCTGTCCATGATGCTGGTGGGCAGCATCCCGTTCCGCTACATCATCACCCTGATTCTCGGCACGCTCTGCGTGGTTCCACTGCTCTACTTTTTTGTGCTCAAGGATTACCAGCAGGCACGTATCGACCAGACCTGGTATCTGCTCACCAACCAGCCGGAAAAGGTGGACACACGCGGCCACGGCTGGGTGCCTAACTTTGTCCAAACGGCGGTGGCCTCGGCAGGGTTTGAAGGCAAGGGCCCGCTGTCTGAAAAGGTGCCGGACCAGCGCTCCATCCACCGCATGTTTTACCCTGAGGCGGAAGCCTTCAGTGACTATATCTTCAGTGTCATCTGTGAGGAATTCGGCTTCCGCGGATCGATGCTCCTGCTCAGCGGCATTGCCCTGCTGCTTTTACAAGGGGTCTTCATCGCCTTCTATTCGCGCGATCAGGTGGGGCGGCTCATTGTCGTGGGTGTGGTCACCATGTTCTTTGCGCACACGTTTCAAAATGCCGGGATGAATCTCTGCATGCTGCCCGTGATCGGCCTGCCCATGCCGTTCATCAGTTACGGCGGCACCTTCATGATCGTGACGCTCTTCCTCATGGGCATGATCCAGAGCGTGTGGGTGCATCGAAACATTTCATCCGTGAAGAAGCAGACAGCGGATGGGCGTGAGGTGCGGGAAGAAGAGGAGGAATGAGGCGGCGCGCGCGCTGACTTGGCGGTTGTGCCGTCTCAGATTCCCGCTTTGATGGCCCCATGCTTGAAGTTCTGAATGTCTCCCAAGTCATCGCACGTCCGAAACAGGATGCGCTCACCATTCTAAACGAGGTGAGTTTTGGTGTTCCCAAAGACCACCTGATGGGCATCATCGGCGCGACCGGCAGTGGAAAGAGCAGTCTGATACGCCTGCTGATGGGTGCCGGGCATGCCACGGAAGGCGTCATTGCCTTTCAGGGAAAGGACACGACCACCAGCCCACTGCACCCCAACAGCATTGGCCATGTGCCGGCGGCGGATGACGTCCTTTGCGAGATGCTGACGGTGCGTGAAACGCTGATGAGCGCCCTCATGCTCCGCGTTGCCGGTCAGAGCAGTGATCAGCGCGTGGACAAGGCCTCACACATCCTGGTCGGCCTGGGCTTGGAAACGATCGCCTCCCAACGGGTCGGCACACTCTCGCTGCCACAGCGCCGGCGGCTGAAGCTCGCGGTGGCTCTCGTCAGCGATGCCCCCCTGGTGCTGTGTGATGAGTTCACCGACGGACTTGATGTGAAGTCCGAGCAGGAGCTGACGGCGCTGCTCAAATTTGTCGTCTCCGACCAGCCCGGCCGCATGGTCATTCATGCCACGCAGACACTCGGGAACCTGAGCTCCTACGACACCGTGGTCATCCTGCATGAAGGCCACGTCTGTTTCCATGGTCCCGCGCGCGCCGTGGCTCATTACTTCAGCATCACCAGCGTGGAGGAGTTGTATCCGCGGCTCGCCAAACGTCCGGCTGAGCGCTGGGGCGACTCCTGGTCAAGGCATCGCGAGTCCTACTATGAGGCCTTCAAGCTGGGCGATCTCGGCCAGTCGCTCGCTGAGAGACCCGAGGAGGAAACCTCTTCCGGTGAAGCTGAGAACGCCTCCTCCTCGAAACATGAAGCAACGAAACCGGTTGATGAAACCAGCTATGCTACGCCGCTGCCCCTGCCTTCAGCCTTCAGCCAGGCGGGCCATCTCGTCCGCCGCCGCTGGAGCATCCTGCGCCGCACCCAGCGTGAATGGCTGCCGCATCTCGCGCTGCTGATTCTCGCGCCACTTCTCGCCGCCCTGCTTGTGGCTCCAAACACCGGTTACCTCTCAGCCTTGAAGCGTGGCGAAGTCACGGCGGAGGTTGTCTGGCCGGCCGCCTACACCTGCGCGATGGCGCTGTTCATCCAAATGCTGCTGGTCCTGATCATGAGTGTCCGCAATGGCTCACGTGAAATTGCCCGCGAACGGCCGCTGTTGCAGCGTGAGCAGCAAGCCGGATTGCGCGCCTCAGCCTATTTGTTCGGCAAGCTGGGTTTCCTCATCCCCATCGTGCTCGCGCAGTGTTTCACGCTCGGCATTTTCGGTGAACTGACAGGCTGCAGTCTGCCCGGGAATGGTTCCATGCGTCTTCTGCTGCTCATGCTCACCGGCACCGCCTTCACCAGCCTGTGCCTCGGCATCTCCGCGCATAACCAAAGCGCTGAACGCGCGCAAAGCCATGCGTGGATGCTGCTCGTTCTAAATGTGTTGTTATGCGGTGCCCTGCTCGGCTTTCCGCGCATGCTGGGGGGTGTGATTCAGCCCTTCATCACCGCCTATTACGGCTGGTCGGGCAGTGTCGAAACACTGAAATCAACTGCCGTGTTTGAGCCCATGACCAAGCTCGTGAAAACCTGGTTTGCCACGCCGTCAGCAGCCATGCTGGCGCTGCTGGCCCATGCCGTCACCGGCATCATCCTCACTTTCACCGGCATCCGTAAACAATCGCGCTGACAGGCATCCGCCGGAAGATTATCCGGCAAAAGAAAATTCTGCGCTTGGCTCACGGAACGTCACCTGTGTAGAGTTGCGGCCATGAATCCAGCACCGCTTGCCCGTCGCACCTTTCTTAGCCGATCCCTCACCGCTTCAGCCTCCGTGGCCGCGGTTTCCACACTGCTGCAAAAACACCTTCTGGCTGCAGATCAGGCCGCCGGAGCCAGCAAGGGCAAGGTGAAACATTCCGTGTGCAAGTGGTGCTACAAGGACATCCCGCTGGAGACCCTGTGCGCAGCGGCGGCAGACATCGGCCTGGAGTCCATCGAACTGCTCGATCCGCCTGACTTTGCGACCATGAAAAAGTACGGCCTGCACTGTGCCATGGTCAGTTACCCCACGGCCCCCGGGCCGGATGGCAGGAAGATCGGCAGCATTCCACACGGCTTCAACCGGCTGGAAAATCACGACCTGCTCGTGCAGGCCTACGAGCCTCTGATGAAAACCAGCGCCGAAGCAGGCTTCAAGCAGATCATCTGTTTCAGCGGCAACCGCGATGGCATGAGTGACGCGCAGGGCTTGGAAAACTGCGCCGCAGGCCTGAAGCGTCTTCTGCCTCTGGCTGAGAAACTCGGCGTGACCTTGGTGATGGAGCTGCTCAACAGCAAAGTGAACCACCCGGACTACATGTGTGATCACAGCGCCTGGGGCGTGGCCTTGTGCGAGAAGCTCGGCTCCGGACATTTCAAGCTGCTCTATGACATCTATCACATGCAGATCATGGAGGGGGATGTCATCGCCACCATCCGCAAGGATCATCGCTGGTTCGCCCACTACCACACCGGCGGCGTGCCCGGGCGCGCCGAGATCGACGACACGCAGGAGCTGCATTACCCAGCCATTGTCCGCGCCATTCAGGAGACCGGGTACACCGGGTACCTCGGCCAGGAATTCATTCCGAAGCGCCAGGACAAGCTCGGCTCACTCAAGCAGGCCGTCGGCATCTGCTCGGTGGCCTAACCATCATCTCTCACGCAGTTTTTCAGCGATCTGAAAGATGGCCAGGATCACCTCCATCACCACGCGTGCGCTCAACACGTAAACGATGAAGGCCACCGGCCCGGTGACAAACGTAAACAACCCGTAAAAAAGCCCCCGGGTAAAACCGCTGAACATCCACGTCAGCGTCGCCAGCACGGCCGCGAGCAGACTCAGCGCATAAAGCAGGCGGATGAGACGGGGCGTCACAAAATGCTGAAATGAAAAATCCAGCACCAAGTCCAGCACCGCGCGCAGCTCGGACCAGAGTGATGCATACCTGCCGGGTGAAGGTTCCCCACTCATGTCATTTAATCAGACGCAGCGTGAACGGGTAACGATAGGGCTTGCCTTCATTCACCTGGATTGCGGCGATGATCATCAGAACGATGGTCCCGACCGCAACCACGAAGGCAATGGCGATCGGAATCAGCAGCCAGAAGGTGATAAAGCATGCGAATAAGATCAGGCTGACGGTGATCTGAAAGTTCAGCACCTCCTTGCCCTGCTCGTTCAGGAAAGGCATCGAGTCCTTCTTGATCAGCCAGAGAACCAGCGGGGCCACAACGTTAAAAACCGGGATGTGCGGGAGGAGACAGCCCGCAAGAGGCAGCAGATGGCAGATCATGGCCATGGTGCGTTCTTCTTTGGAAGGTCCGACTGCACCTGTGACTGGTGTGTCGCCGTCTGGAGGAGGTGTGTTGCTTTCCATACGGCACGAAATGTGACCCCATTGTCAGCGAATGGCAATCTGCATTGTTACGCCTGTATTGTTATGCCTCCGCCAGCTGGCGCTCCCGCATCTCCGCGAGTGTCCAGTCGTACTCTTTGACCAGTTGATCGACAACATCCCCTGCCCGCATCTCCGCCGGCAGAACTTCCCATGTGTAAGTTTCCATCTCGATGTGCTGACACTTTGCCGGATTCTGAGCCAGCCAGTCCATGGCACCGAGAATATGATCGCGGGTGCTGTCGAAACCATCCGTCGGCTGAGCATGCAGCGGGATGTGGAAATGCACGCGCCACTCTTCGCCCAGATCCTTGGGATTCGTCTGCGCAAAAGCCAGCGCATCAGGCAAGTCTTTGAACCTGCGCAAGGGCTCGGTGGGACCATAGCTGGCGATGACCTGATGGAAATACACCGGCTCATCAAAGGCCTGCAGTTTCGCCACCATCTCCGGCGTCGGCGCCAGTTTCAAAGCCGAACTGAAGTGCAGTTTGCTCAGACGAATGCCGGCCCCGGTGATGCGCGAAAGCGCACGTTTCGGCGTCTCATACTCGATGGCCAGATGGCAGGTGTCGTAGTTCAGGCCGACGTATTTGAAGAAGTCCTTGTCCTGAGGATGACGATCAAAGTAGAGACCGAAGAACTTCAAAGTTTCTCCGCTCGTCTCAAACAGCCCCAGCGGTTCGGGCTCCAGGCCAAGGTGCAAATCATGCCCCGTGGCTGTGCTCACGGTCTCGATGTGTTCACGGCACAGTCGCAGGTTTTCAAAGATCGCTCCCAGTTCCTCCGCACCCACGCCAAAGGTTTTATGAGACCCCGGCAGCGTGCTGACACTGCCACTGACACCCGGCGGCAAAAGCTGAGCCAGGATGTCGAAGAGCAGATTCGTGTACTCCAGTCGCGCCTTGCTGGTCCAGTCCGGCTTGAACACCTGCTCCTTCACCCGCGTGCCGTGAAACGAGCCATACGGGAAACCATTGATCGTGAAAACGTAGCAGTTGTTCGCCTCCAGCCAGTCTTTGAATTCCGCGATTTTTCCCGGGGCGCTCAGCTCACGTGCCGCCTGCTCGCTGAGTCGCAGGCCGATGCCGTAAGGCTTGCCGCCACAGACGCGGTCCTTCACCCGCAGCGTGTATTCCTTCAGCCCGCGCCATGTCTCCTCCCAAGTTTCGCCGCGATGGATGTTGGTGCAGTAGCCGAGATGGATGCCGTGATTGAGAAGCATCCTTCAGCGTGCAAGGAGACACGCCATGCGTCAACCGGAGGTCGGGAAGGAATCACGCCTTGTCGTGCAGCCTCAGGCCTGCTTGCATCTGCGTTCATGCCCGTCAAATCAGCCAGCCCGATCCATGCCCTGTCTTCCTCCGGGAGAGAGGTCTGGGAGCTGTTTGATTTTCTCGACGGCGTGCAGTTCTGGGTCAAAGACAGGCAGGGCGTCTATCTGTGGGTGAATCGCGGATTCCTCATGAACTACTCGCTCGATGAGCGGGATCAGGTGGTGGGCCGCACGGACTTCGATCTTTCCCCGCCTCATCTCGCCAACCAGTATCAGCAGGATGATGAACGCGTTTTGGCCGGCGAGCGCATCATCAACCGCGTGGAACTGGTGGGCCGCTACGATCACACTGCTGCCTGGAGCCACACGACCAAACTACCCCTGCAAAGCAAGGCCGGGCGAATCACCGGCACGGTGGGCATCACGCATCCGGCACCGACAGCGAGCATCCTGCCCGATTCGGCTGAAGCATCGCTGGCCAGGGTCATTGCCTTCATTCATCAGCACTGCCATCAGCCTGTCGAAAACTCGCAACTGGCTGCGCTGGCAAATTGCTCGCTGCGCGCCTTTGAGCGCCGCTTCTCCCGCACCATCCGCATGACCCCGCAGCAGTACCTGCGCCGGCTGCGCGTGCGCCTGGCCTGCCGGGCTCTGGTCAGCTCCAGTCACCCCTTGGCTGAGATCGCCCTGGCTCACGGTTTTTGTGATCAAAGCCATTTCACCCGTGAATTTCATCGCGAGACCGGCCTGACTCCGCGCGATTACCGGAAGCGCTACGGTACGTAGTGCGCCGTTTTTATTCCAAAGGATGCCGCGCCGTCACTAGAAGCCGCGCGCCGCAACTGATAGGTTGCTCCACCCATGAAGCTCCAACCAGGCATCACCGTCGTCAAAAACGGCCAACTCGTCGATGGCACAGGCAGGCCCGCCACCCCGAACGCCATCGTGATCATTCAGGACGGTCGCATCACTTACGCGGGCAGCGCTGAAACCGCGCCATCCGCACCGCCCGGCGCGCGCGTCATCGATGCCAAAGGCGGCACCATCATGCCGGGACTCGTCGAGGCGCATTTCCACGCGACTTACTTCAACATCCAGGAACTCCAGGATCTCGACATCAAATACCCGGTCGAATACGTCAGCATGCTCACCGCCGTGAATGCCAAGCTCGCACTTGAGTGCGGCTACACAGCGGCCCGCAGTGGCGGCTGCCTTTTCAACGTCGATGTCTGGCTCAAGAAAGCGATCGAGGCCGATCTCATTCCCGGACCGCGACTCGCCAGTTCAGGCCGTGAGATATGCAGCGCGGGAGGGCTGATGGACTGGAACCCGGAGTTTCGGAAGATCGGCATGGAGGGCCTCGTGTTCATCATCAACGGTGTCGAGGATGCCCGCAGCGCCGTGCGTGCGCTTGTCAAAGACGGTGTCGAATGGGTGAAAACTTATCCGACGGGCGATGCCGCATCACCCGACACGAATGATCACCACACGCTGTGCATGAACTTCGATGAGATGAACGCCGTGGTGCAAACCGCTCACAATCACAAACTCAAAGTCACCGGCCACTGCCGCGCCACGCAGGGCATCAAGAACGCCCTGCGCGCCGGTTACGACTGCATCGAACACGGCACCTTCATTGACGACGAAGGCCTGGAACTGCTGCTCAAGCGCGACGTGCCCTGCGTCCCTGCGCTCTACTTTGAAAAAGCCAGCATCCTGCGCGGACCCGAGTTCGGCCTGCCGCAGAGCGTCATCGACGGTCATCAGGAAACGCTCGATGGCGGCACCGCCTCCGCGCTGCGCATCCTCCGAGCCGGCGGCCGCATCGGACTTGGCGGCGACTATGGTTTCGGCTGGAACCCGCACGGCGACTATGCACGCGAGATCAGCTTCTTCGTGAAGGATGTCGGTTTCACGCCGCTGGAGGCCATCATGTGCGCCACCAAAACCGGCGCCGAAATCATGGGCCGCAGCCACGAGTTCGGAACCGTGGAAGCCGGCAAACTCGCTGACCTTCTCATCGTCGATGGCGACGTATTGAAAGACATCACTCTCCTCGAAGACCGCAGTCACTTCGTCGCCGTCATGCAAGGCGGTGTCATCAAAGCCGGCCAACTCACCCGCACCGAACACACGTGGGAAAACGCCACCAGGATGGGATGAAGATCAAACAACGCCCAAATTAGCCGCAGAGAGGCAGCGAGGCAAAGAGGCGGAGGATTTATAAAACGGTCTGAATCTCTGCGTTCACTGCTCCTCCGCTCCTTTGCCCCTCTGCGGCAAAACCGAACCACCCCACGCCCTTACATGGCCCTCTTCGAACCCACACCTTACGAGAACGAACTCGCCACGAAAATCATCGGCTGTGCGATAACCGTGCATCGTCACTTCGGACCCGGGCTGATCGAAAGCATTTATGAAACCTGTTTCTGCCACGAAATCGCCAAAGCAGGTTTGAAAGGGGTGCGCCAGAAGCGACAGCCTATCATTTATGACGGCATCACCTTCGACGATCCCTTCCGCATGGACATCGTCGTGAATGATACCATCATCATCGAAAACAAAGTGGTCGAGATCGTTCTCCCTCTCCACAAAGCCCAGCTTCGGAGCTACCTCAAACTCGCCAACCGCCGCCTTGGTCTCTTGATCAACTTCAACGTCGAACTCCTCAAAGAGGGTATCCACCGGGTGGTCAACGGTGATGCCACTCATGATCTATGACACGTTTCCACCGCCCGAATTAGCCGCAGAGGAGCAGAGATACAAAGAAGCAGAGGTTTTTGGTACTTTGCCCCTCTGCCACTCCGCCCCTCTGCGGCAAAACCGAACCACCCCACGCCCCTTTATGCTCCACCGCCTCATTCTCTTCCTCTGCTTCTCCATCTCCGTCATCGGTGCCGATCTCTTCGACAAATCCAACCTCGCCGCATGGTGCATCGTGCCTTTTGACGCGAAGAAACGCGGGCCGGAGGAGCGTGCGGCCATGCTGGAGAAGATGGGCGTGAAGAAGTTCGTCTATGATTACCGCGCCGAGCACATCCCGCAGTGGGATGATGAACTGACCGCGCTCAAGAAGCATCACATCGAGCTGATGGGCTGGTGGTTTCCCGGAGCGATCAATGACGAGGCCAGGAAAACTCTTGATCTCTTCAAGCGCTACAATGTGCACCCGCAGCTCTGGATCAGCGGTGGTGGCGGCGCCATCGAGGTGAAGGACGAGGCCGATCAGAAAAGCCGCATCGAGAAGGAGATCGCTCGTTTCAAACCCATCTGCGAGGCCGCGGCGCCGCTCAGTTGTCAGGTCGGCATCTACAATCACGGCGGCTGGGGTGGCGAGCCGGAAAACATGATTGCTGTCTGCTCGGGACTGAAGGCTCAAGGCATTCAAAACATCGGCATCGTTTACAACCTGCATCACGGTCACGGTCATCTCGACCGACTTGCCAAAGTTCTGCCGCGCATGCTGCCGCATCTGCTCTGTTTCAACCTCAATGGCATGGACATCAACGGCGAAGCGAAGGGTCGCAAAATTCTCCCGCTCGGCGTCGGCACGGAGGATATCAAGGTCCTGCGAATCATCCGTGCCAGCGGATACAACGGTCCCGTCGGCATCCTCAATCACACCAACGAAGACGCCGAAGGCCGCCTGCTCGACAACCTCGACGGCTTGCAATGGCTCCTGCCGCAACTCGACGACGCTCCGCCAGCCGCGAAGCCCAAGTACCGCACTTGGGATGAGGCTAAGGTTAAGCAAGCTTCAAAGTCTCAAGTTCCAAGTTCCAGGGCCGCAGGCGGTGTTCCATCCCTGAGCGAGGAGTTCGGAAAAGCGTTGTCTGGCGGTCTTCTTCTTGATGGCAAAGTGGATTACCACACGCTGCCGTTCACCATCGAATGCCGAGCCAAGCTTGATGGCAAAGCGGGTTACAACATCCTCGTCGCCTGCAACCCGAAATCGGCCAGCACACATTGGGAACTCTACACGCACGCCGGTCGCGGCTCGCTCGCGCTCTTCATGCCAGGTCGTGGCGGCGACTACGATTCAAAGGTCAACATCTGCGACGGCCAGTGGCATAACATCGTCGCCAGCGTCGATGAAAAACTGGTCACGTTCTGGATCGATGGCAAAAACGTCTTCGAGAAATCCACCGGCACCGCAGGCGCCGCACGACCCGCCAATGCCGAATCAATCGCCTTCGGTCGCCTCGTTGAAGGCGGCATTGGTTGCGATGGAATCATCGACGATGCCCGCCTCTCACGCGGCGTCATGAAACCGCGCCCCGTCAACTCACCGCGCCTGCGCATGGACAACACGCTGGGCCTCTGGGATTTCAACGACCTCGGCACACCCGCGCCCGTCGTCAAAGCGCCCGATCCCGCCCCCTTCAAGCCTGACCTGCCCCCGCTCAACAAGGATGACAACCAGCACTGGCGCGAGTTCGTCAATCGCGAGCGCACGTTCGATTTCTACGGCAAACAGGCGCTCCAGTTCATGAAGCAAAAGCCACTGCCTGAACTCATCCCCGCCTTCCCCGGTATGGACGGCGGTCAGCAAGGCCACTGGGGCAATCAAAACGACCAGGTGACCTGGAAAGATGGTCGCTTCGCCGACAGCGATCTCGGCAGCGTGTTCAGCACAGTTTTCAAGGGTGCCGGAGTGACTGTGCCGAAAGGTGTTTGTGTCCGGTTCGATGACAAAGCCACGGTGTTTGACCCGGAGACTCTTTCATTCCCCGTCGTGTGGTCGGGAGGTTTCATCAAGCTGAGTGACAACCGCCATGGATTCATGGGCGGCGGTCAGATGAACGGGAAGGTTGTGTCAAAACCATCCATCAAGCTCCGCGGTCACTACCGTGGATTCTACCGGCAAGGCAGGGAAGTGATCTTCGAAGTCGGTGATTCGTTCTGGAATGCACTTGGAGAAGAGGTCCGTCTGGCGAAAAATTTTCCCGCCCAATGGCCGCAGTGGATCGAGACCAAAGGCGAACTCGGCACGCAAGCACCCTTCGCCACGGATCGCCTCACGATCCCGTTTGAGAATCCTTATGGCACACTGTTCTTCATCACCGCGCATGATTTCTTCAGCGATGGCACCGCCGCCATCGCCACGATGACAGGCGAGGTTTGGCTCGTGAAAGGCATCGACGAGAAGCTGGAAAAGCTGCGCTGGAAACGCTTCGCCACCGGTCTGCATCAACCGCTGGGCATGAGGATCGTGAAGGACAAGCTCTACGTTCTCGGGCGCGACCAGATCACCTGCCTGCATGATCTGAATGGCGATGACGAAGCCGACTTCTATGAGTGCGTGACGAATGCGATGACCACCTCGCCCGGCGGACATGATTTCATTATCGGGCTCGAGACCAACGCGCAGGGCCGCTGGTATTTCGCGTCCGGAAATCAGGGCGTGTGCCGAGTGAAGGGAGCGCGGACACTCTTGTCCGCCTCTGAAAACGCTGAACAGCGGGCAGGAGTGCCCGCGCTCCCCTCAGTTGAAGTGCTCGCCACCGGCTTTCGCAATCCGAATGGACTCGGCATCTCGCCCGATGGACGTTTCATCACCACCAGCGTTCAAGAAGGTGATTGGACGCCGGCGACCTCCATCTGCCAGATTGAGTTGGGCAAAAACGAAGGCGCGCACTTCGGTGCCGGCGGTCCGAAGAACAACCAACCGCCCGAACCCGTGCTCATGTACATGCCGCGAGGCGAGGACAACAGCGCCAGCAGCCAAGCTTTCATCTCCAGCGAGAAATGGGCTTCGCTGAAAGGCGATGGCAATCTCATCCACCTTTCTTCCGGTGGTGGCAGTGCCTGGCTGGTCATGCGACAAAACGTCAAAGGCCGCTGGCAGGGCGCGGCAACGCGCATCAGTGGCAATTTTGATTCCGGCCCTCAGGCTGCGCGATTCAATCAGCGCGACGGCCATCTTTACGTGAACGGCATGCAAGGCTGGGGCAGCTACACGCCAAAGGACGGCTGCTTCCAGCGGGTGCGCTTCACCGGCGGGACAACACCCGTGCCCGTCGGTTTCGAGGCCCGCGACAACGGCGTCCTCGTCCGCTTCAATCAACCCGTGGCCAAGGCCGATGCCGCCACCAGCTTTGCGCAATGCTGGAACTACCACTACAGCGCCGCCTACGGCTCACCGGAGTATTCCGTGAAATATGCCGACACGCCCGGTCACGATCCGCTGGAAATCCGCAGTGTGCAGAAGCTCGACGGAGGCAGGACACTCTTCCTTGAAATCCCCCAGATCATTCCCGCCAGCCAGATTCATCTGCGTCTGAGCACCGGCCATGACATCTTCCTCACCGCGCACGCGCTGGCAGAGCCCTTCATCGATTTCCCCGGCTACACGAAAATCGCCAAGACCAATCACGCCGCCCAGATCGGCATGACGGTTCCGACACCCGGCAAGCCCAACCCCTGGACTGGCGGCGCGAAGGGCCGCACATTGATCATCGAGGCCGCGCTCGGCCTGCAATATGTGCAGAAGCAACTCACCGCCAAAGCCGGCGAACGCCTGAGTCTCACCTTCAAAAATCCTGACGTGGTGCCTCATAACTGGATGCTCGCCAAACCAGGCTCGCTGCAGAAGCTCGGCGAGCTTGCAAACCTCATGATCGCCGACCCCAAAGGCCTGGCGAAACATTATGTGCCTGACTCTGCGGAGGTGATTGTTTTCACCGACATGACAAATCCGAAAGGCAGTTTCACGATTCACTTCAACGCTCCGCAGGAAAAGGGAGATTACCCCTACCTCTGCACCTTCCCGGGTCACTGGATGGTGATGAATGGCGTGCTGAAGGTGGAATGAACCTGGAATACTGCTTCAAGTTCAAGGTTCAAAGTTTCACGACATGAAAGCCAAGGATTTGTGACCACTGCGTCCCTCACTTTTTGAGTGTGCCGGCAGCATTTCGTAACGCCTTGATTCAGAGAACTTGGAACGTGAAACCTGAAAACTGGATTTACGACAACCAGAGCGCCACCATGACGCGGTTCCATCACATCAGACCCGCGTATGCAAAGGCGACGTAACCAACTTTGCAACTGATGTGCAGCACCTGGTCGAAGTTGAAGTTGATCTTGCCGCTGCATCTGGCGACATCGATGGACCAATGCAGAACCAGCTCGATGGCAGCCACCATCGAAGAACCGGTGATCAGCCAGACGAATCCGGCGTGGATCAGGCAGTGGGCGGCCATGCAGACAAACCAGATTTTTTCGGGCCGTGCGGGATCCTGAAGTCGTTTCAGCAGGCGCCAGTTCTTGCCGGTGGCAAGGTATTCCCCCTGCAGCGGGAAGTCTGCGATGGCATGTCCGATCGCCAACGCGAAGATGAGCTGCAAGGCAGCCAATAAGGTGTGCGGCGGGAACTCCAGTAGTTCGGACATGGCGCGCAAGGGACCATTCCACATCCGCGCTGGCAACTTGAAAATTGAAGGCCGGCGATTTCGTCAATACGCCGTGGTGGCGGGTCAGTCTCTACGACCTCATCCAAATCCCGCCAACCTCATCATCACCGGTTGCATCAGTCATTGCTGACTTCCTGTCGTTCCGTCCTTCCCATGAAACAAAAAGCCCCCTCCGGACTTGGAGGGGGCTAAATCTTTTCTGATGTATCCCGGCCGGATTGACGGATCAGCCGACGCTTGCCGCCAGTTCAAAAGCACGCTGGATTTCCCGGCGTGTCTCTTTCAGGGCGTTTCGGATCTCTTCAAGGTAGTCAGGGCGGTCGGCGTTGGCCGTCGACTTCCAAGTCTGCCAGCGCTGGGCCCACTCATGGAGCTTCTGATCGGAGGCATTGAGCAATTCGCGGACTTTTTCGGAAAGCGGCTGGCGATCACACTTGATGCGCTTGCCGAGCTGGCGGCGTGCCTCGGCGATTTCGGCGAGGACAATTTTCTCCTCCGTCACGCGACGTAGATCGCTGGTGAGACCGAGCTTGGACAGCGTCCAGACCGCCCATTTGGTGGGATCCCACTGATACCAGCGCACCCCGTTGCGGTAGTCGTGCTGGAATTCGTGGTGATAGTTGTGATAGCCTTCGCCAAAGGTGAAGAGAGCCATGAGCCAGCTGTCACGGGCGGAGCAATTGGTCGAGTAGGGGCGGGAGCCAATCGTGTGGCAGAGAGAATTGATGAGGAAGGTGGAATGCTGAACCGCGGTGATGCGAGCCACGCCGGAAATGAGAAAACCACAAACCGCTCCGCTGAGGCCGGCGTGAAGCCAGCCCAGGAATGCCGGCAGGGCAAAGCTGGCCAGGGCGGCAATCAGCACATAGTTCCGCTGCTGCCAGAGCACGAGGGGATCACGCTGCAAATCCTGCACATTGTCCCACGGCGGCTCGATTTCCCGGCGGAACATGACCCAACCCATGTGGGCGTGCCAGAAACCCTTCGAGATGTCATAAGGATCACCATCGGTGTCCACATTCTTGTGATGACGGCGATGATCGGATGCCCAGGCAATCACGTGATTTTCAAAAGTGGCGGCTCCAAAAATCAGAGTCAGGAGACGCACCGGCCATTTGGCCTTGAAGGACAGGTGGGAAAACAGGCGATGGTAGCCCAGGGTGATGCTCAGTCCTGTGATGATACAGAAGACCGAAAACATGATGACCTGAAAGCGGTCGATGCCGTAGGTATATAAATACCAGGGGACCAGAGTGAAGGTCAGGACTGCCGTGGAGGTTAAAAAGGAACTGTTCGTCCAATTAACTTTTGAGGTAGGAGGATGGCGGAATGGCACGGGAGTGTTTTAGCAGATTTGCAAGAATGTGCCAGATCAATTATTTCCATGATCAGAGTCGGGATTGGTCATGATCGGGCAGATTTTGCGCTATTGCCTCGCGCCCGTGGTCTGCTAGATGTCGTTTTCCCCCAACAATGACACGCACGCGTTGGTTGATCGCAGGCTCCTGGCTTATCGCATTCTGGCTCATCGCCGGGATGATCGTAGCCCCTGCCATTCAGCGCGACCTGACCGCGAGCGCGAACCGGCTTCTTGCCGACCAGCAAAAGGCAGGCGGCGATTCGATTCAGATCCGCTTTGACGGCCAGCGGGCCATTCTGACGGGCCGGTTGAGAAAGGACAGCCAGCGGGCGGATCTTCTGGCCACCGTGCAGAACCGGGTCCGCAGCGGACGGCTTTTTGCCGCGAAATTGAATCCGGTGCAGCGTGTGACCGACTCACTGGAAACCGCCCCGAACCCAACGGGTTGGCTGCTGCTGTCAGGGAATGGCAGCCATGGCCAATTGATCGGCACTGCGGCGACGGATCAGGAAGCACGTGACCTGACCACCCTTCTGCAGGATCGCTGGAGCGGGCTGGGAGGTCACATCGAGGGCCGGTTGACCACTGCTCCAGCCACGCTGGATGAGGCCACGGATCTGAAAACCACCCTCGACACTCTGCCCAAGCCGCGCACAGACACTGGCGGCGACAGCGCCCAGCTTCAGGTCGCACGTATTGGAGATGGCTGGCTGCGCCTTGTGCTCGATGCGGTGGACGATCAGCTCAAAGACCAGATTATCAACCTGGGCATCAGCGCCCAGGACTGGGAAAAAAGCATCCTTCCGCTCATCCAAAATGCACGCCGCTATCAGGCAGAACAACGTGTGCGGACAGCCGAGACTGAGCGCCAGGCCAAACTGCCGCCACCGCATGTTTTCCTCGCCGCGCGGGACCACCGCCTGCTCGCCCGTGGTGAGATGGCCAGCATCGGCATCAAGCGCGAATTGCTCAATTCCCTCATCGCCGCCTTCCCTGAGTGGCGCGTGCTCGATGACATCCGCGTGAATCCCCAACGCCGCGCCGTCGCCGACTTCGGCCCTGTCACCATCGCTTTGCTACCGAACCCGACCGACAAAGATTCCAAAACCGCCGGCAAATCCCTCATGCTTGGCCTTTCCCGCGCGGCCTGGGAACCCGTGGACTGGCAGGTCGGCAGGGATGCTCAACCATGGAAAAAACTCCTTCCGGCGGACCTCCCGCCCGAGCTTATCCAAAGCGACAGCGACATGGTCACCGACTGGCTGCAAGGCAACACCACAGGCATCCCCGCCCTGCCCTTGCGCGCACAGCCGAGCTTCCTGACCCTCACCCTGCTGCCGGACAAAGTGATCCTCGCAGGCCAGCTTGCCGAGGAGTCGCTTCACACCCAGCTCATTGAGGCCGCCCGTCAGAAGTATGCAGGACAGGCGCTCGTGATGGCTGAGGCCCTGCTCGTGCGCGGCACTTGTGAGCCCTCCAGCGACATCGAGCAGACACTCCGCAGCCTGCCACCCCTGCCAGACGCAACCAGCCCGGGCAGCATCGCCTTTGCCAAACCCGGTTCCGTTTGGAAAAGCATCTCCGCCACTGCCGGCATCGACCAGCCCGGCGCTGTCGCCAAGTCCGGCATCCTGCCGGCCGATTTCCCGGCCGCCATGGCGGAAGACACCTTTCTGGATGGCTTCAATCATCTTCATCAGCACTGGAAAACCCTCAATCCCGGGGCGAAGAAAGCGCCCGCTCCCTAACCCACCATGGAAGGCTTCCTCTGGCTCCTGCTTCAAATGACTCTGCTGCTGCTCGCGGCAGCCGTGGTTTTTCTCCTGCTCGGCTGGCGCTGGCGCTCACAAAATGCCGAGCGCGAAATGGAGGCGCACAACGCCCGCCTGGATGACGATTCCGCGACGCTCAGAACCTTGCAGGAGCAGCGCGATGTCGCCATCACCAATGACCGCAACCTGCGTGCCAAACTGGCCAAAGCCGAAGCCGATCTGGAGGAGGCCAACGGCCACCGTAGCAACCTTGAGCGGGAACTCATCCGTGTGCATGAAGACCTCAAGGCAGCGCGCGGTCACTCCTGGCAACCCAGCGAAGACAACTCCGCTCTCCAGGCCGCCCAGGACCATCTCAGGCTGGTGCAGCAGGAGTTGGAGCAGTTGCAAAGAGAGATGGAAAACCTGCGCTCTGAGGCTTCCGCCATACCCTCAGAGCCACCGGAATCCTCCGCCACGGAAAAGCCCAAGCGCACCCGCAAGACCGGCACCTCCAGTTTCAAATCGTCAAAGCACGCCGCGGACGCGGAGGCCACGCTCAGCCATCTGGAAGCCGGCATCACCGAGCAGCAGGCCCTCATCGACACCCTGCAGCAGGAGCAGGATGCAAGGCAGCATGAAACCGGTCGTCTGAGCGAGGAAGGCACCGATCCCGCCGAACTCGAGCTCGCCATGGAAAGCCTGAAAAACGGCGAAGCCCAGGTGGCCGAAGCACAGGCCCAACTGGAGAGTCTGCAGCGTCAGAGCCAGGCCCTGCACCGCAGCCTGGAGCAGGCGGCAGGCATCACCCAGGAGGACGATCTCACCAAAATCAAAGGCATCAAAGGCGTGCTCAGCCAACAACTCCACGCCTACGGAATCCGCACCTTCCAGCAAATCGCCGACTGGACCGAGGCCGACGTCAAAGCCTTCAGCCTGCTCCTCTCCCTCAAAGACCGGACCAAATGCGACCACTGGGTCCAGCAGGCGCAGGAGCTTGGCAAAGCCCTGCTGTAGCCGCCTAGTCAGGGCTTGGATCACCACCTATCCGTCCTCGACGCTCTGACTGGCGCATGGTGCCGGCAAAGGGCACGAGAGTCACCGGCGCAATGGCGTTCACTCTCTACTGCGCCTGCACTTTGAAGAAGGCCGCGTTGTCCGGCGCGGTGAATTGAAACTCCAGCTTGCCTGCGCCATTGATGACGGTGGAGGTGCCCGGACCCGTCATGGAGAATGGATTAAAGAGGCTCAGGTCGGTACTCTTTGTCACGCCAATGGTTAGAGTGAAAGCGCCCGTCGTCGGGTTCTTCTGGAGCAGCGGCGCGCCCACGTTGACGGCCTGCACCTGAGCAGGCGTGAAGTAACCTGCCCCATTCGAAGAGGCCTGATAGGTGCTCACAAGCGCAGGCTGGCTCACCTGCCAGTCGAAGCCCAGAGCTGCCATCTGGAACTCAGAAGCGTCATTCAGACCATCTGAGTCCGAGTCATTGGTAAAGGCGAGATCGGTGCCGGTGAGGCTGATGTCGAAAGGGTTCTTTGCCCCGGTCACGTTGCTGGCGATGTGGAGAGCCGCTGTCTTCGCCCCGCCGCTGCTGGGAGAAAAAGTCACGGTGAAAGTGGCGGTGCCTGCGCCCACAGGGATACTCGTAGCGCTCAGCGCGCTCACTGTAAAGTCGGCGGCATCAGGTCCATCCAGGGTCACCACGAGGCTGGTCAGGTCGCCAGTGCCTGGATTGGTGATGGTGAAGGTCAGTGGTGCGTTAATGCTGCCCAAGCTCACGTTACCAAAGAGCACACCACCCGAACCATCGATCAGTGGACTGGCCTGAGCCACGAAGATATCTGGGACGTTTTGGGAGCCAAGACGGACTCTACCTGCTCCTTCGTTGGGGAAGTTGGCAAAGTAGGTGCTGTTCACAGCATCCGTGACCACGGGTTGCAGGTTGGTGTTGTTGGCTAAGCCGACGAGGCTGTTGCTGCTAGTCACGGCCCCAATGGTGCCGCTGGTGCCGTTGCCCCAGGTCACGGCCCCGGCATCCTCCACGCCTGCGTTGTCCCACATTGGGCTGCTCACCACATAGCTGCCATTGCTCAGCGCTGTCACGCGGGTGGAGCCCCCAATGTCACTGGCGGTGGTGCCGACGAGGCTGTTGCTGCTAGTCACGGCCCCACTGACCCCGCTGGTGCCGCTGCCCCAGGTCACGGCCCCGGCATCCACCACGCCTGCGTTGTCCCACTTTCCGCTGCTCACCACATAGTTGCCATGGCTCAGCGCTGTCACGCCGTTGGAGCCCACCTGGTCGCTGGCGGTGGTGCCGACGAGACTGTTGCTGCTAGTCACGGCCCCACTGACCCCGCTGGTGCCGCTGCCCCAGGTCACGGCCCCGGCATTCACCACGCCAGCGTTGTCCCAATTTGGGCTGCCCACCACATAGTTGCCATTGCTCAGCGCTGTCACGCCGGAGAAGCCAACCTGGTCGCTGGCTTTGGTGCCGACGAGACTGTTGCTGCTAGTCACGGCCCCCTTCACGCCGCTGGTGCCGCTGCCCCAGGTCACGGCCCCGGCATCCATCACGCCAGCGTTGTCCCACGTTGGGCTTCTCACCACATAGTTGCCATTGCTCAGCGCTGTCACGCCGTAGGAGCCCACATAGTCGTAGATGGTGGTGCCGACGAGACTGTTGCTGCTAGTCACGACCCCGCTGGTGCCGCTAGTGCCGCTGACCCAGGTCACGGCCCCGGCATCCACCACGCCAGCGTTGTCCCAATATGCGCTGTTCACCACATAGTTGCCATTGCTCAGCGCTGTCACGTCGGAGCCCACATAATCATAGGCCTGGGTTCCGACGAGACTGTTGCTGCTAGTCACGGCCCCGCTCACTCCACTGATGCCGCTGCCCCAGGTCACTGCCCCGGCATCCACCACGCCTGCGTTGTCCCAATTTGGGCTGCTCACCACATAGTTGCCATTGCTCAGCGCCGTCACCCCGTATATGCCCACAGAGTCGTAGATGGTGGTGCCGACGAGACTGTTGCTGCTACTCACGACCCCGCTGACCCCGCTGGT
>CAJCCF010000046.1 GCA_903960845.1 uncultured Verrucomicrobiota bacterium | reverse complement strand
GCGTCGCTTCGCTCAAAACCAGTTCAAGCGCAACTCCATGCCCGATGGCCCCAAGGTCGGTTCCGTCGCTCTTTCACCGCGCGGTGACTGGCGCATGCCGAGTGATTGGGCCGGGGTTTTGGAGTGAGTGTGAATGGGCGTGGTTTGAGAGTGCTTTCCGGGCCGTCAAGCGATGGGCGGATGCTCGGGGTGGTGCACTCTTTCCATGGTCCGCGGTTTCTGTGGAAAAAGGCAGAAAACCACAGTCTGATCAGAGAATTCAGAGGGGCTGGATTTCCACCGGAGATGGACTCGAACAAAGCTGTTTCTTTCAGCCTTTTTCACCCCAAAAAAAAGACCTGTCCAAACACATAAAAGTCTTTGCAGGAGGGTGCAGCTTGCTACCCTCAAAGCCAGCCCATCGAGCACGTTTCTGGAGTGGTTTTTTTGGACAGACTCAGGCGATGGCAAACGACAACTTTTATGCCAGACGAAATCATTGCTCCCACCGAGTCAAACTCCACCGCTGTAGCCTCAGATCAGGCTTACGGCGCCGATCAAATTCAGAAATTGGAAGGGCTTGAAGCCGTCCGCCTCCGCCCGGGCATGTACATCGGAGACCCTGATGAACGCGGCTTGCACCACTGCGTCTTTGAAGTGGTGGACAACTCCATTGACGAGCATCTCGCGGGCAACTGCAAAAACATCTGGATCACCATTCATACCGACGGCTCGATCACCATCCAGGACGATGGCCGAGGTATTCCGGTGGAGATGCACAAGGTGGCCAAGATCCCCACGGTGGAGCTGGTGCTCACCAGCCTGCATGCCGGCGGCAAGTTTGGTGATGGCGCGTATGAATTTTCCGGCGGTCTCCATGGCGTGGGTGCCAAGTGTACCAACGCCCTCTCCGACTGGTTCAAGTGCGAGGTTTTCCGTGACGGTAAAATCTACGCGATCGGCTTTGAGCGCGGCAAGACGACCGAGCCACTCACCGTCCTCGGCGAACTTCAGGATCCCAAGGCCACAGGCACGAAAATCTCTTTCTTCCCTGATGCCACCATCTTCACCATCACGACGGTCTACGTCTTTGATCGCCTGCTTGTCCGTCTGCGTGAACTGGCATTCCTGAATCCGGGCATCAGGATCACCCTCACGGATGAGCGCTCGGAGACCCCTCGCCAGGAAGTACTCTTTTATCAGGAAGGCGTGAAGCAGTTCGTGCGCGAACTCGGCGCTGACAAAGACAAGATTCATCCTGAACCAATCGCGCTCGCCGGACGCCGTGAAGTGGTCATCGATGACAAGAACAAGTTCATTCTCGTCGACTGTGTGTTGCAATGGAACAAGGGGCTCAACGAGCAGACGCTGTGCTTTGCCAACGCCATCCCCAACCCCGATGGCGGCACGCATTACAGTGGCCTGAAAGCCGCACTCACCCGCGCGGTGAAAGCCTACATCAACAACAACGCCAAGAGCTTCAAGGACAAGCTGCCTGACATTGAGAGCGACGATTGCCGCGAGGGACTCATCTGCGTGCTCAGTGTGAAGTTGCCGAATCCGCGCTTCAATTCCCAGACAAAGGTCAAGCTGGTGAATGGTGAGGTCGAAGGCGTGGTCAGCTCGATCGTTTATGAAGGTCTGATGCGCTTCTTTGATGAGACGCCGGACATTGCCGTCACGGTGATCAACAACATCATCATCGCCGCCAAATCCCGTGAAGCCGCCCGCAAGGCCCGTGAGGCGATCCGCAAGGATGCCATGAGCAGCGGTGGTCTGCCCGGTAAACTGGCAGACTGTTCCGAACGCGATCCGTCGAAGACGGAACTGTTCATTGTCGAAGGTGATTCTGCCGGTGGCTCGGCCAAGATGGGGCGCAACCGCCACAATCAGGCGATCCTGCCGCTGCGCGGAAAGCTCATCAACACTGAGAAGGCTCGTCTGGAAAAAGTGCTCCAGAACAAGGAAGTCCAGACGATGATCACCGCCATCGGCACCGGCATCGGTGGTGACAGCGAAGTCGAAGGCTCCTTCAACATCGACAAGTTGCGCT
>CAJCCF010000045.1 GCA_903960845.1 uncultured Verrucomicrobiota bacterium | reverse complement strand
GGTGTCGGCATCGTTGGTTTTCCGGGACAACATGAAATGACTGGTCACACTACTCGCTTGGTTTCACGAATCGCTGCACGAAACCTGCACAGACAATGACAATGGCAAGGAGGCCGAGTTGCCAGTAGAGCTTGTTGTTCTTTTTTGTCATAGCCGCTGAGGATATCGGTGAAACTGCGGCAGGGGAGTTGGTCGAAATGAGATCTTTGGCGGTGATCTTCCGCACCTTCAGTCCGGTGACACGGACTTTGCCACCCCATGGCAGGCGAAAGCTGGCAAAGCCGAGATAGCCAGTGTCATTCTCCAGGCCGATATCCTTCAATGACAGGGCTGTGTTGATTGCTTCACCGTTGAAGTCGTAACTCATTTTACCATCGGCCACACGGACACTGAACTGGTTCTTTGGCTGGATGGTGACGAGTCGCTCGGGACCTCCGATGTCGCTCCTCTTGCAGTAGGCCTGGGTGCAGGCGCCGTGTCCGATATTTCGGAAGACCATGAAGCGGACGCATGTCTCGTCCTCCTGCTGCCAGCGCAGCATGGGGCCGAATCCGTATCCCTGCTCAGAAAGCTCGATGCCTTCAGGCACGTCGATGGCAAATTCACCCTGCAACTCGATGTCTTCTTTCAATGGGATGCGCAGTGCTATTTTCGACCACAGGGTGTCATCACCGGTGACGACCAGTCCGCCCTCTTTGTCCACACTCCACTGACCGCCGTCCTGGTAATAGTTTGTCAGGTGTTGATGCATCCTCAGGGGCACCCATTCGCCAGTGGCGAGTGACTCGGGAAATGTGACGATCTCTCTCCCCTCTTCCAGATAGTCCAGTGCGGCAGGTGACAGGTTTTTCGTATCCACCTTGGTTAAGATTTCATGCAGCGTCTTCAGGTTGGTGTCCTTGGGTGGATTTGCCGCCGCCCGGAGGGCCTCTCCGAACTCGCCCGCATCCGCTGCCGCTTCGGCGCGCATGAGATTCTCATGCAAAAGAATGCTGTGAAGTTGCAGACGCGTGGACGGGTGGAGACGCGGTCCTGCTTCTTTCAGAGCTTTCACCGCCAACTTGTCATCATCCGCCAGCCAGGCACAAAAAGCGGCATCAGAGACCCGAAGTTGCCGTGTCTGTGGTGTCGTGTCCTGCGCATCCAGGTAGCCCTGACACATGTTTACGATGGCTTTTTGGATCAATGCATGACGAAAGACCTGGCGCGCATCTCCAGTCTCTGCCGCCACATCGAGCGCCGCCGTCATTAGACGTGAGGGCACCACGGTATCAAAGCGCCTGGTCTCCGCGCAGGCCTTCCCGAACGCCAGCACCAGACCGTGACTGCCGCCCCAGCGCGGACGGTAAGCCCAAAGCAGGTTGCGGTAGGCAGGCAGGTAATCAAACTGGGCACACACAGCGCGGTCAAACCATGCCCGTATTTCGGACTCGTCCACGTCTTCACCTCTGGACACTTTGATCATGATGGATGCCGCTTCAGGGCGGTCTGGTCGCAAGCGATTGGCCTTGGCCAGCAGATCGCGCGAATTTTTAAGATGAGCGGCAAAGCCTTTCCATTGCGCATCCGTGACCTCGGAAGCCCACTGCGAAGTGCGCTCAACCCAGGCCAGATCCACCTCTGCCTCACCCTGGAGCGTGAACCTAACCCACTCAGGCCAGGAACTCCCGGTGATCGCGGTCTGCCAGCGCACAATGGGGTCGATCGTCTCAGCCCCCACCAGACCCAAATAGGCAATTTGCTGGCGGATGAATACCGCCTCCGATTCGGCATCATAACTGCCGTCACTTACTGAGCGGATCATTGCCTCAAGCAGTCGCGCACGCGCCGCCGCATTCTCGGCATCACTTTGACTCTTCATTTGGATGATCTGGGCCGCCAATGCCTGGCATTCAAGGGCACCTTTGAGCCCGCCTTGATTGAGCAATTGATTGAGCGCCGCTTTGCAGTCACGCCAGTTTAGGCGTTCCGCATACAGCGACTGAGCTGCCAGAACATTGATCAGAGGTTCATCCATCACGGCTTTCAGCAGTTCACGGAATCGTGGTGCCAGCGAACCCAGCGTATTGTCCAGCAGACCCTCCTTCATTTTGAGTTCCAGCGCCGCCTCCACCAGAGCCGTGGCCTCGGCCGCCCAGGGTTTGCCCTCCCAGGTTTGCTTCGCTGGTTGCAGCAGGCAACGCTGCGCCCAAGCCCGCTCCTGAGCCTGATGATCCTTTTCCAACAATGCCCCCGGCGGCATGGGAATCGGTGCCACATCAGGCAAAGACTGCCCTTGTGGTCGCGCCGGCAGAGCGGAGGCAAGCCTCGTGATGACCAGGCAAGACAAGAGCAGAAATTTCAAATCCATGGCTGCTCCGTAACATCGATTTCAAGCTAGTAAAATCAAACGCAAGGTCTTCGCTTGGATTACTCGATCGTCCACTTTGAATGATGAAATGAGGAGCCCTTGCATTGACTCATGCCTGTTCGCACGGTGAAGCGGCTTCATGCCGGGACCATGAATAACGGGCTCTCGGCCGCGAAGATTATTTTACGTGCGCGAAACTCTTGGCACCGGGGCATTCCTCCATACTCTCAGGCCCCCCGCATGTCCGTCAAACTCCGCCTCAACACCGCCACCGCCACCCGCCTCATCCTTGCCAAGATTGGTCATCCTCAGCGGGAGGAACCCTTGCAGACATCACGTGAAGTGTTTGAGATCCCTGAGGCGGATCAGGCGGCGCTGACGGCGATTTTTTTGAAGCCGTTCAAGAATTTGATGGCGCATCGATTCACTCATCATTCGTCGCTGGATCAGCATGAGATGAATACCTGCGCGAAGGCGATTTTTGCCGATGGTGATGAATTGCTGAAACGCGGCTGTGAGATCGCAAAGCGGCTGTACTCGAAATCGAATCATCCGAACATCACATCGGGTGATCTGTGCATCGCCCACATCAAGGAGATTCATATCGAGGGTGAACTGGTGCAGGGACTGTGCATTCTGAAGTCCGAGAGTGTGACGCCGTTCCTGAGCATCACGACCAAGGATGGTGATCTGCGCATTTCGACAGAGCAGGGGATTCACCCGGAGAAAATCGACAAGGGCTGCCTGATCATCGATCATTGGCCGAACAAAGGATATTACGTCCTGACCTTTGATCGCAGCGGTGCCGATGCACGTTTTTGGACGCGCGACTTCCTCGGTGTTGAGGCGGTGCCGGATGCCGCTTTTCTGACGAATGCCTATGCCAGGATGGCGGTGTCATTTCTCGGTGAGAAAAAATCGGAGGAAGACACGCCTCCCTGGGAGACCTGCAACACAGCGCGGCAGGCGCTGGATTACTTTGACGATCGCGAGAAGTTTGACCTTCAGGAGTTTGAGCAGGAGGTGCTGAAAACACCGGAAGCCGTGGAAAGGTTCCAGGAACACCGCGCGCGGGTTGAGGAGGAGGAGGGACAGTCGTTTGAAACGAGTTTCGACATCTCAAAGAAAGACGTGACCAAGGCGCGCAAGCGCATCGGAGCCGTGCTGAAACTGGACACGGGCGTGGAGATCCATGTGAAGTCCACCCTCTCCACCGAGCATGATCCGGTGCTTGAGCGCGGCTACGATGACAAAAAGGGAATGAAGTTCATCAAGGTATTTTACAATCAGGACATGTCGGCGAGTGGAGCGGCTGGCTGAGATGGATGCGCACCACGGCGGGCAAGCTGTTCAGGAAGTGCGAATGAACACTTTTTGCCCGATCAGGAGATAGGAGTTAGTGAATTTGAAGCACTTGTCCCGATAGACTTTGACCAGCTTGGATCATTCGCCATTTTTTGTTCCCCAGTTTATTACCCAATAACTCCATGTCTGCCTCGACCAGCATCGCATCTCCACCACGGGGATTCTCACCACCTCCCGATGGTGCGCTGGCTGTCGCGGGCAAGCCTTGGAGGCTGCGGCCTGACGAGGATCTGGCCAAGTGGTCCTGGCTGGTAGCGATCACGGCCAGCTTTTTGGCGGTGGGTGTCTCCGGTCTCTGGACCGATGATGGCCCCGAGCCGGTGATTCTCTCCATGGTCAAACCCAAGGCAGATATGGACACCGCAGCGCCCGAGGCGGCAATGATGGTGGAACTGTCCGCAGCCAGTGAGACGACGGAGGTGCCACCCGAGACAGTGATTGAGACGCCTCAGGTGCCGGAACCACCGGAGATCACCGAGCAGTTGGCCGATCTGCCGGAATTGGCTGTGGCATTGGTGACGGAGGATGTGTTTACCATTCCCACCCCGCCCAAGATCGAGACGGCGCTCCGCCCCGTGGATCCGGCTTTGCCAAAACCGGAGGTCAAGCGTGTGACCAACCCCAAGCCAACGGCGCCGCGGCGCTCGATCACTGGCAGCACGCCTGGAGCGGGAACGGGTTCGGGAGACGGCGGCGGGGGCGGTGGTCGCGGCACGTTTGTGATTCCAACACCCGGCTACCCAAGCTCACTGCGGTCACTCGGCATTCAGGGAACGGTCAGACTGAAAATTGTCGTCGGTGCCTCGGGCCGTGCCACCAGCGTGAGTGTCATCGGCACCAGCGGAAACTCCTCGCTCGATGAGTACGCCGCCTCATGGGTGCGCAGGAACGGTAAAGCGCCTCCAGGTGAAGTGCGCGAGTTCGTCGCCCCGCTCAGTTTTGTCATTCGTTAAAAACTTTTTGTTATGCCAGCCATCCCGTCTCTTCTTCTTGCCAATGCCGTCGTTGATTTCGTCATCAAAGGCGGCCCCATCATGTATCCCATCCTTGTGGTGGCATCCGTGGCGATCTGCATCGTGATTGAGCGTGTCGTCTGGTGGTCGCGGCTCGGAGTGAGCCGGAAGCCGAAGCGACTTGAGGAAATCTATGCCGCGCTTGAGGCCGGTGATCTTACGCGTGCCGTGTCCCTTTCCACCGACAGCACCGATCCGGTGGTGCGCATGGTGCATCACGGATTGAATCATCACCACAGCTCCATGCAGGGCGCCCTGGAGGTGGCGGCTGGTCACGAACTGCAGGTGGCTGGAAAGTTTCTCGGAGCCATGGACACCATCGTCACGCTTGGGCCGCTGCTGGGTTTGCTGGGAACGGTCACCGGCATCATGGGATCCTTCACTTCCATCGGAAGTTCGGAACTCGCGGTGGAAAAAGTCACCGGCGGCATTGGCGAGGCGTTGATCGCCACCGCCACCGGTCTCGGCATTGCCATCACCACTCTCGTGCCGATGAATTACTTTCACGGACGACTCACCAGGCTCCAGTTCGAACTCGAAGCCGCCGCCAACAACGTGCTCATTCTCGCGGCCAGGCACGGTTTTGATCAAGCGCGGGCAAAAGGCTGAATTGAATCACGCCCAACATGAAACTGCATTCACCCATTCCGCACAAGAAGACCCGGCTGGAGATCATCCCGCTGATCGATGTCATGTTCTTCCTGCTCGCTGCCTTCATGATGGTGAGCCTGACCATGAGCAAGCAGCAGACCATCAAGGTCAACCTGCCTGTGGCCACCTCAGCCCAGTCTGATTTCAAACCGGACATGATCAATCTGGCGGTCAATGCCGCCGGTGATCTTTTCCTCAACACCGAGCGTGTCACGCTGCCTGATGTGGAGAGCCGCCTGGCTGCGCGCTTTGGCAATGATCCAAACACGCCCGTCTACATCAGCGGTGATGCCGACACCCGTCATGCCGACATGGTGAAGGCGCTCGATATCGTCCGGCGTGTCGGGTTCAACAAGGTCGCCTTCAACGTGAAGGCCAGCGCGGTTCCCACCGTTCCAGCCCCAGTCAAATGAAGCGTGTCCTCCTGGCCCTGGTGGTCCTCATCTCCCTCAGCCTTTGCGGCGTGTGTGTGCTGCAGTGGCAGCGTGAGGCCCGGCTGCGCGGGCGCATCACCGGTCTTGTGAAACAGCTTGAGTCGGAGAACAAGTTGCGCATCCAGGCCGAGGAAAAAGTGGTGGAGTATGGCCGTGAGATTGAGCGCCTCAACAGCCTCCGCACCGAGATTGAATCCAAGCTCCTGACCAGCACGGAGGAACTGCGTGACCGGACCGTGGATCAAACGGCGCGCGGCATCAGTATCGCGGTGTTGATGAATGAAGCCATCCTTGCCGGCAGCAAGCTGGAGGCAATGGAAAAAATCTCGGGCAAGACCACGGATGCCATCAAACAGCGCAACGAAGAGGTGGCCGCCCAGAACGCCGCGATTGAGAAAGCCAACGCCATGATGAAACAACTCGTGAGCGAGCGTGATGAGGCCATCAGCAAACTGAATGCCCGTACTCTTGAGTTCAATGAACTCACCGAGAAGTACAATAAACTCGGCAAGAACCGCTGAGCATCCGAGCGTCAGGCCGGGTCTTGTTTGAAAACCTTGGTATAAGTCTCAATGGTTGGTCTTTGAAACCGCACCTGTCGGCTTTTTGATCG
>CAJCCF010000044.1 GCA_903960845.1 uncultured Verrucomicrobiota bacterium | reverse complement strand
GCGGCCTCGCAGAACTCGGGCACGAGGTCCTTCGCGTGGTTGTTTGGCGGATCATCAAACATGCGGCCCATGGTGTAATAGACCGGGCCTTCAAGTCCGAAGAGCTGCCCGGGGCCGTCGCGGTAGAGCGACTGGATGCGGTTCGCGGCGAGCCGTTGCACCTGCTGCTCGATGTAGCCGGGCGTGCGCATCGGCGTGTAGCGCGTGCCGAGGTTCGGGCACCAGTTGTAAACGTAGCCGGTGAAGCCGCGCGGCACTTCGATGCCACGCCATGGGGCGATGTCTTCCTCGTTCGTGCCGGTGAGCATGATGCAGGTGTTGGAGGGGAAGGCTTTGAAAGTCTTCGGCGGCGCGGCGGTGAGGATGTAGCTCATCATCGTCACCTGCTTGCCCGGATGCGATTTCTCCAAACGCCGCGCGACATCGCGGTGGGTGATCCAGATCTTCTCCGACCAATCTTTGCCGGTGCCGTGGAGCGCGTCACACTTCTCGCACTGGCACTCGCGGAAACCGTCCGGCTGGCCAAGATCGACGCTGTCGTAGCCTTTGTCGAAGAAGCCCGCGAGATCGCGGTAGATGCGCTCCTGCACGTCGGGATTCGACAGGCAATACTGCCCGTTGCCCTCCGGCTTCAAACGCGAGCCGCTGATCATCGCGAAGTATTCCGGGTGCTCCGCAAACAACTCCGCCGGCACCGCCCGCTCCCAGGTGTGACCGCCGAACTGCTCATCCACCCGCGGGAAGCGATTGTGCGCGAGATCATAAAACGACGCACCCGCCGGATGCGCCGTGTTCACCCGGAGCAGTGGCGTGGTGGTCACATTCAAGGACTCCGGCACCGTCATCGTCTTCATCGGCAGAAACTCGATCGCCGGCGACGCGAGCAGGTCGATCTTCGCCGCGCCGCTCACCGGCGTGTAGCCCGGCAGATCAGGATACAAAAAGCGCACGCCCATGAACTGCCGCGCAAAGTCCACCGCCGCCTTCGCTGTGCCCACGCGATCCCAATTCGGCCTGCGCTTGTTGTCCGTCGGTGCCTTCGAGGGATGATCATACCCCGCGATGATCACATCTTTGCCCACCACCCGATGCACAAAGCTCCAATCCCGCAGCTTCGTCACCTCGAGACCGTTCTTCTGCGCGAACTGCGTGTTCCCGAGCATCAACGCCGGCTTTGACATGTCGCGCTCCTTTTCACTCACCACCGCGACTTCAGCTTTGTTCGCCAAAAACGCCGTCTGCAACAGCCGCGCCGTTTGCACGAGACTCTCATCCAGCGCCGGCGAAGGCAGCGCATCCGGCAAAACGATCTGGTAGTCCGATTTCCCCGCGTCGAGCAATGTCAGGTCCGCAGCCGTTGCTGCGGTGAGAGAGAAGAAGAACGCGAGGATGGGTTTCATGTGGGGACATGAAACGCGGGGAGTGGGGCGAGTCTTCGCAGGAGGGGAAAGCGGTGGAAGGCAGGGTTCAACTGCCGGAGCTTTGGCCAGCTCGTCTCCTGTGGCCTTGGTTCATTGGTAAGCGGCCTTGCGTCGTCATTTGATACGCCAACTAATGGGTGTTCCTTCTGGGTATCCAAAATTCTTTTTCGCTAACTCCTCGCACTTGCGTTTAACAATGTCCTTGAGGCGAGCATCCATCTTTTCTTCAGCCTCTTCGTCCTCATCCTCGTCAATCTCTTCGAGAAGGTTCACAAACAGATCGTCTAAGTCAGCGATCTCGCTGTTCCACCCGTCAACAATGTCTCCGAACCGTATCTGCTTATCGTCAGGTAGCTTCTGATATACGTCAAAATTCAGACCTCTATTTGTGTCGATCCAGAACAACAGATCAAACTTAGGCTGGGGGTTGGGCGGTGCTTCAAATAGCCTGTCTAGTTTTGCTGAAAGTCGAGTTTCAAGCATGGTCCAATCGATGTCTTTCGTGGATTTCCAGTTCATTTGTTTTTGAGGCTGTGGGATGGTTGACTTGGCAGATGATTGTTTGTTTAAAGTGTTAGCCGCAGGACGGCATGATAGCAGAACGCAGGTCAGCAAAATGCATAACGCGGCAAAGCCACAGGTCCGAAAAAGATTAGACTTTGGTTTTCCATTCATGCGTATGAATTGGGCATTAAACTCTGGGGGACTCAAATTCGTCCACAGTTTTTTGCAACTCTTCGGGGCAGGCTTGAGGTGAAAAAGATGGGATAACGAGAAGAAAGCAACTCCGATGGCGGCGCATGGCCTCGTGCTTGCCTGATCGAGGCCGATGCCTTCGGGGTTTCTTCCCTTGGCTTTCCAGCCACTCGAGGAGCCCCTGCGGCCCATTCGCGGACGGGGATGAGGAGCGCCGCCAGAGATGAAGAAGGCGCGAGAGTTCTGGTTTCAGCGCTCTTGCGCCTTCTTCATCTCTCGCGGAGCGCTTTCCCTCAACACGGGGCGGTTTGCAACCGCCCGGAGGCGCTTCCAAAGCGCCTTTCCTTGGGCTTTGGCTTCAAGCCAAGGCACGAGCCGGACGCACGATTCGCTTGCGAGACGTGGGCGATTTGGACTTGGCTTTTGGTTTTGCTGTTTGCTTGACCGGGCCAGTGGGTAGCCTGTGTTTGGCTTTCTTCTCGATGGCGGTGTGTGTCTTCGCCCAAGCGAAAAACTTGTGGAGATCAAAGTCGAAATCTGCGGCGACTGCCGCTCTGGCTTCACGGACTTCCTGGACGATGGGGTCTTTCATGACTGGGGATGGGTGAGGAGTTCGGGGGTGCAAATCACGGGCATGTGCAAGTGATGGTAGGTGCAGTATTCAAAGAGTGTCTTTTGAAGCGAGGCGTTTGCCATGTGGGTGCAGTTCCATGTCAGCAGATAGTCCATGCGATGAACAATCGCGAAGGCGACATGGGTGGCATCCATCTTCGCTTTGGGAGGGAGTTGAAGAATCTGCACAATGGAGTCCGCAAGTGGCTGAACCTCTGCCGTGATCTCCAGCTCGGGTATGTCGGCCATCATTTTCAAACGCCTCGCGGCTGCGGCGGTATCTCCCTTGGAAATTTCTGCACGGACAGCAATCGACGAATAGAGACGAAACCGCATCCTCTCCTGATCCCACCACTCCCGGGTGATCCGCTGATGCGACGCCATCGGCTCCTGATGGCTGCGGTGAGCCGTCAGGTAGCTGGGAATCGTGGTCTCGATATAAACCGTCTCCATTTGTGATGATGATACCCGACGAACGATCTTCGTAAAGAGGCATGGTGTTTTGTCAGGAATCCATTCTCATGCCTCACCGCCCCAGCAGCGCGAAGAGCGGTTCGTTGATGTAGAAGTTCGTGCGGCCGAGCTTGGTCTTTTTCACGAAGCCGGCGGTGTGCAGGGTGTCGAGATACTTCATCGCGGTGGGGCGCGAGACGCCGAGGTCGTGCTCGATGAACTCGACCTTGGTGTAAGGATGGCGGAAGAGATTATTGAGCAGTTCCTGGCTGTAGAGCTTCGGGTGCTCGGAGCGCAGGCGTTGCTTGGTCTCCTGCATGAGCTGGCGGATGCTGGTGACCTGGGTGAGCGTCTCTTTCGCCGTCTCCTCGACCGCGCGAAGGATGTAGAGCACCCACGATTCCCAGGCTCCATGCTCGCGCACGCTTTGGAGTCCGCGGTAGTAGTCGGCCTTGTTTCGCACGATGTGACGGCTGAGGTAGAGCACGGGCAGGTCCAGCAGGCCGTGCATGACGAGGTGCAAAAGATTCAAGATGCGACCCGTGCGGCCATTACCATCATAGAATGGGTGGATGCTTTCGAATTGCCAGTGCAGCACGGCCATCTGCACGAGAGGATCGGGATCGCCAGGTTCGCTGCGATTCAGCCAGGTGATGAAGTTGTTCATCAATTGCTCGATGCGCACGGCATCCTGCGGCGGCTCATAGACCACGGCACCGGTCTCGGCATTCTTCAACACGGTGCCGGGGAGCTTGCGCAATCTGGCGCGGTTTTGCTCCAAGGTGGCCTGCACCGCGAGCACGTCGTCCAAGCGCAGGAAACCCTGCTGGCGCACACGCTCGAAGCCGACCTTCAACGCGGCTCCGTATCGATGCACCTCTTTGGCCGCCACACTACCGTAACCTCCGGGCGCGGAGTCGGTGCGGAAGAGTTCGTCCTCCGTGGTGATGATGTTTTCGATGGCAGAGGAGTCCTTGGCCTCCTGCAAGGCGAGAGTGTCGATGAGGATGGCCTCGTTCGGAATCGTTGCCGCCGCGCCTTTGAGTTCGGCCAGATGCCGGTGCGACCGAGCCAACTGCCGCAGCACCGCCGGAGTCTCCAATTCGATGGAGGATGGCAGGGGGCAGAGACTTAAGGTGGAATCTTATGTGTAAAGAAATCGGCAAAAACTTAACACGTCAGCGACAACGCGTAAAGGAAACAGCCGGTTCTTTTCCAGATCAGCCTCAAAGTCCTTTCAGGTAAGCCACAATGTCGGCGATGCTTTGCTCTGTCAGACCGAGCATGGAGGGCTCGAACATGAGGCTGCGGCCTTTGAGTTTCTGCATGCTGGCGATGCGTTTCTTCGGCACGGTTTGCACGATGCCGCCCATGCATTTGATGATGAGGGGATCGCTGTCGGAGAGGGGCATGCCGGTGATGACGAGGCCGTCGGTGGTCGTGACTTCGCTGCCTTCGAAACCGTGGGAGATGGTTTGGCTGGGCTGGGCGATGGCCTGGATGAGGATGTCGGCGGTTTGTTGCTTCCCGTAGGTCGTGAGATCGGGCCCGAAGTCCACGCCTGCGGCTCCGATGCGGTGGCAGGTGTAGCAGGTGCCGATTGCGATGGCACCGCGCTTGGCATCCCCTTTCAAGGCAGCAATCCGCGCGAGATCGAGCTTTGGAGCATTCGCAGGTGCGGGCGGCATGGGTGAGGCAACGAGCTTCACTTTGTCGGGATCATAGATGCCGAGAGCCTTCATGCTGCCGTCGATGTCATAGGCTTTCCAATCGTTGCCCTTGCGGTTCATGAGCCACCATTTGGCCAGGTCGCGCATGGGGAAATCCTGAGTGTGGGCGAGTTCAAGCATGGCACCTGCGGCTTCGCGCGCAGGAGTGAAGGCCAGCGCGGTGACCATGAGCTTGCGCTGGTCATCGCTGAGCTTGGAGGACAGGGCGCGGGCTTTGAAATCGCCCACGGCTTCGGCGGGATGCAGGCGCCAGGCGATCTTGGCAAAGGCATCATCCCAGGTCGGCTTCAAGGCGGCATAAACCTGCGCTTCCTTGCCTTCGCTGCCCAGGCCAAGGGCTTCGAGGTAAGTGCGATCTTTGCCATCAAACTGCCGCGCGATCTTGATCAGGATCGGCACGCTTTTTTCAGCGGGCATGTCGCGCATGGTGAGCGCGACTTCGCGGCGCACGGCGGCATCGGAATCCGAAGCCATCCTGTCGGCCATGGCGGGCACGTCATGATCCGCACGGCGCAGCGCGCGATAAGCGACGAGTCGCTGCGTGGCGTCTTTGGACTCCAGCCAGGGCTTCACGGAGGCGATGCCTTCATCGCCCATCTGAGCGAGCAACCACGCGGCACGCGCGGCGATGAACGAATCGCCATCTTTGAGCAAGGCGGCCACGGCGGGCACCGCTTTGGCTCCAGCGGCTTTCAAGCGTGTGAAGCCGCTGTTGCGCAGGTTCACCGCCGGGCTTTTCAGCGCAGCGATCTGGCCTTCGAGAGTGCTCAAGTCGAGCTTTGGAATCACCGATTTGAAACCTTTCGGTGCGATGCGGTAGATGGTTCCGGTGTAGGCGTCATCACGCGTTCCATGGCCGCCGACACCGGGATCAAAC
Source organism: uncultured Verrucomicrobiota bacterium (assembly GCA_903960845.1). Taxonomy (GTDB): domain Bacteria; phylum Verrucomicrobiota; class Verrucomicrobiia; order Verrucomicrobiales; family Verrucomicrobiaceae; genus Prosthecobacter. The sequence goes on along the minus strand of CAJCCF010000044.1, from coordinate 4,640 downwards.
CAGTCCGCGACATACAAGGCACCATCAGGACCGACACAGACATCGCTGGGGCGGAACTTGGTCTTCAGCTCGCCCGTGGGCCTGCCGCCGAGGAAATCACTGCCAGCCCATTCCTTCTCTTTGTTGGAGGTGAGAAAATCAAAGCGCTCCAGCTTGAAGCCCGCGCCATCGGCTTTCGGCAGATAGCCGAACACAACGTTCTTGCCCGCCTCGCAAGCGAGCAACAGACCGCGCCATTTCTCGCCCAGCGCACCGTTTTCATAGAAGGCCACGCCGGTGGGTGATCCGCCGCCATAGACATCGCCCGCGGGCATGGTGCCGGGATCTTCCTGACGCCATTCAGCGGTTGGTGTGTCCTGACCGGGGCGTTTGTCCGCGCCCCAGCTGCGTTTGCCATCAGCACTGGCAAATCCGGCATTGCCACCTTCCAGCACATGACTCACGCGGCAGGCGGGCGGGTCATCGTTGTCGCTCTGGAAAAGATCGCCATAGCTGGTGAGCGCCTGCTCATAGCTGTTGCGGTAGTTGTGCCCGATGATGTTCACGCGGGTGCCATCCGGATTCATGCGCACGCTGAATCCGCCGATCCACACATGGCCGTCATCGCTCTTCATGCCGGCGATGTCTTGCAGCATGTAGGGGCTGCCCATGCGGAAGGTCTTGCCGCTGCGGTCGGTGAACTGCGCGCCCGTGTTGCCTTGATTGAAATACCACTGCCCGTCCGGTCCGGCGACGAGGCTGTGCAGACTGTGATCATGCTGGCGGCCATTGAAGCCGGTGAGCAGGACCTCGCGTTTGTCGGGGATGCGGTCGCCATTGGTGTCGGTGTAAATCAGCAGGTCCGGCGGCATGGAGACAACCAATTGGTTATCCAGCACGGTGACGCCGAGCGGCGCGGCGAGTTCCTTTTCCTGAACATAAACGCTGCTCTTGTCGGCCTTGCCCGCGCCGGTGGTGTCTTCGAGGATGACAATGCGGTCACCTTCTTTGCGGCGACCCGCCTTGCCGCGGTAGTTCACACCCTCAGCCACATACATCCGGCCCTGCGCGTCGAAGTCGATGTTGGTTGGATTGTGAAGCAGTGGTGAAGTGGCCCACACGGTGACTTCCAGGCCTTCCGGCACGTTGAACATCTGGGCCGGCACGAGCGGTGGACCTGCATTGAGATCGCCCTGCTGGAGCTTCGATGGCGGCGCGGTGTAAACATGGAAGCGCATCGCCGCATCACTTGGCTTGCCGGCACGTTCCATGCCGCCGTCATCAATCGCCACCTTCGCGGTGAAGCGCTCCACACCGGCGGGAAGATCATAGGCGATGGTCGAGGAGGCATGCGTGCCGATGCCATTCGCATAGACCTTGCCCTCCACCTGGATCGGACCACCTGCGTTATTTTTTCCGATCTGCGTGCGGCCATAGCTGCGCTCCTCGCCCTTCCATTTGAGGCTGGTGAGGTCGATGCTTTTGCCATCCGCCATGATCAGCCGCGGCTCGATCCAGGTGGCCCAGTCGCAGGAGATGCTGCCCTGATCAGAAGCGACGAGGTACAGTTCCTTGGCATTCTTGATCGACACATCCAGCGCGATGATGCGCGGTTTCGGATTCCTGGCAGTCATGAGCGGCGTCTCGGCGACGGGCTTGGCATTGCCTGCAGGCAGCGCAACGGCTCCACCAGCCTCGGCCATCATGGCGTCCAGTTCGGTTTGGGTCGGTGTTTTCGACGCGATGCCGCCCGCGGGAATCTCCAGTCCAGCCGCCCAGGCCACGCCATTGAGCATGGTGGTGCGGAAGCTGTCGTTGGTCATGTTCGCAAAGAAGTGGAAGCCCGTGAAACCGAAGCCGCGACCGCCTTTTGGACGCTCAAAGGCCCATGCGAGATGCTGCGGCCTGCCTGCTTTCACATCCGCGAGCACGTCCGGATTGCCACCATGCGGACTTGGCTTGTCGCCCTCTTTGAACTTCACCGTGTTCAGCGGTGCGATGGCGCTGAGCACCGGCGTCACGCCCTTCATCTCCGGCACGAAACGCATGTGGTAATACCATTCATCCCTGACGGAGAAAGCCTTCACACCATTCGACACCGGATGCTTCCCCGGCTGCACATGGGCCTCCCACGTCGGGTTCACCGAATAAAACGTCTCAAAGAATCCGCCCATCCAGTCGAGGTAGTTCTTTCCCTGCGCGCCGATCCTGGCTTCCACGCCGTAATGAATCGCCGCGAAGCCCGCGCCGCGATCGCACGCCGCCTTGATGTTTGGATCGTCCGCCGCCCTGCCGCCATGATTCAGCAGCACGATGATGGCATCCGCCTTGCTGAGGTCCTTTGGCCAGTTGTTCTCCGGATACACCACCGCAAAGGCCTGCGGATAGGTCTCATTGATCCGCCGTGCCAGATACGAGGCTCCCGCAAAGAACTCATGCTGTCCGCCGCCGCCATGCGTGCCTTTTGCAGCGATGAACACGAGTCGTTTCGTGCCTGCGGGCGCGTTGTTCTGACCGGTGTAGTCGAGGATGTTGTGCGTTTGACTGAAGGCGGTGGTGGCGATGCCAAGGAGGGCGAGAAGGAATTTCACAAGGATAAGAACTGGGAATTACTGACGTGCATAGAGCCGGACATCATCAAAGTCATTCATGTCATCAAAGGAGCCGATGCCAATGCGGCCTTTGCCAAAAGTTTTGTCATTGGCGCTGAGCTGCGGCGTGGTCATGTCGTCAAAGAACACCTCAATGCTGCCTTTCGCGGCATCGCGCACGACTTTGACCTGATGCCACTGATCCGTCCAGGGCACGGGTTTCGTGTTCTGCGTGAGGGGACGGCGCGGTGCATTTTGCACGATCATGATCTGACCGCTCGCAGGATCCGGCTTTGCGCCGAGGTGGGCGTAGTAGAAGTTGGCGGGGTCCTGGTGATTGAAGATGATGCAGCAGTCGCGGTGATTGCCGGTGTCCTTGGTGCTGCGCACCTTGAAGGTGAGCACGAAGTCCGCTGCGGTCACATCCTTGATCAAGGCAATGTGCAGCGCGCTGCGGAACGGCGGCTTGTAGGCGCTCTCGCGGCGGTTGATGCCGAAGACGCCATTCCCCGCCACCACGCGGTGTGTCCAGCTCGCCTCGTCCGTGACCTCCCAGCGGTCACGCCCTTTTTCAAAATCCTCGCTGAAGACCAGCGGCCAGCCATTGAGTGTGGTCGGTGTCTCCGCGCGGGTGATGGATGTGGTGATGAGCAGCAGCAGGGTGGCGAGTCGCATTTTCATGATGAGCTGAGGATTCAGGAGGTGGATGCAAATGGGTATCACAGCTTTTTGATGGAGACGTTGCGGAACTGCACCGGGTCATTGTGTCCAGCGAAACCAAAGTGACCTTTGGTGCGGTTTGCGCCCGGATGCGCTTTCTTCCCCATCACCCCGGCCATGTCCACCTTGCCGAGGTCGCCATCGAGGATGGTTTCGCCATTGAGCACGACCTTGATCGTCGATCCCTTCACCGTGACTTCCTGCACGTTCCACTCGCCCGCAGGCTTCAGATGCCCGCGCTTCGCGGCGATCATGCCGTAGGCGGAGCCGTGATACTGGCGCGGATCGAGCTTGGCGTACTTCGGCGCGTCATTGTCGAGCACCTGCAGCTCGCACATGCCGACATAGGCTGTGTCGCCACTGCCCGGATAGCGGATGGCCAGACCATTGTTGCTGCCCGCCGGGATTCGGATCTCCAGGCGCACGACAAAATCGGTGTATTCCTCCTCGGTGTAGATCGTGCCGCCCTTGCCTGCCTTGCAGGCGATCGCACCATCCTTGATTTCGTAATTGTCGATGGGCCCTTTCCAGCCGGTGAAGTCCTTGCCGTTGAAGACCGGAACAAAGCCATCGTCAGCGGCGAAGGAGATGGTGGCGAGCAGCGAGAGACTGAGCAGGAGGCGGCGTGTGAGATGCATGAGCTGGTTGAGTTGAAGGTGGGCAAAAGAAACGCAGGCAGAGATGCTGATCTTTGGTCATTGGTGCCGATCAATTTTTGTCAGAGCGATCCTCAACGTCTGATCCGCGCATCATGGATGTTTCAAAAAACTGCCTTCAGGGAAAGAGGGCAGTGAACAACGGTTTCACATTTACCAACGTGGCGGCGAAAAGGCGGGATGGCACGCAGCATTCGCATTCAGTCAGCAGACGGCAGCAATCATGTATGGCTTAGGGAAACCGGCGGGGGGCCATCTTTCAAGATGACGACAATGGATCCGACGCGAGGAAAGTGCTGCTCGCGGATTTGCTCTGGCGGCGAACGGTGGTGTCGCAGAATTGGTTGGCGGAGTAACAGTCGATGAAATCAGCGGCGAACGTGAGCCAGCAGATGAGATGGCTGGCAAGCAAGAAAGCGCTGGCAGCGGTGCCTGATTCGTTGAGGTTATTTGTGCATGAAGCCGCCGCAGCACAACCCTGATCTGACCAAAGATACGGTCATGCAGTTGCACCTTTCTCCGATGAACGTAAGCCAACAAATCAAAAGGCTGAGAACGCATGAAATCATAACTATTCCAGGAGGTAAATCAATAGCTGTCAAGAATCTTTTCCTGACCCTTTCCTGTATGAAACCTGGGCCAGATGGCAAAACAGACCACCAGCGTTGGGGCAGCGAAGGCGGCAAAGCTAGTG
>CAJCCF010000043.1 GCA_903960845.1 uncultured Verrucomicrobiota bacterium | reverse complement strand
TCGTCACCACCAATGACAACAAAACGCATCCGGCACGCATCCTCGGAGCCAGCCGTGAGCACGACATTGCCCTGCTGAAAATTGATGACACGAAGAAGGATTTCCAGGCTCTCACCTTTGCCAACAGTGATGCGGCCAAAGTCGGCCAACTGGTATTCGCGGTGGGCAATCCCTTCGGACTCAGCGGCACAGTCACCCAAGGCATCATCAGCGCTCGTGACCGTCATCTAAGCGACAGCCAGCTCAACTACCTGCAAACAGACACCGTCATCAATCCCGGCAATTCCGGCGGGCCGCTCGTGAACATTCTCGGACAGATCATCGGCATCAATGTTGCCATTTATCGCGGTGACGAAAACGTGCGCGCCTGGCAGGGTATCGGTCTCGCTGTACCCGCCAATGATGCCAAGTCCGTGGTCGATGCGATCCTGGCTCAGACCAAGGCCGGCGCACCCGCCAAAAGCGTTGGTGGCGGTTATCTCGGTCTCGAACTCAGCGCAGAACCCGTCGCCATCGACACCGGGCGCGGCACCGCCCAAATCGGAGCCTACATCACCGATCTCGATCCACAGTCGCCCGGAATTGCCGCCGGACTGCTTCCTGGTGATATCGTCACCGCCTTCAACGGAGGATCCTTCCGGACCCCGCGTGAACTGCTCGCCATGATCCGCGCGCTCAAGCCGGGCTCACAAGTGAAGATGACCGTGTTTAGAAATGGGCAACTTCTCGAAATCCCCGTGGTCATCGGCCAGCGCCCTGATGCGCAGTGAGCCGGTTTGCAGCTTCCGTCGGGATGGTGCCGGCTGACATCCGGGCATTCACACCAGAATCCCAGTTGCACTTGCATCGCGCCGTGATGAAGTCGGCTCACACTGATGGACTGGGCCTCACCGAAACTGCTTCTACTCGCACTGCCTGCCTTTGCGCTTTTGCTGTGGTTTGAAAACCAGTCCGCACACCCGATGTCCGGCCTGCGGAAGCGCCTGCTGCTGGTGGTCCGCGCGCTGTTAATCCTGCTGACCCTCACCGCACTGGCTGGTCCGGCGCGCGTCTCGCAAACAGGAAAAAAAGCGCTGGGGATCCTCATTGATTCAAGCCAGAGCATGGGGGCGGAAGGATTGGAAAAGGCGCTGCAAACAGCGGGCAGATTGCAGTCGCAGATCGGCGGCGAAGTGGAAACATTTGTTGTAGGTTTGGGAGACCGTCCGGAGTTGCTCTCCAGCGAAACCCAGCCCGCACTGGCCCAACAAATAGCGTGGCAGGCAACCCGTGGCGGGGACAGCCATTACAGTGCTGCAGTGGAGTATGCCCTTGCACTTTTCCCCGCCGGAGCCAGCCGCGATCTGGTGATCATCGGTGACGGCCACGAGACACGAGGCAGCCTGCTGAATGCGGCCCGTGACGCGACTGTCTCCAGCACGCGGCTTCACGCCATCCCCATCGCCGGGCCGCGCAGACCGGATGCGCGAGTGCGTGAACTGACTCCCAATCGCTCACGTCTCAACGAAGGAGCAACGCTCAAGCTCACCGCCCAACTGGAAGCCACGATGGAGACGCAAGGCACCCTGAAACTTTATGAGAACGGTGTGCAGGTGGATCAGCGCCTCGTGAAATTAAAGCCGGGCCAGCCACGCAGCGAAACCTTCACCCGCACTCCATCTGTGCGGAACATCTACAAATACCGGGCCGTGCTCGAAGGTGTGTCCGATGACACCCTGCCTGCAAACAACGATGCACTCACCCTGGTTGACGTGCGGGGCAGGCTGCGCCTGCTCTACATCGAGAGCAATGCTTCTGAAGGGCAGTATCTGATGCAAGCCATGGAGAAAGAAGGTGTGCAGCTTGAGCTCAGGCAGCCCGGCGGCATCCCGGGCACGCTGGATCAACTGGCCGGTTTTGATGGCATCATCCTCAGCGATGTACCCGCACATCAAGTTGGTGAACCCGCCATGAACGCCATGCGCGACTACGTGGATAAACTCGGTGGCGGACTCGTCATGCTCGGCGGCCCGCAGAGTTTCGGTGTCGGAGGCTACTACAGGACACCGATCGAGGACATCCTGCCCGTGCGCCTGAAATCGCCCGATGAAGAGGAAAAACAAAGCGCCGCAGTCGCCATCGTCATCGATCGCTCCGGCTCCATGGCAGGCGAGAAACTGGAGATGGCCAAGAGCGCCTCCATCGCCACTGCCGAGGTGTTGGGCAGGAATGATTTTATCGGTGTGTACGCATTCGACAGTGAAGCGCATGTCGTGGCACCGATGACAAGGCTGACCTCCACCGCTTCCGTCGCCGGACAGATTGCCGCCGTGGCCTCGGGCGGCGGGACAAACTTGCAGCCCGCCTTTGAGCAGGCGCGCAGCGCCCTTCAGCGTGTGAAGGCAAAGGTGAAGCACATGATCATCCTTACCGATGGCCAGACCTCCGGCAGTGGCTATGAGGGACTGGCCTCCCAATGCCGCGGCGAAGGTATAACCATCTCCACCGTAGCGATTGGCGAAGGATCACACGTCGCACTGCTGCAAGCCATCGCCAGCGCCGGCGGCGGCCAGTCCTACAGCACCATGGATGCCAGCACGATCACCCGCATCTTCACCCAGGACACGCTGATGCACACCGGGCGCATGATTCGCGAAGAACCCTTCCAGCCCAAGTTTGTGGAGAAGCATCCCATGCTCGCCGGGTTTGAAAAATGGGATTCCCCTGCCCTGCTCGGCTATGTGAAAACGATCCGCAAAGCCACCGCGCAGATTCCGCTGGTCACCGATCTGGGCGATCCTCTGCTCGCCCACTGGCGCTATGGTCTTGGCAAAGTCACCGCCTTCACCAGCGATGCCAAGAGCCGCTGGGGATCACTGTGGATCACCCGCTGGCCCGGCTTCAGCCGCTTCTGGTCACAAGTGCTGCGTGAGACCGCGCGTCCGCCTCAGGGCCGCAACATGGATCTCGCTGCGGAAGTGCGCGGGGATGAAACGCATCTGCGCGTGGACCTCCAGCAGGATGCCGGCACACGAGCCAACGATGCACGAGTCGAAGCCGAGGTCTTCTTTGTCGCGGCCGACGCATTGGGCGCACCGCTGAAGTCCGTGCAAAAGATCACCCTCAGCCAGTTCGGCCCGGGTTTGTATGAAGGGGGATTCCGTCCCGATCAGCCCGGCGTCTACCTTGTGCGCGCGCAGAGCGGTGCGGAAATGGTGTCCGCCGGAATCGTTCACAACCCCAGTTCTGAAGCCAGCCTGGGTACCGTCAATGAAACGCTCCTGACCGAAGCCACGCGAATCACCGGTGGATCCATGCTCAAGGAAGGTCAGGTGCCGGATTTGAGCACAACGAGGGCTGTTCAATACATCGAAATGTGGCCCCCGCTCGTCGTCGTGCTCCTTCTCCTTTTCCTGCTCGATATCGTCATTCGCCGCTGGGAACATGTTCAAGGTATCTGGGAGATGCTCGCCAGGCGCACGTGACCGCCATCGCATCCGCCTGCAATCAGCCACGAGTGCTGATTCGAGCCACGGTTCCATGATGCGCTCCTTTCCGTATCGCAGACGGTGATGGATTCTGCGCACTGTCTTAACAGCGCAGCGTGATGCGACCCGAATTGGCCTGTGCTACCGGCGGAAGCGGTGCAGTTTTGAGCCAACGCATAAGTGCCGGTCGCCGATGGTGGCGAAGGACCCGGGACCGGTGTGGCTGGCATTCTCGACGGTGCCGAGGAGATTTTCACCATTTACCGTTACCCGCTCTATGGCTATTTGCGCGCCAGCGCCATGGGGCATGAGGACGCGCAAGACGTGCTCCCCGGCTTCTTCATCAAGATGCTCAGCAACGACTCTCTGGGCTCCGCCGACAGCCAGCGCGGGAAACTGCGTTCCTTCCTCGTCTCCTGTCTTTCCAATTACAAAAACAACTGGCGCCGCAGTGAACAGTGCCGCCAAAACAAAATCAGGCCCGAAGCCGACCTTTCGGATGCTGACGAAGCCCGTTTTAAGCGTGAACAACTCGCCACGCTGGAGACTCCCGAGAACTATTATGACCGCCGGTGGACGGCTGAACTTGTCAACCGCGTCCGCCGGCGCCTGGCACATCAGTTCGAGAAACGTAGCCGGCAGGATCTGTATGCAGCACTTGCCCGGCTGCTCAGCACCGAGACGCCAGAGAACGAAACCTTGATCGAAATCGCCACCCGTCTTCGTCTCACCGGCAAGGCCCTGCGTGTCTCCCTGCACCGCTTACGCCGCGACTTCCGTGATCTGCTGATTCAAGAAGTCCAGCGCACCCTTGCTGAGGGCGAAGACGTGAAGTCAGAGATTCAGCACCTGCTGGGGTTGTTTGAAAGATAGCTGAGATCTTCCTCAAGCTTTCACATTCTTCGCCGAACGTTCTTTCCACCAGAATCCGATGCAGATGAGAATGAACAGACCTTTGATCGAGTAGCCCGTGTTCAGTGCCATGGCGATGCCTGCGGTGAAGCCATAGGTGTGCAGACCGATGCTGAGTTGGTTGACACCAAACCAACTGAACAGGGTGATGGCACCCAGCAGCAGTGAAAGGGCGTGCATTCCAATCTCGCGGATATAACCGCCCATGCGGGCATGCAGGATGATGAGACCCATGAGCACAATCATGAGAGCCCCGTTTTCCTTCGGATCCCAGCCCCAGAAGCGGCCCCAGCTGTCATTGGCCCAGATGCCGCCGAGCACGGTGCCGACGAGGGCAAAGAGCACGCCGAAGCAGACGATGCCATAAACCATGCGCGTGAGCAGACGCCGCACTTCGATCACTTTCTGGCCTTTGACAAACAGGCGGTAGATCACATAAACCATCGATGTGATGGAGCCGAGCATGGCCCCCGCATAACCAATATTGATACAGGTCACATGGGTGGCCAGCCAGAAATTGGTAATCAACACCGCCTCGAGCGTGGGCATGGTGTCCTGAGCATCCAGAGCCATGAAGCGATTGGCGGCGAACATGCCCAGCGCCCCGACAAAACCCACCACCACCAGGCCGATGCCCTGTCGCGTGAACCGCTCGATGAACAGGCCGACAACCGCCACCACGGCGGTGATGAAAATGATTGTCTCATACAACGTGGCGATCGGCGGCCGCTCATTGATGATGCAGCGCTGGGTGATGCCGTAAATGTTGTAACCGACAGCCAGCAGCAGAGTCACCCAGGCGACACGTGCCGACCATTTGGCCAGGCTTGTTTGCGGCGCCACGAGACCAATGAAGGCCACCAGGAACCCGAACAGATACCAGACGAGCGCATAGGTGAAGAAGTCATTCTTGTGGTAGCTCACCTCGCGGTCCACATGCTTGAGTTCGCCACGCTTTTCAGCCTGGGACCGGATGTCATTCACAAAGGCTTTCACCGCCGGCTTAAATGTTTCCGCCTTTAGGCTGGCAGCGTACAAGGCATCCTTCGCCTTGGAGATTTTCAACTCGCCCGCCGGCAGGGAACCATCCTTCATCAAGGCGGTGATGGTTTGCTCAACCTGCATCCATGTATCATTCTTCACATCATCCGGCGGCACAAAAGCCAGTGTCTTGCCGGGACGCAAAGTGGTTTCGATGAAAAGCTGCAGGATCTTGTTGCTCGTTTCCTGTCCGAGCGCCTCGAGCTTTTTGTCACGGATCATGACGCCAAGTTTCACGGCCAGATCCCACACACTCAGACTGTCACCGCTAACCAGTTCTTTAACAGATTCCGGCGGCAGGATCGCCGAGATCTCATGCTTCCAATCCGTGCGCGCTGCGGTCATGAAATCGCTCACGGCATCAAAGTCGAAAAAGTTTCGTGCCAGATCGATCACGTTGCGCTGCACACCGGTGCGATCTGCGCTTTCGATGTCACTGTAGGCCTGCGCACGCTTGATGAGCTCTTCCTTGCCTTTGACGATCTCATTCCAGGAATAGCGGTCGCGCAACCCCTTCGGATCCACACCGATCTCCCCCACAGCCTGGGAGTTATCGACGACAAACAGCGGAAGATCACGCGCGATGTCCGGCCGGAACCATGTCAGGAGCAGCCACTCGGTTGCATTGAGTTTCTTCACATCCGTCATCTGCGGATGATCCACGGCGATGCTCTGCTTGCCATGCAGGCGCAGCAGCAGGAAACGCGCATAGGTATCCAGCGGCTTGATGCGCCCGCCTTCTTGAACCGGCAGAGATTGAAAAGTCGCGACAACCTCCTTGTCACGCAGCAGGGCGGGATCAGGTAACTGGGCCTGAACCAGCGTGGTCAGAAACAAACAGGCGAGCAAAAGAGTCTTCATGGAAACAGAGAAATGTTAGGCAACCACCTTCGGTTTCATGGACCGGCTGAGGAAGCGGATGAGATGCATGAGGAAGTGAATGATCAGACCCGCGGCAACGGCGACGCAACTCCAGAGCGGCCACTGGTCGGAGGGATTGCTGGCGACGGTGAACACCGATTGCTCACCATTGGTGCTCTGGCTGAAACTGGCCTGATAGACGACGAAACCCTGATCACGAACCGGGACATTCATGGTCACCACCTTTGGCTCCTCCTTGCCACTGCTGATCTTGGTCACGTGGCTGGTGTACTTTTTGGCCTTCATCGTGCCGGGATGCAGTTCACGCACAAAGTCATTCAAACGAATGGCGAAGGGCAGCTTCCACTTCATCCGGCTGAGTGAGATGGCATACGAGTTGCCACCCAACTTGACGGTGAAGGGCTCGAAAGCGCGCTCCCAGAGGATTGCCTTCTGCTCGGCGCCCTCTTTGGGCTTCACACTGATCTCGACGGCGGAGACGTTGGCTTCGTCCTCCTTGGCATTCTTCACAGACTGGACGCGGTAACCATCAATGCCGGTCTTATCACCTTCCTCAGCCTGGGTGACGTTGGCGTTGCGGCGATAACCGGTGACCTGAATTTCAAACGGAAGGTCCTTAGCAAAGAAAGTCCGCGCCTTGCCGGGTTCCAGGTCGGTGAAGTGTTTCATCGGAATGACCAGAGCTTTGTCGTCGGCTTTGCCTGAGGCATCGAAACGATGGATCTCGATGATGCGATCGTGATAGCTTTGATACTGGTCGCTTGCCTGGCCCTCGAAGAGCGGCATCGCGCCCTCAGTCTTGTAGAGGAAACTGACAAAGCCAGCCACCAGCATGAACATGATGGCCACATGAGAGATCAGCACGCCGATCGTGCGCCAGCCCTTGCGGAGACGGATCACGGCACCGCAGAGCATGTTGACAAACAACACCACCATGAGCAATCCACCTCCGGGAAGGGGCAGAGGGATGAGCGTGCCACCCAGGTTCACATCGTGAATCAACCACCACGAATCAAAGTAGAGACGCTGGCTGTCGAGCAGACCCATTTCTTTCTGCGCAAGCGTGCCCAGAAACGTGATCAGCAGCAGGAAACTGAGCACAGTGATCGCCAGTCCAAAAGAGGAGAGGAAGGCGAAAATCTGGCCGGGGAGAGAATTGGGCTTGGCAGACATGGAGCGGGGAAATGTTTGAAAAAATCGATCAGGATCACTGCTGTGGTGTGCGCAAACTAAGGGAAGCAACGAACTGGTCAAAGGCGGCTGTGTTGGCTTCGACGAGGGCTTTGGGACCGACCATCTTCACAAACAAGCCAGCCTCACCAAGCGAGGCAACGATGCCGAGCATGCGGTGATCAGGCTTGGCCTCGGTGGCGCCAACGCTGGTGTAGGCTCCATCCACAGTGACATAAACACCCTGGATGCCCATGAGCGTTTTTTTCGGCAGTTTGGCGAGTTCTTCTTCCGTCATCTCCGTCTGGCCCATCTGCTTGCGCCAGCGGTTCACATTGGCCAGCACACCGCCTGCGCCACCGGGAAGCATGGCCAGATAGCATTCACCTTCCTTGTTAGGACCAAAGGTGAGATTCACCGGCCGCATCTGACTGCGCTCGGCCTGAGCCCAGCCTGGCGGTGTTTCCCAGCGCAGACGCTCATCACCGAAACGCTCCTGCGGATAGGCATTGAGCTTGGGTTTGGCCTCGTAAGTGGAGATGTCGCGTGTCTGTGTGATCTCCATGCGCTCAGACACCCGGTCACAGCCCGGGACGGCGAATGGCAGAACGGCGAATAACGAAAGGCACGCGGCCTTGGGTCCTGGGGGCAGATGAATCATGTCAGTGGATAAAACTAGCGAACGCCGTTCTCCTTTGATTAACCAGGGAACGGCGTTCTTGGGATATGCAGCGCGGACGTCGATTCCGCCAGCGTCAATTACGCTTTAGATGCGGGAGCCGCAGGCTTGACCTCGGTCGGTTTCGGCGCTGGTGCCTTGGCCGCAGGCGCTGTTGCAGGCTTGGCTGGAGGTGGAGTTGTTGCGGCAGGTTTGGCCGGGGCCGGTGCGGCCACCGCAGGCTTGGCCGCAGGTGGGGTCGATGCGGCTGGTTTTGTGACCGGTGCAGGCACCGCAGGCTTCACAGCTGCTGGCTTGGCTGCGGGAGTCGCTGCAGGCTTTGCGGCAGCCTTGGCATCCGCTTTCTTTGGCTCTTCTTTCTTTGCTGGGGCCGGTGGTGGCGCAGGTGGTGGTGCAGTGAGTTTGGCGATCTCGGCCTCACTGAGGCCAACGTTCACTTTGAGGCCTGGAATCTTGCCTTCAAGAGCCGTGGCTCCGGCCTTGGTCACTCCGGTCTGCCAAACAAAGAGTTTTTTCAGCCCCTTGGCGGTGGCGAGTTTGGCGATGCCTCCATCAGTGGTTTTGCTGCCATAGAGATTGAGGTATTCGAGATTTTGCAAGCTGCCGAGTCCGGCAAGACCAGCGTCAGTGATCTTGGTGTTCTCCAAGTGCAGGCGCTCCAGGTTGACCATCTTTGCCAGGGTGGAAAAACCTGCATCGGTAACGATACTGCGGGCCAGATCGACCCAAACGACCTGCTGTGCGATGGGTTCCAGCAAAGCGAGCTCCTTGTCGCCAAACTTGTCGGCGGCATTGATCACGCTGAGTCGGAGTTGCTCAGTGTCCTGGGCCAACGGCATGAGTGAGGCATTCAATGCCTGCATCTTGGCGGAGATTTCAGCGATCTGCTTCTTCTCGGCATCCGTCAGTGGCTTGGCCTTGGGTTTCTGTACCTTGGCCACCGCTGCACCAGCTTTGGGTAAACCCTTGCCAAGCATGGCAGAAAGGATGCTTTCGATTGCAGCATCTGGTTTCGCAGCTGCAACGGTCATGGTTTCAGACGCACCCGTCTTGATCCACCAGGCAATGATCTGGCATTCTTCCTTGGTGATTTGTTCCTCGTCACTCGGCGGCATATGGTCATCATCATCCTTCGGCAGGAGGATTCGGGCGAGCATGAGGCTGTCCTTGGTGTTGTTCGGAATGACGGTGGTGGCTCCATCGCCGCCGCCCTTCATGATCGCGGCAAAGGTATGCATCTGCAGTTTGCCCTTTTTCTTTTCCGTTCCATGGCAGGCGGCGCACTTGGCGGAAACGATGGGAGCGATGACATCCTGATAAATCACCGCCTTGGCAGCGATGGCCGGGTCCAGCTTCCCACCGGCGGCTGGCGCGGCAGTTGGTTTGGCTGGAGCAGGTGTGCCGGCGGCTGGTTTTGCGGGTGCGGCTGGCTTTGCAGCAGCCGCGATGGCCACCGGCTTGGCGTCGTCTTCGGCAGTCCAACCGGTATTGATGCGAGCTCCGGTGAGTTTGGTTTTGAGCTGCGCCACGCCGGCCTTTGTCACGCCTGTCTGCCAGAGATACAGCGCCTTCAGCTTCGTCAAGCCGGCGAGTTTTGGCATGCCGGCATCAGTTACCTTGGTGTTGTAAAGGTTCAGATACTCGAGCGCCGCGAGGCCTTTGAGCTGATCCAAGCCCGCATCAGTGATGCCTGTGCCTTCCAGATGCAATTCGGTGAGGTTCTTGAACGCGGCGATCGCCTTCAAGCCACCGTCGGTCACTTTGGTGCGGGCGAGGTCGAGCGAGATGATTTTATCAGCCATCGGCGCCAGCGGAGCGAGACCTGCGTCATTGAACTCTTTGGCGACGTTCAGCGCGGTGAAGCGGTAGGTTTTGCCATCTGCCGAGATGGGCATGAGCGAGGCTCCCGTGGCATTGACTTTATCGAGCGTGGCCTTGATCGCAGGATCAGCGGCAGGCTGGTCGGCAGCGCGAAGACTGAGGGCGAGTAAACAGAGGAGGAGGGCGGGTTTCATGTGAGGATCAATAAACGAATTGGGAAAGGACAGAAAGGGCGGATAGGAACAACTGGGCCGGGCAAAACAAACCTCACTTGGGGAGCGCTTCTTTCGCTTCAGGCGGGAATTGGGCCGCGCTCAGCTTTTGCGTGGCACTGGCCCCGGCTTGCACCCAATAACGAATTGCCGCGATTTCGGCCGGTGTGAGCTGGTCATTGCCCTCAGGCGGCATGTGATCATCGTCATCGACCGGCAGAATGATGGATTGGATGGTCAGGCTTTCGTCGGGCTTTCCGGGAACGATGTTGTTCTTCTTTTCACCACCATTCTTGCCACCCTTCATGACCATCTCAAAGGTATCCATTCGCAGGTCACCCTTTGATTTTGCCTCGTTGTGACATTTGTTACACTTGGCTTCAAAAATCGGCATGATCACATCCTGAAAGACGAGTTTGTCGCCACCGCTAGTCGTTGGTGCCGGGGTCGTTGGTGCCGGGGTCGTTGGTGCCGGGGTCGTTGGTGCCGGGGTCGTTGGTGCCGGGGTTGTTGGTGCCGGGGTTGTTGGTGCCGGGGTCGTTGGTGCAGGGGTCGCTGGTGCAGGGGTCGTTGGTGCAGGGGTCGTTGGTGGCGGCACCACGACATTGGATTTCGGTTTCTCGGCAAAACTGAGCATCCATTTTTCCATGCCGATCATCTGACCTTTCATCGGCTCAGGAGCGTGTTCGGTGAGGAACTTGTTACCGTGGCTCATGTTGCCACCAAAGTGCGCGCCGAGTCCCATCAAACCAAAACTGCCGAAAAAGACCGCGCGGTAGGCATGCATCAACTCACGATTCCCCTGCCCCATGGCATAAGTTCGAATCACAAGGGAGAGCAGGACGCCAGCCGTACCCACGAGTGCCAGTGTCTGATGCAGCGTGAAGTTTCCGCCTTCATAACCGCCCTCGCGGGAAAGCATGATGCCGGCCAGCACGGCCAGCACGGATCCTGCCGCCCCCACCCAAAGAGTCAGCAACGCGGCCGCGCCAAACTTTTCTTCACCACTGCGGGTCATGCAGACCAATTCCATGATGCAGAGCATCGCAAGCGCACCTACGGGCAAATGCAGGAAAATCGGATGGAAGCGACCAATGAACAGCACCATGCCAGCTGCTTCCCCCTTCGGCTCATCGTAGAGCGGTGGAAAGACCAGCAGACCAATCACAAAGGCAATGATCAAAATCAGCGTGGCCGTCCAAGCTGTTGTGTAGGACTTGGGGGCGTTGAATTCTTTGGCGGGGTAAGACATGGCGGGGAGGAATGCTTGCTGTGGATTGACCTATCATCAACGGCGATGTGCATGGGAATCGTTCACGCAGCCCATGCCGGATTATGCTGAATCCATGTCTAATCGTTGCCTGGACTGTTTCTGCACAAGATCGTCCCAGGCCCGAACAATCAGTGCACATTGTTTAACGATTCAGGTCAGAGTCACGGTTCACAATGTCTGCTATGTTGAACACATGAGTGCACTCGAATCTTCTCTTTATGAACGACTCGGTGGGGCCGCTGTGATCGACAGTCTCATTGAGGCCTTTTATATCCGCGTTCTGGCCGATCCTAAACTGGCTCCCTTTTTTCATGACACTCCGATTGAGCGACTCCACACCATGCAGAGTCAATTTTTCAGCATGGCACTCGGCGGCCCCGTGGAGTACACAGGACGCAGCTTGAGTCAGGTGCACCACGGGCGCGGCATCACCAAAATTCACTTTGCCCATTTCGTGGAGCATCTCATCGAGACACTGCGGGACATTGGCGTGAATGAGGCCGACACCGATGCGGTGATTGAGCACATCAACACCTTTGCCAACGAGATCACCGGCACCTCTTATTGACGACCCAGGCGGACATCCATCCACACCGCTGCCAGCAGCACACTGCCGCGCACCATGAGTTTGTATTCCGGTGAAACCGCCATGAGAGTCATGCCATTGAGCAATGTGGCCATGATCAATGCGCCTGCCAGCACACCCAGAACCGTGCCGCGACCACCGCGCAGACTCACCCCCCCGATCACGCAGGCAGCCACGGCATCCAACTCCATCCACTCACCCAGATCCGTGGTCGAGTTCCCTGTGTAGGATGTCAGCATGAAGCCCGTCACCGCCACGATCCCGCCCATGATGGCAAAGGCCACGGTGACCACACGGCCCACAGGCACAGCGGAAATCAGCGCCGCTTCCGCATTCCCGCCGATGGCATAAAGGTAGCGACCAAACGGCGTGTGTTGTGTGAGCACATGAACCGCCAGAGCGACTGCGGCAAAAATCAGCGCAGGCAGCGGGATACCGCGAAACTGACCCGTCACGATTACAAACAGCAGCAGTGCCTGTGCGGCGATGAAAACGCGTAAAAAAGCACTTTCTCCAGACTCCACTTCAAAGCCGTTCAACAGTCGCTGTTTGCGACCCTGAATCGTCGCCAGAACCATCGCAACAATCACCGTCAGCGCCAGAGCATAACCTGCGGGTGTGGGCAGATACCAGGTGCTGATGAGTGAGTACACATTGGTCTGCCCCCCGGCCACCACAGGCACCGTTTGATTCTGAATCACCAGCCAGAACAGTCCGCGAAACACCAGCAGTCCGGCCAGTGTCACGATGAATGCCGGGATGCGCTCCTTCACAATCAGCACTCCCTTCCCAGACCAGATCACCAACCCCGCCAGAAACCCGATGCTCAGCCCAACCGGCGAAGGCAACCCAGCCTTCGTCGTCAACACCGTCGCGATTCCGCTCAAAAGAGCCAACCCGCTGCCCACAGAAAGATCAATGTGTCCCGGCAGAATGACCAGCAGCATCCCCATCGCCAACGTCGCCGTGATCGACAATTCCGTCATCAGGAGTGACAGATTCCGCGAGTCGAGAAACTTCGGCTCCACGACACCGAAGAACACACAAATCCCCAGCAACGCAAAAGCGATGGAGTAATCACGGAGAGAGAACGAGCGGGACATGGGCAGTCACAAGGCTTAACAAAAGAGCCGCCCGCTTGTCACGGAGAAAGATGCACAATAAGCAACGATACCGCCGAGACTCATTGATCACTCACAAGACCAAATGTCCAAGCGCGAGCAGGCCATAGTAGGTGTATTCAGGATCAAGCGCGTCATCTGTCCAGTTTCCGTGAAAGCCGCCGGCGGCACTCCAAAGGGAATCGATGAAATCGAGGCAGGGCTCCTTAACCCGGGAGATGGCATTTAAATTATTCGAGAGAGCGTGCAAGGCCACCGCCGTCGAGAGAAGGTCAGGAATTGGTGCACCCGGGATGGCGAGGAAACCACCATCAGGAAGACACTGCCTGACAAGCCACTCAACACTCGCAGGCGGAGCCGGCAACTGCATGTGGCGATAGAGCGACAGCATGGCCGAGGTGGCCGTGGTGGAACCAAGCGTGAGCCCTGGCTCATTGGACCATGCGCCGTCGGGTGTCTCCAAACTGTCCATGCAACGAGCAATGGCCAGCGCATCCGGCGGCAGAAAATCAAGATCCTGATACGCACCCCAGGCGATGAGACAGCCATACGCACTGCCATTTTTTCGCCCCGGCGACTGATGATAACCGCCATCAGGTGTGCGGTATTTTTCAATCCGATCCGAAAGAGCACTTCGCTCCGCCGGGGTCAGACCACCGCCCAATCCTGCCCAGCAGCGCGCCAAACAACAGAGATGCACGAAGTCCAGACCTTCACCGTCACCATATTTGGTTAACCAGTCCCTCATGGAGTCCTGTGGCAGACTCTCCTGCAGAGCCATGAGCCCCTCAATGCCGAAGACGCTGTAGTAGAGGTCGGGATTGTCGGCACGATTCATGAAACCACCACCGGGATGCAGCCTTGATTTTAAAAAATCCGCAACCAGCCCAGATGAGTCCCCCAGCAGTTTCGGCGCGAGCCGGGCGACTTGGAGCATTTCGAGGCGGAAGGACATGTGAAAAACTGAAGATGAAAATGAACAAGAAAATCACTTTCATTACTCTTTTATTTTTGGCCATTTCAACTCAATCCTGGGCCTTGTCAGATTCCTTAGAGCAAGACAATGAAAGCAATTTTTATATAGAAAAATTACCTAGCTCCGAAGAAGTCGTTACTCTATCCTCTCTCGATGAGAAGCAGACGCGGACAATAGGGCTTATCAAGATTGTCGGAAGTCTTGCAAACGAACATTTAAAAAAAGAATCAGCCAAAGAAAATGCACTTTATGCATATAGTGGTTTTATTGCTCGCTTTCAGGCCATTAGAGAAGATCGCGAGGTTTTGCAAAGAAAAGAATTGGCAATAAATAATAAAGATCTATTAGATTATTCAAAACGCTTGGATCGCTTAATTAC
>CAJCCF010000042.1 GCA_903960845.1 uncultured Verrucomicrobiota bacterium | reverse complement strand
GCTGCAGCGCCAGGTATTGGGCGAAGAAACCGCCGCTCAGGCTGTAACTGCCACCCGATGAGGTCGCGTTCGCTTCTTGCTGGGCGATGATTCCCGTCACGGCATACGCGCCGCCACTGCTGGCACCGCCACCGCTTGCAATGCTGGGGGAGATAACATCGTAATTCTGCGCGGCGGCAATGGCAGCGGTTAGCAGTAGAAGTGAGAATGTGAGGTGTGCTTTCATGGCGATGAAGTCATGGTTCGAGCATCGTGTTCTACTAATTTGATCATGGCTGAGCTGCGGACAGGACTGATCGGAAGCCATAACTAGCGTAGGTATCATTTATGCCGGCTGTAGTAGCGTCGACCGGGTTGACGTATAGGCGAGAGGCACAGCGCGCAACTCCCGCGCTGCCACGATAATAGCCGAACATGTTCCAACTACCGCCGCGGACCACGCGACTGGAGCCTGAAACAACACCTCGCGGATCCGTGCCTCCGACATACGGAGTCCCATACCAATCCCAACACCACTCATAGACATTCCCAGCCATGTCGTTCAGCCCATACCCATTCGGCGCAAACTGGCCCACCTGACTCGCCGTGGAAGCTCTCCCATAGATATTGCCGGTTGGGTTGGAACCACCATCAGCACCCAAATCGTAGCTAAAGCCATCGGGGTAGAATCTTAATGGCATACGATAGTAGTTCGCTAGGCCTTCTTTGATCAACATGCCCCATGGAAAGCGCTGCCCACTTAATCCGCCCCGAGCAGCCTTCTCCCACTCTGCTTCCGTCGGCAACCGATACCCGCCTGCCGACCACTTCACTTGTGCGTTGGTCACATCCACATCCCCAGTCTTGTAGATCGTTGTCTGCTCATTGTTAGTGTAATAAACTGGCGTTTTTCCCGTCAGCTCCGAGCGCGCATTGCACCACTTCACACAGTCATACCAGCTCACCCCATCCACTGGGTAATTAGCCCCGCTGCTAGTTCCGGAACTAGTGAAGCTGTAGCCGTGATCAATGGCCCAAAGGTAAACCACGTCCCACTGGCTCAATGTCACCTCGTTCACATCCATGTAGAACGCCGAAACCGTCGTGCTCACAGGCGCAGCATCCGTGATGTCTGTATCGGCGGCGACAGTGTTTCCCATAGTGAATGCCCCCGCCGGAATAAGGACCATACCGGATGGCGCCGCGGAGACAGGTGCAACCCCAGGGATATTCCCGTTAGCATCCCGTTTAACGAGCGTATTCGGCGTACTTGCCGTGGTCGCCGCATTGGCGAGGTTCGCACCAGCGGCCACATTCGCGGCGGTAACGCCACCCACCATTTCGACGATCGTTGATCCCTGCGGACCGGTAACGTTGCCCGCAAGATTGCCAGTGAAGCTCGCCGCACTGCCACTTACATTGCCCGTAACATTGCCCGTAAGCGGGCCGCTGAAAGTGCCGGTAGTGGTGCCGTCCATCGTGAGATCTGGGGAAAGCTGTGTGCTTCCAACCGCTCCGTTGGCAATCATTGTCCCCGTGATGGTGCCGTTAGCGATGTTCCCTGCCGTGACTGTGCCAGTTAGGTTGGTAGCATTGAGTGCCCGCAATGCATACGGTGTGGCGGTGAGTCGCTGCCGAGGTGACAGCGCGGTGTAGGGAGCAACACTGCCCGCAGGCCGCACGCCCAACTCCACCCAGCGGTCGCTGCCATCAAAGCTAGCCGAACCGAAGTCAAGCGTGACGCTAAAAATGCCATTCACTGCCGTGACCGGCGATACCGCCTGCGGCGTGCCGACCGTGGACCCATCCGTGAGCGCGTTCTTGAGGGTGAAATGCAGGTCATAGTTGCCATTGGCAGAGGCTCCCGCATCCATCAAGTGACCCTGATAAGTGAAAGCCGTGGATTGAGCCGAGGCGAAGCCGGTTAGAGCGATGATGAACAGAATGACGAGTTGATGTTTCATGCGAATGGAAAGTTAGATGGGACCCTAAAGCAGAGATGTTTCATCGTTAAGGCGCGGGTTGAGTCTGTAGCCTGAAAAAGGCAGCGTTGTCCGGCGTGGTGAAACGAAACTCTACCTTGCCTTGGCTATTGATGATCGTCTGTGGAACGGTCATTGGAAGTGGTGTCCAGTTGGTGAGGTTGGTTGATTGATCCAAACCGATGGTGAGGGTGAATTCACCAGTGGCTGGATCCCGTTGCAGCAGCGGCACGCCCACATTCAGGTTCTGCACTTGGGAAAGCGTGTAGAGGCTATAAGTGTTGGGGGAGTTGATCACATCATTCTGTCCCGTCGTGCGGTTGGCGTTGTAGAGCGTCTGGTTGTAAAGACCCGCAGCATCCGCGTTGTCGTAGTAGGTGCTTACCAGCGCGCTGTTGGGCACCTGCCAGTCAAAGCCCAGCGCACTTAGTTTGTATTCGCCCCAGTCGTTCATGCCGTCATTGTCCACATCATGTGTCGTGGAATAGGCCTCGCCAGTCAGGGTGATATCGAAAGGATTTTCGTCACTGTCGTTACTGGCCACTTGTAACGTGGCACTGCGCGTGCCGCTGGCTCCTGCTGCTGGGGCAAAGGTCACGGTAAAGCTCGTGCTATGGCCTGGGGTCAGTGTGGTGGAAGCAAGACTGCTGATGCTGAAATCCGAGGCATGGGTTCCGGACTTCACCAAACCAAGGTTCAATAGATTGGCCTCCCCCACATTGCGGATCACATAGCTCACCGGCGAGGCTGTGCCTCCTATGGGTAACGCCTGCCAAGTGGACGTCGCGCTGCCATCAACCAAAGCAGTGCCGGTGGGCTGCTCTAACTCGATTTCAGGCATGGGGGCATCATATTGGTAGAGCTGCACAGCTTCGCTTTCGGTTAGCGTGCGGCCGTAAATGCGCAGCGCGGAAAGGTTCCCGGAATAGAAATACTCGCCTCCACCATAGTTAAAGTATCCAATGTTGGAGCGCAGCTTATACCCCACGTTGTTCGCAGAGGTATTCAAGGTGGCAATGACTTCGCCATTAACTAAAATGAGCGATTGAGTTGCGCCCATGACAAAAGACAGATGCATCCACTCCCCGACCTGAACGATTGGTTGGCTGGTCCACGATAAATTGGTCCCGTTTTTTGTGGATGAGACCGTGATTTTATCGTCAATCAACCCTACAAATACGTCATTACTATCCGCATCATCCCAATCAACAAACAAGGCCTGTAGGCCACTGACCCTAGTGGGTCGCAGCCACGTCGAGAAAGTCATGCCTGTCAGATCAGGAAGGTTCGGACTGAAATCCATGCGTGAGCTACTGCCATTGAAGGAGGCTGATCCGGCAGGTGTTCCTGCTGGACTGTTACCCACCCCAACGTTGCTCTGAGTGATGGTTCTGGCGGAGGTGCTGAAGTCCGTGGTGTTGCCAGCAAACGGCAGGAACAGCAGCAAATCCTGCCATAGGGATGCAGGTTGGGTTGCATTTAGGCTTAGCTGGGCCGTGTTCGACCAGGCGTTGTCCAGAGAGTCTGAAACCCGAACGCGGTAGGATCCCACATGCCAGGGCTTTAACGCAGGAATCGTTAGAGTGGCATTCGTTGCACCTGGTAGATCCACCCCGTCCTTTTGCCATTGGTAGAGTAGGTTTCCAACCCCGGTGGCCACCACGCTCAAAGTGGCTGACCCATTTTGTTCAGCGGCAGCAGGCTGGGGCTGCGTGGCAATTTGAGCCGAACCCACCGTGAACGTGCGGCTCACATCCGGCGCAGCCACGTAGTTGTCGTTGCCAGCCTGAGACGCGGTGATGGTGACGATGCCAGCGTTGGTGAAAGTCAGCAGGTTGTTGGTAATCACTGCGGGACCAGAGGTCACCACGAAAGTGACTGGATTATTCGAGCCACCACCGATTGCGGCAAGGTTCACTGAATCAGGTGTCAGCTTGTTGGGGATTTCTGCAAAATGGATCTCTTGGTCTGCTTTGGAAACATCAATGGTTATGGCCATCGGTGGAGTGATGTCCCAAACATCGTCGCCCGCCTGCCAACCAACCACTTCAATTTTGCCGGGGGCTGTTGCCGTCACGATGTTGCCGGAAATCACACCATTGCCAGCAATACTGTATTGGATTGGCAGGCCGCTGGTTGAACTTGCCTCAAGAGACAGTGACTGCCCCACTTGAATGTTCCCGTTTTGCCCGAAGGACAAAGTCTGTTGCTCAAGGTCAGCGAAAACGATCTGAGGCATAAGCTTTCTTTTATGCGTTCCCAAGCTGGCTGTGGAAGCCGGCCCAGCAGCCCACAGATCACCTGATTTGGTAATCAGCACGTTCCTTCCTCCAGCCGTTTCGCCATCTGGGGTTCCCGTGTAGGCGTTTGTCAGTCCAAGCCGTGTCAATGGGCGCACAGTGTATATATTTCTTGGAGCCCCAACTCCGTGACCAGGCCCCCCGGCTCCATTGCCTCCGGAGGTCCACGCAGCACCATCGGCTTTTATGGCTATTGTTAACTGGTTTCCAGCTAAGATCGTTTTCCAATCTGTTGCTGTTCCAATTCGACCAGGGGTCGAACGGGTTGCTTGGTCAATTTCACCCCAAACATTGCTACCCCAGCCCCATAATGAGCCGGTTGTTTTGAGGGCTAAAGAATGAGATCCTCCAGCTTGAACCTGAGCCCAATCCGTTTCAGTGCCGACTCTTACAGGGGAGAGAACATCCGTCGTGGTGTTATTTCCGATTTGCCCGCCTCCAAGTGTCTGATTATTCATGCCCCAGGC
>CAJCCF010000041.1 GCA_903960845.1 uncultured Verrucomicrobiota bacterium | reverse complement strand
GAATCGTGTCGAAAGAGTGTGCTCAGGAAATCAATAGTTTATCTGAATACACTTGGAACCGTGGAACAATGCAACCCGTGCCGCCTTGGGAGTGGAGATCGGCCAAGGCTAAATCGAAGTGACCAAAGAGGGAGGACAGGTAAGTGACACTTAACCGTCATTTTTGACCTGATTTGTGCAACTTTTTGCAATGTGCCACTCAGAGGCAATGTGTCCGAAGGCCAGCTTAAATGCTTGGTTTTCAAGGATTTAAGGTGGTGGCAGGGGGCGGATTTGAACCGCCGACCAAAGGCTTATGAGTCCTCTGCTCTACCGCTGAGCTACACTGCCAAACAATGGCTCCTGAGGTAGGGTTCGAACCTACGACCTAGTGGTTAACAGCCACCCGCTCTACCGCTGAGCTACTCAGGAACGTCTTTCCCGTTTGAAACGGGCCGCGATGATAGTTGGAGCCATTCTCAACGCAAGCACTTTGTTCCATCACTCAGCATGAAACTTCTCTCCTGCCGCCTTTGATAGTGTCAGGGCGGCAAGAACTGATGATTAAACCGTTGATCTGCGCTGCTCAGGGATTGCATGCCTCGTAATTTCAGTCATCCTCATGGCGTGCCGTTGATGCCGCTCCACCAAGCCCACGACCAGCGCGCCCTCATCGCACGCTGGAGAGCCCTCGCAAGTGCCGCCAGGCTGCGGGTGCGCGTGCTCACGGAGGTGAAGGGAGAAAAGATCATCTATCTGGAAAGCACGCGCCGTAAAGACTCCCCAGATATCAATTACCTCTCCGCTGGAGTTCATGGCGACGAAGCTGGTGCCGCGTGGGGATTGCTGGCATGGGCGGAAGACAACATCGCCACGCTTCAGCAGCAAGCGTTTGTCATCTTCCCCTGCATGAACCCGCACGGGCTCCAAGGCAACACGCGCGTCGACCATCGCGGTCTCGATATTAACCGCCGGTTCCATCTCGATGATGATCCCATCTCCGGCCCCTGGCGAAAAATCATCGCTGCACGCCGCTGGCGCATTGGTCTCTGCCTGCATGAAGACTACGATGCCCAGGGATGTTATGTCTACGAACTCAGTCAACACCGGGGTTCCCTCAGCTCTCGCATCCTTGAGGAATGCATCAAGGGGATCGCCTTGGACCCGCGGCGCAGCATTGATGGGCGCCCGTCACGTTCGGGCATCATTCACCGCCGCATCATTCCTTCAGATCTGCCGGGAATGCCCGAGGCCATCGAACTCTTCCAACTCGGCTGTCCGATCACACTCACCTTTGAAACGCCTTCCGAATTCAGCCTGGATGACCGCGTGCAGGCCCAGGCCGCGTTTGTCAAAGCAGCTCTCCATCATGCCATGAATCCATGATTCAGACGCATCACCTCCGTTGTCTGCTGATGCTGACGCTGATGATCTCGTGCAAAAGCATCACCCATTTGCCCTCACGCCCCACGCTTCGCTCTCAGGATTGGACGAGCTACGACGGCAAGAACATGCCCTATCAGTCCTGGCTGCCGGCCGCAGACACCCGCATGCGCGGCATCGTCATTGCAGTTCATGGACTCAGTGGTGCATCGTCCGATTTCTGGTTCATGGGCGACACTCTGCCCAGGCGGGGCTACGCCGTCTACGCCTATGATCTGCGCGGCCAGGGTCACGACCCCGTCGTCAGCGAGCGTGGTGACATACGCTCGGCCAACCAATGGTTGCGTGATCTGGAAACCTTTCATCTTCTCGTGCGTGCAAAGCATCCCGGCATGTCTGTCTTCTGGTATGGTGAAAGCCTCGGAAGCCTGATCTGCATGCACACCGCCGCCACCCGGCTGTCGGATCGCCGAGACCCCGATGGCATCGTGCTTGCATCCCCCGTTGCCGGATTGAAGACCGCTGTTTCCGGTTTTCGCCGCCGGTTGCTTCAGGCCGCCGCCGTGCTCACTCCAAGATCACGCTATTCGTTAGGCGACCTGGCGGGCATTGATGAAAACAAGTTCCAAGTCACAAGCACCACCACTCACGGCGAGCAGATGGCCGTCACCGAGCACCATATCAGCAGCTTCAGCCTGCGACTCCTTAGTGAGATTGGCCGCCTGCTCGATGGAAACTCATCCGCTGCCAGGAGTCTGCGCATGCCGGTTCTGTTTCTAGCCACGCCCAACGATATCCTCAGCTCTCCAGATCAGGTGCAGACCCTCTTCAGCCAGATCCGGGCACCGAACAAACGACTCCTTTGGTACACTCGCAGCTATCACCTTCTTCTCCACGACGCACAGCGCGCCGAAGTGAGTCATGATTTATTCAAGTGGCTCGAAACGCGACGGCATGGATGAACTGCTGCCTCCAGAACATCACTCTCTGCGCGGATCTTCACTGAGATAAGCCGCGAGCGTCCGCCCCAGACCTGCACCGGTTTCACCATATCCTTCGACAGACATGAGGGGACTGTTCCAACCGGTTTCGAGCGTGACTGAGATCGTGCATTTTCCTGCGTTTGCCCGAACCCAGCCACTGCTCATGCGCCCGCGCTCCTCATCCGTCTTCACATAGGTCGCGAAACGATATGCTGGCTGAACTTTGAACGGTTCGGTCATGCTGGCCGCGGCGAGTTCGATCCAGCGCTGGTAATTGCGCTGCTGGATGCCAGTCATGCGCTCAAAGGCAAAAGGACCGAAGAAAAAAACAGGATCGTCCGCACCTGGATTGTGGAGGTCGATGAAGACATCGAGTCCATGCTTCTCTTGAATATTGCGGATCATTCTCTGGGCACTGGCGACTTCCGGATAGAACGGTTCGGCAGTCCAATCGCGATTGTGATCACGCGGGACAGCCTCCTTGCCGCCGGCACCAATTGCGGTGTTGTCCACGTCCATGATCGGAATGAAATAGACGCAGGTGTCCGCGCGCAAGTTCAAGGCCTCATCACTCGCATACCAGCGGATGAATCCACACCCCACCAGACTGCCTCCGGCCTCCCACGCATGCTGTCGCGCACTGATCCACACCTGATGTGACGCGTTTTCATCGCCGATGCGAATGCCCTGAACAGTCCTCCCGCCGCGCGTCTTTGCCAGTTCAAATCTCTTGGCCTCCGGCAGTTTTGCGGCAATTTCGGCAAGCAGTTTGCCGGAATCTGATGGCAAGAACGGAGGTCCCCAGGCCACTCGCATTCGCGTGGTAGTGGTCTTGATGGTGTAACTCATCACCTTGTCAGCACCGAGCGCACCTTTGGCGGATGGCTCCCAAGACGCCCCATCCGCACTGACCCACGCATGCTTTGGCTGGCACCAGGCGGACGCCAGCACCAGCTTTTCGCGAAACGGCTTCGACTGCGCCTGTACTTTCAGTGTAAATTGTTCACCCACAGTGAGTCCCTCAAGCTTGAACGACCACCAACAGGGCCATCCGCGCCCCTCGCGGAGTTCAGGCATGATGTGGAGAATCTTCGCATCCTGATCAAGTTGCACGACCTCGGCATTACCGCCTTCGAAGTCATTGATCACGCGCCATTCGGCATGACACGTGAATGCGATCAGGTATAGGAGAAAGAAACGTTTCATGCAGGGCATTCAACGGTCCGTAACCAACCGATTATTCAGGCGCAAAGTCTGGACTGCGCCGGATGAGTCGGGATACTTTTGCACCTGCTGGCACAGTTTCACTTTTCATCTGGGGGATTGCCCCCATAATCGCGGCCCTTGAATACCCCCATGGAACGCCGCACTAAAACACCCGCTTGGACCATCGAAGACAGCGCCGAACTCTACGGCATCCGCGAATGGGGTCATGGCTACTTTGATGTCTCCGCCAAGGGCGAAGTGGTGGTGAACCTGAAAGATGGCAAAAAAACAAAGCCGGTATCGCTGGCCCAAATCGTTAAAGGTCTGCGCGACCGCGGCACGCAACTGCCAGTCCTGATCCGCTTTGGCGATCTGCTGCGCTGGCGGATCGACGAGTTGAACGAGGGCTTCGCCAGTTCGATCCGTGAGGCAAAGTATCAGGGAGCCTACCGCGGCGTCTACCCGATCAAAGTGAACCAGCAGCAGGAAGTGATCGACGAAATTACCCGTTATGGCCGCAAATATCATTATGGACTCGAGGCGGGCAGCAAACCGGAACTGATTGCGGCACTGGCGTACATGCACGACCCGGAGGCATACATTGTGTGCAATGGTTACAAAGACGAAGAGTTCATCGACCTGGCCTTGTTTGCCCAGAAAATGGGTTTGCAGGTTCTTCTGGTGCTGGAGATGCCTTCGGAATTAAAACTCATCCTCGACCGGTCGAAAAAGATGGGCGTTCGCCCAACACTCGGTGTGCGTTTCAAGCTGAGTGCGGAGAGCGCAGGTCACTGGGCTGGTTCAGGCGGTGACGCCAGTGTGTTCGGCTTGAACATTTCTCAGCTCATGAATGTGGTCGACACGCTGCGCGAGGAAGGGATGCTCGATTGCCTGCGCATGTTGCACTATCATCAGGGCAGTCAGATTCCGAACATTCGGGCCATCCGTCAGGCGGTCACTGAAGCCACGCGTGTCTACTGCGGACTGGTTAAAGAAGGTGCACGCATGGGTATTCTCGACCTTGGCGGCGGTCTGGCCATCAGTTACGACGGCTTCAATGGCGCCACATCAGCCTCCAGCAACTATGGCACCAAAGAATACTGTGCTGACGTGATTGAGGCCATAGGCGAGGTCACCACGGAAGCTGGTGTTCCGCACCCCGACATCATCACCGAATCCGGACGGGCGATCGTGGCCTACTACTCCGTTCTGGTCATCAACATTCTTGATGTGAATCGTTTTGAGACACTGAATCGGGAAGTGGCCATGGACAAAGACACGCCACCGCTTGTGCGCCACCTGGCTGAACTTCGTGCTGAAAAGAAAAAAGATCCCACCAAGCTTTCCCGCGACCGTGTGCAGGAAATCTACAACGATGCTGTCTACTACCGCGACAAATTGCGCAGCGAGTTCAACTACGGAAAAGTGACTCTGCGCGAGCGCTCGCAGGGCGAGGAAATGTACTGGGACATCATGACCTGGATTTCCGGCAAACTGGAATCCGTTGGCCATGACGGCAGCCAGATGGAACGCATGTCCACGGTCATGACGGACTACTATTACGGGAACTTCAGCGTTTTCCAAAGTCTGCCTGACCTCTGGGCCATCGACCAGATCTTCCCCGTGATGCCGATCCACCGCCTCAAAGAGAAGCCAACACGCAATGCCGTGCTTTCTGACATCACTTGTGACAGTGATGGCAAGATCGACAAATTTGCCCATGGCGGTGAGATTTGCGGCAGCCTGCCGCTGCATGATCCCGACTTTGATTCTGGAGAAGACTACATGCTCGGCATCTTCCTCGTCGGCGCCTATCAGGAGACACTCGGTGACCTGCACAATCTCCTCGGAGACACCAATGTCGTCAGCGTCTCCATTGAAAATGGCAAGCTGAAGTACCGGCGCGAACAGGAAGGCGACAGTGTGTCCGAAGTGCTCAGCTACGTGGAATACGATCCCAAGGATCTGGCCACCCGTTTCCGTAATCTCGCCGAAAGTGCCGTCGTTTCAAACCGCATCACACCCTCTGAACGCAAGGAGATCATGGGTGCCTTTGAGGCAGGACTGCGCGGCTACACGTACTTTGAGACCTGAGCCCTGAAAGTGCTTCTGTTCTTTATGAATTGGGCATCGTCAAAACATGTTCTTCGCGATTGCTAGCTGGGCTAGCGTGCTCTTTTTTGTGTCTCCATGTCCAGTTCAGCAACCAAGCGCATCGTTCTCAAATTCGGCACCGGTATCCTCACGAAGATCAACACTCCTGAGCCTGATCCGGTGCAATTGCGCAAGCTGGTTGAAGCAGTAGCCTTGCTGAAGGCCGCCGGGCACAGTGTTGTCGTCGTGAGCAGTGGCGCTGTGGCCTCAGGCCTGAAGCCGCTTGAACTGCAGGTTCGTCCCACGGACATGACCACACTTCAAGCCCTCGCCGCCGTGGGTCAGACCCATCTGATGCATGACTATGAAAACCTGCTCAGAGACCACGGCCTGCATGTGGCCCAACTCTTGGTTACCCATGAGGATCTGGCCCAGATGGACCGTGCCAACCGCGTAAAGGCGACCCTTGAGCGGTTGCTCGAATTCCGGCAAGTCGTGCCCGTGATCAATGAGAATGACAGCGTGGCCATTGAAGAACTGCGTTTTGGAGACAATGACAAACTCTCCTCACGCATCGCCTGCCTGTGGGGTGCCGATCTGCTCATCCTGCTGACCAGCGCACCCGGCCTGCTGCGTGACCTGACCAAGCCCGAGGAGGGCCCCATCCCCTTCGTGAATGATGTCGATCTCGTGATCCATCACGCCCAGGAGGAAAAGACCAAGCTGGGAACCGGCGGGATGATTTCCAAACTGCGCGCCGTGCAGGAGGCGGTACACGGCGGCGTGGAATGCATCATCGCCAGCGGGCGCCACGCGGAACAACTCCCAGCCGTGGTGGCTGGCGGCGGAATCTGCACACGTTTCCCCAGGCGGTCATGAAAGCGCTGTTACTTGTCATTCTAGCCGCCCTACCCCTGAGCGCAGCGGAGACGCTTCACGTCTTCACCTGGGCTGACTACATCAATCCTGATGTCGTGGAGAAATTTGAATCCCAGCATGCCTGCCGCGTTGTGATCGACACCTTCGACTCCAATGAGGCCATGTATGCCAAGCTCAAGGCGGGAGCCTCGGGCTATGATGTGATTTTCCCCACCAGCTACATGGTCACGGTCATGGTTCAGGAAGGCCTTCTCAATGAACTGGATCACAGCAAACTGCCGGAGATCAAACAGGTGGATCCATCCGTGCTCGACAAAGTTTCAGACAAGACCATGCGCCACAGTGTTCCTTACACTCTTGGTTACGCCGTGATCGCGTATCGGCAGGACAAAGTAAAAAGTCCCCTGCCCTCCTGGTCGATGTTTGAGCGTCCAGAACTGGCACAGCGAATTACGCTCTTCGATGACATGCGCGAGACCATCGGCGCAGCGCTGAAATCCCTTGGTTACAGCATCAACACGCGTGATGACGCGCATCTCGAAGCAGCTCAGAAAGTCCTGCTGCGCTGGAAAATGAACGCCGCCAAATTTGACAACGAAGGCTACAAGGCCGGACTCGACTCGGGTGAATTTCTACTCGTTCATGGCTACAGCGGTGATCTCTTTCAGCTTGCCCAGGAGAACTCCAAAATCGGCATTCTGATTCCCCGGGAAGGCGTCTCCATGAACTGTGATGAAATGGTCATCCCAAAGACCGCATCGCAGAAAGAATTGGCCCACGCCTTCATCAACTTCTTACTCGACCCCGGCATTGCCGCAGAAAACATGGAATGGATGGGCTATCTCTGTCCGAACACAGAAGCCCTGAAAAAAGTCAGCCCATCTTTCTTAAAGAACCCGTCAGTTACCATTCCGGAAGAAGTCCGCGCAAAAAGTGAAGTCATTCAGGATTTGGGGGTCGATCTGAAAAAGTACTCCAAAATCTGGGATGCGGTGAAGCGATAAGCTCAACGAGCACCTTGGCAGCGTGCGATTTTCACTTCATGATAGAGCCATGAAACCGCCCCGCGCAATTGCACTGGCCGCCCTGGCTTTCGGGTTGGCATCGTGTCAGGTGATCTCGACTGGTGGTGGCCGCAGTGTTTATGGAGACAGACCCGGACCAAAGGGATTTAGGACAGTGATCGTGGATGCAGGTCACGGGGGCAGGGATTCCGGAGCCCATGCGCGCGGATTGGTGGAAAAGCAGTTGGCCCTGGATATTTCAAAACGTCTGCGCTCCGAACTCTCGCCAGGTTATAGGGTGGTGATGGTGCGTAGTGATGATCAATTCGTGGATCTGGACGAGCGCGTACGAATTGCCAGCCGCTATGCGGATGCCGTGCTGATCAGCATTCACCTCAATTGCGGCAACCGCTCGCGCTCAGGCCCTGAGACCTATTATTGGCGAACCGACAGTTATTCGCTCGCCAGGCGTGTCCAGCAGCAACTCGCTGCGGCATCCCCTTATGAGTCCGGGAATGCGGGACTGGTACGCCGCCGGTTGCGTCTCACGCGTAACCCGACGATCCCATGCATCCTCGTCGAGGGTGGCTATCTGACGAGTTCGCGCGACGCAAAAATACTGGCAACGGCATCTTATCGCGAGCGTCTTGCAGAGGCGATTGCACGGGCCGTTCGTGAACAGTCAGCGCATGGCGATGCCGGAATGGGACCACTGCCCCGTCCAATTTATGCCCCGCCAAGCCGTGCGGGAGATGCCCGAGGCTGATCATTCCTTTTTTAGTTCTCACATCAATCGATGAAAACCATGATCAAAGTCCTTGGAACCTGGCTATTGAGCCTGAGCGGTTTAGCTGCCCAAACAGCAGAAACCTGGTTCCTCGCAGATGGCAAAACTTTTGAAGGTCAGGTCAGGTCAGTCACCCCGGGTGTTGTTCTTTTTTCACGCCCTTCCGGCCCTGATGCTTCCGTGGAAGTCAACAAACTCTCCGAAGCCAGCCGTAAACGCCTCATTGAAATCCTGGGCTTGAATACCATCGCTGGCCCAAAATCAGCGACGGCATCAGCAGCAGGTACGGCCCCCTTTGTTACGCGAAATTCAGCGGCCATTGACAGCACAGACACAGGGATGCTCGAATCTCAGTTTGGCAAAAAGGCAACCGTGATCGGCAAAGTGGCGGAAGTCATCACCCTTGGCACAACCGGTCACAAGCGCATTAATTTCGAGGGCACTGAATTCAATGTTTTCGTCAACAAGCGTGTGCTTGAGAAAAACAGCAGTTGGAATCTCAATACGCTCACTGGCAAGACTGTGCAAATTGGCGGTGAGATCACCAAATATCAGAACCAATTGCAGATCCAAATCACCGACCCATCACAGATCGGAGCGGTTGAGAGGTGATCCGCAACCCTGTCCGTTTCAGTTTTCTTACTGAGCCGACTTTGGCTTGAATTCCTGCTTTAGCTTTTGAGCTTCCGCAATCTGCTCAGCGGTCATCACCTTTTGCAATTCGGCGCTGTACTTGGCCGCGTTTTCATTCTTTTGGTCTGCCGCGAGACTGTACCATTTCAGAGCCTGAATAGCATCCTTTGTCACGCCCTCGCCATCATCGTAGCAGACTCCCAGGTTGTATTGCGCCTCGGCAAAGTTCT
>CAJCCF010000040.1 GCA_903960845.1 uncultured Verrucomicrobiota bacterium | reverse complement strand
GCAGGCCGCGTTGTTTCAAATCAGCCAGCAGCGCAGCGATGGGCTGGTCGGCCATGCCGGTGTTGTAGGCGAGTTCGTTGTCGAGGTCCGAGTGATGATCCCAGGACGCATGCATGATGCTCACGAAACGCACGCCACGCTCCACAAGCCGGCGCGCAAGCAGGCAGTTCGTGGCGAAGGATTTGTATTGGCCCGGGCCGCCGCCGCGCGAGGCTTTGATCGGCGCATCGGCACGGTTCACGCCATACATTTCCAAGGTCTTGGCGTCTTCATCCTTCAAGTCGATCAGTTCCGGCGCAGCGGCTTGCATTCGGAAGGCCAGCTCATACGCGGCGATGCGGCTGGCGATCTCAGGATCGCGGAACTGATCATAGCGCGACTGGTTCAGCTCCATCAAAGCATCCAGCCCTTTGCGTTGCAGTGACATGGGCACGCCGGGCGGATTTTTGAGATTCAAAACCGGCTCTCCCTGATTGCGGAAGAGCACACCTGCATACGATGAAGGCAGAAAGCCGCTCTGCCAGAGCGAAGCCCCGCCGCTGGTGCCGCGTCCGGCGCTGAGCACGACGTAGCCGGGCAGGTTTTTCGACTCGCTGCCGAGTCCATAGTTCAGCCATGAACCAACCGTCGGCAGACCAAACTGCGCCCGCCCGCAATGCAGCACGAGCTGGCCGGGATGATGATTGAACTGATCCGTGTGCAGCGAGCGGACCATGAGCCAGTCATCGGCATGCTTTGCCATGTGCGGCAGCAGGTCGCTGAACTCCATGCCGCTCTGACCATGCTTTTTAAACACCCGCTTCGAGCCCATGAGCCGGGCGGTCTCCTTGCGGATGAAGGCAAAGCGCACGTTCTTTGTCATGCTGTCCGGCAGCGGCTGGCCATTGAGTTCATTGAGCTTCGGCTTCGGATCAAAAAGATCCATCTGACTCGGCCCGCCCTCCATGAAGATGAAGATGCAGTTCTTCGCCTTCGCCGGGAAATGCGGTGATCTCGGTTGCAGCGGATCAGCATTCGCCACCGTGCCGGCGTTGAGGATTCCCTCCTCGGCGAGCAGCGCGCCAAGGCCCATCATGCCGAGCCCGTTGGCACTGGTCGCCAGGAACTCGCGGCGTGTTTGCTGGATCTGATGTTCGACTGGGTTCATTTGGGCGCTGAGATCAACGGAGGGAGGCTGGCTAATTTTGCCGTATTGGGTGGTTTTGTTCAGCAGTGGCGGCTTGACGGTTTGAAGCACTCCGCCTATGCCTGCAGGATGCCTGCGACATCATCACCTCTTCGTCAGCGTGCTCTCAAACTGCCTGCACAAAAACGTCTCGGGCTGGCTGCATTGCTCCTGGAAAGTGTTCCGGATGATGCGGGTGTTGATCCAGCCTTGCTCAGGGAGTTGAAGAAGCGATCCGCTGAACTGCGTTCCGGGAAGGTTCGCGGACTCAGCACTTTGGAAGCTTATGGCTTTTCGCTTTGAGCTCATCCACCATCCGGGAGCCTCGGAAGATTATTTGGAGGCGCGCGCCTTTTTCACGGAGATTGATCCCGGATTGGCAAAACTTTTTGATGATGATTTTCGCGGTGCCCTCGCAGGCCTCGCCTCAGGCCGGCTGGCAACTCATCTCTACTCGGCAAATTCCACCTTTCGCTGGGTGAAATTGCGGCGCTTTTCACACAAGATTTTCTTCGACCCGAAGGATGATGAAACCCGGTTCGTGCTGGCAATCGTGAGCGGTAAACGTCACCCAAGCCGCCTCCTCCGAATGCTCCGTAAACGCGGGAGAGCCTGAAGTGCCACCGCCAAGTTGCAGGCCTGAAGTATTGAGTCTCTGGATTTCATCAATCAATGAGCCGCTGACATCCATCGACTGCGCTCCAATCACTCCCTGGTGATAAACTCATCCATGTTCAGGACAATGCGGGCGACAGCGACCCATGCGGCGTTTTCTTCGGCGGTGACGCCGGAGGTTGTGTGTGTGCCGGGCGCGAGTTTCGCTTCATCGGCATGGCCGCGGTAGTAGGAGCGGGCTTCCTCAAGCAGCCCTCCCAGCACCTTGAGTTCATGGTCCGTGCCGGGTCGCGTCACGCAGAAGCGCAGGGTCTGGTCGAGCCGGGCCCTGTCATCAGTGGCTTGCGCAGTGATCACGCGCCTGGCCAGTGCCTGGGCGGCTTCGGCATAGGCCTCGGCGTTCAGGGTGGTGAGCGCTTGCAGTGGCGTGTTGGAGACGCCGCGTTTCACGTTGGTGGTGTTGGCATCCGGACAATCAAAGGTGGTTAGGTCAGGGTAGGGTGCCGTGCGCTTGAAGAAGGTGTAAAGACCGCGCCGGTAGCGGTCCGGACCCGTGCTGGTCTTCCAGGAAAAATTACCGGCATAGCTGAGCGCGGCGACATCGGCCGGCATGGGCGGGAAGACGCTTTCACCGCCAATCCGGGGTGACAGCAGGCCGGACGCGGCGAGGTGGAGATCGCGCACGATTTCGCCTTCCACCCGCAGGCGGTTTTGACGCCACAGCAGCTCGTTCTTCGGATCCACATCGAGCATCTCGGGCCGGTGTTTCGATGCCTGCCGGTAGGTGGCGGAGGTGAGAATGACCCGGAGCAGTTTCTTGCGGCTCCAACCCTGCTTCATGAATTCGCCAGCGAGCCAGTCGAGCAGTTCGGGGTGTTTTGGTTTGGCACCGCGCACCCCGAAATCGGCGGTGGTGGTGACCAGTCCCTCACCGAAGAGTTTGGCCCAGATGCTGTTGACCGTGACCCGTGGTGTCAGTGGATTTCCGGCACTCACCAGCCAGCGGGCAAAGTCGAGGCGCGAGGGGTTCTTTGGATCAGCGGCTTTCAGTGGCTGCAGCACGGCCAGTGTCGCCGGGACGACCTCTTCCTTGGGCTGGAGGAAGTCGCCGCGATAAAGCAGGTGCGTGGGGCGTGGATTGACACTGCGGCTGGCGATGACACGCGCATCCATGAGCGGTGGTTTTGGCAGTTTCGACTTGGCGGTATCCAGGGCGCGCGCTGCGGCCAGCACCTCCGGGTCCACTTTTTCCAGCCAGTCCCACAGCGGCTTGATCACCACGGGATTTCTCCGCTTGGGCTCTTCTCCGAGAATCTTGACCACATCCGCAGGCCCGATGGATTCCTCGGTCACCTCACTGCTGCCGAGCAGGCGGAAGCGGCCAATCGTGTGCTCGGTGGTCTTGCCGGAAATTTGTTCGAGCCGAACAAAAAGTGCGTTGCCACTGCCGGCCTTCACGGGTGTGGCGAGTTGCAGGGTGAGCTGGTGTGGTTTGTCCGTCTGTCCGCCGATGGCCCATCCTGTCTCGGAGTTGCCGTCCATGGTGAGTGCCGCATTGAAACTTTTCTGCTCGTGGTCGGCCTTCGCTGAATGCAGCGGCACCTCGACGGCTTCAGCAAGGTTTCTGCCGGTCAGGAGTTTGATTTCGCTGAGCACGAAGTTGCCGTTCTTGCTGCGTCCCGAGCCTTTGGCGGGCAGGGTTTCATCCGGCAGTACTTCGAGTTTGATGGAGACGACCGGCTTGTCAGTCGCGCTGATTGCGAGCGTGTAAACGTCGGTCCTGGGTGTCTTGCCCGTGGTCAGATGCGATCCGTCAGCGAGTTTCTTGAAGCTGGTATTTGAAGCGGATTCGATGGAGGCGACCGGCAGCAGATGGTAGTCCGCTTTTGTCTTCAGTCGCCGTGCTTCCGCCAGGCGCGCCTGCACGGATTTTTCCCAGTCCGGGAGTTTGGATGGCAGTTTGGCTTTTGCCGTGTCGAGCCTCTGCTGAAGCGGCACGAGCTGGCGTGCGGCGGCACCATTCGCCTGCTCGTAAGCACTCCAGGCTTCAGGTGACACGGGCACCTGACGGGTGACTTCATCACCGTTGTTGTAGAAACCAAAGAGCTGGTAGTACTCGCGCTGGGTGATCTGATCGTACTTGTGCGTGTGGCAGCGCGCGCAGCCGACGGTGAGTCCGAGCCAGACGGCCCCCGTTGTCTCCGTACGATCCATCACGGCCTCGATGCGGAACTGCTCCTGATCCGTGCCGCCCTCGGTGTTGGTCAGTGTCTGCCGGTGAAACGCGGTGGCGACGATCTGCTCAGGTTTGGCATCGGGCAAAAGATCGCCGGCAATCTGCTCAATGCTGAATTGGTCAAAGGGCATGTCGTCATTCACCGCGCGGATCACCCAGTCGCGGTAGCGCCAGGCATCGGGCCGGGGCCGGTCTTTTTCATAACCATCCGAGTCGGCATAGCGCGCTGCATCCAGCCAGTGACGGCCCCAGCGCTCGCCATAGTGCGGATTCGACAGCACGCGATCGACCATGGTTTCATAAGCGCGCGGGGAGTTGTCCTTCACAAAGGCATCCACGGCCTCCGGCGCGGGCGGCAGGCCAAGCAGGTCGTAGTGAACGCGCTTGATGAGCGTGTGGCGATCGGCTTCGGGCGATGGATCGATGCCTTTTTCCGCAAGCTGCGCCCGCACCAGGCGGTCGATGGGATGTGCCGTTTTTACGTCAGGTAGCGGTGGTTGAACGACGGGTTTGTAGGCCCAGTGAAGATCAAATTTGGCACCGTCTTTGACCCAGGTTTTCAGGAGTTCGACTTCGGAGGCCTTGAGCGGCTTTTTGGCCTTGGGCGGCATCCGGTCATCGAGATCACCGGTGGTCACACGCTTGATCAGCTCGCTCGCGGCGATGTCGCCCGGGACGATCCCCTTGGCGCCGCTTTTCAGTTCCTTGAGCGCGCCGTTGCGCGTCGTCAAAACAAGCCCGCCTTTCGAATCATCGGGGCCGTGGCATTCCAGGCAGTGCTCGGCAAACAAAGGCTGAATGTCGCGCGAGTAGTCGGCCGCATCCGCCAGGGTGGCGGTAATCAGCAGGCAGGGCAGGGTGAACCGGAAATTCATCGGCCTTGAAACGATCCACCGGGCCGCATTCTTGTCGGATGGGAGCCCAAAGTCATGCTCATGGAGCAAATCCATCTTGCCCCCCGCCGACTGGACGCTAAAACAGTGAGCATGGTGCGACTCACAGTTCTCGGCAGCGGCAGTTCAGGCAACTGTGCCGTCGTGTCCACCGGTCGCACGACGCTGCTGATCGATGCCGGACTGAGCGCGAAGCAAATCTGCCTGCGACTGGAATCTGCGGGCTACTCGCTGGATCAGCTCGATGGCATTCTGCTGACTCATGAGCATCAGGATCACACGGGTGGTCTGGAGGTGCTCAGCGGCAAACACCCGCTGTGTCTGTATGCCACGCCGCTCACGCAGGAGACGCTGCTGGGCAATTTGAAATTCCGTGGAGCGCCCTCGTGGAAGCTCATGAACACCGGCAGCGCCTTCGATTTCCAGGATCTGCGCATCGAGTGCTTTCCGGTGACGCATGATGCGGTGGATCCGGTGGGCTTTGTGATTGCCGATGAAGAATCGCGGCTCGGGGTGCTCAGTGATGTGGGCTTTGTGACCAACCTGATCAAGGACCGGCTGCGTGGTTCTGACAGTTTGTTTGTCGAGGCCAACTACGATGCCCAGCTCTTGGAGGCGGACACGAAACGCCCCTGGGCCACGAAACAGCGCATCAGTTCACATCACGGGCATCTCTCGAACGACCAGGCCGCCGAGCTGCTTGAAGCCATCGCGCATCCCGGCCTGCATCACGTGGTGCTCGGGCATCTCAGCGATGACTGCAATGATCCCGACCGCGTGGTGAAGCGGATGCAGGAGTCGCTGCACCGGGTCGGTGTCACTGACACGCGTGTGCTGTGTGCCGAGCGTCGCAAGCCAACGCCGACGGTTGAGGTGGCGCGGCGGCGGGTGAATCTGGCGATCAGCAGCAGTCCGGTCAGTCATCAGCAGCTCGCGCTTCTTTGAACTCATGCGCCTTTTCTATTTCATCATCGCCGTTCCGCTGCTCGCTTTGATGGCCTGGCTGGGCTGGTGGACACTGGGCCGCTCTCCCAGGGATCAGGTGCTGGCGCGGCAGGCGGCCTTCATCGCGGCGGTGGAGGATCGCGATTGGGACGATGTGAAAGCCATGCTCACCGACGACTACGCGGATGACTACGGCCATGACCGCGAGAGTGCTGTCGATGATGCCAGCTCGGCGCTGAAGGGTTTCATCCTGCTCAAGCTGAAGACGGAGCTCGTTCTCATTCAGGCCGTGCCCGACC
The DNA here is from genome assembly GCA_903960845.1 of uncultured Verrucomicrobiota bacterium. Lineage (GTDB taxonomy): Bacteria > Verrucomicrobiota > Verrucomicrobiia > Verrucomicrobiales > Verrucomicrobiaceae > Prosthecobacter. The sequence goes on along the minus strand of CAJCCF010000040.1, from coordinate 6,840 downwards.
TGGCCATGGTGAAAATGAAGATCCGGACTGAAGGCAAGGGAGTCGGGATCAGCGACATGGTTGCCGCGCATGTGAACAGCATCAACGCACCGTGGTTTTTTCACTGGCACAAGAAAGGCCGCTGGCCATGGGACTGGAAGATCGTGCAGATTCACAACGATGAACTGCGTGTGCCGCAGTAAGTGACCGGACTCCCTTTTCACGAATGTTTCGATTCATCCTCAGCCGCCTCCTGCAAGGTCTCGCCGTCATTCTCGGCGTGCTCTGCATCACCTTCGGGCTGCTCAGGCTTGCGCCGGGTGGACCGTTCCAGGGTGAGCGTGATGTGCCGGAGCATATCCGCAAACAGCAGATGGTGATGTACGGGATGGATCAGCCGGTGCTCACGCAGCTGTGGAATCACATCGTGAGCTTTGCCACTTTCAATTTTCCGCCCTCACCGAAATCGCCCGGACGCGGTGTGGATGAGATCATCATTCAGGCATTTCCGGTGTCCGCTCAGGTGGGCCTGCTGGCTCTGGCCATCGCGTTGGCGATTGGCATCCCGATCGGAGCCCTCGCGGCCTTGCGCCCGAACACGCTGGAAGATCGTGCCAGCACGGTGGTCGCCACGCTGGGCATCTGCACGCCGAGCATGGTGCTGGGGCCGCTGCTGGCGCTCGTGTTCGGTCTGAAGCTGCGCTGGTTCAATGCCTCCGGCTGGTATGATGCGGACGATTGGGTGCTGCCCGCCGCGACGCTTGGATTCATCTACAGCGCCTCCATTGCGCGGCTCACCCGCGGTGGTTTGCGTGAAACCCTGGCTCAGGAATTCATCCGCACCGCCCGCGCCAAGGGTGCGTCGGAACTGGCCATCGTGTTCCGTCATTCTTTCAAGCTCGCCTGCCTGCCGGTGCTCAACTACCTCGGCCCCACCGCAGCGGGTCTGATGACAGGTTCCATCATCACGGAGAGCGTGTTTCAACTGCCCGGACTCGGCCAGCATTTCGTCGGCGCGGCAGTGAATCGAAACTATGAACTGGCCATGGCCACGGCGGCTTTTTACGCGCTGCTCATCGTCGGTTTCAATCTGCTGGTGGACATCCTGCAGGCTCTGCTCAACCCCCGTCTTGGATTCAAGTCATGAGCGCTGCGTCCTCCCAGTCGCCATGGCACAAGGCCTGGCAGCGCCTCGTGCGCAATCCGGTCACGGTGGCGGCGATGATTTTATTAATCCTGCTCGTGCTGCTGTGCTGTGTGGGGCCATTGTTTTCATCTTATGGTCCGAATGATCAGAACCTGGAGCTCAAGGCCACGGCACCGGACGCCGCGCACTGGCTGGGCACGGATCCGCTGGGTCGCGATCTCGCCACACGCATCCTGCATGGAGGACGCATCTCGCTTCTGGTGGGCATCCTGGCCACCGGTGTCGCCTCGGTGATCGGTGTCGGTTACGGCCTCGTCGCCGGACTGGCCGGCAAGCGCACGGATGCGGTGATGATGCGTCTGGTGGATGTGCTGTATGCCTTTCCATTCATCACCTTTGTCATCATTCTCGTCGTCATCTTTGGTCGTGAATTCTGGCTCATCTTTGTCGCCATCGGCGCGGTTGAGTGGCTGACCATGGCGCGTGTGGTGCGCGGTCAGGTGCTGGCTTTGAAGAATCTCGAATTCGTGCTGGCTGCACGCGCGTCAGGCGCGGGTTTCCGGCACATCCTGTTCAAGCACATGCTGCCGAATGTCATGGGACCCGTCATCATCTACTCCAGTCTCACCGTGCCCGGTGTCATGCTGCTGGAGGCCACGCTCAGCTTCCTCGGCCTTGGCATCCAGCCGCCGGATGCAAGCTGGGGCGTGCTTATCAGTGAGGGCGCCGCCAGCATGGCCGTTTACCCCTGGATGCTCATCGGCCCCAGTCTCTTCTTCAGCGCCACCCTGCTCGCCCTCAATTTGTTAGGCGACGCCTTGCGCGACGCGCTCGATCCGAAGTCGGTGCAGGAGTGAGGTTCAGGAGCACACGGAAAAGATGCCTCGGAGTGAACTTTGATATCAGAGTTTCCGCGTGCCTGGAATATTCGGAAGGAAATGAAAGCAACCTTCGTCATCGCAGTCCTGCGCCGCAGAATATGCTGGAGAGGCAGACGGATGCGGTTCCTTCCTCCAACCATGAAACGGAAGATGCCAAATTTGTGGCATCAGTTCGTCTGCTTCCTGAGCCATGCCGCCGGGGTCATCGTGCGACAAATCTTGGTGTCCAGGGCCAGCAGCTCGTCATCGAGTGTGATGAGTGTGGTTCTTGTCTCGCGCGCGACAGTGAGATAGTGGCTGTCGGCTCCGCGCAAGGCGTGGCGTGAGGCCAGAGCGGCGGCAGAGAAACCGAACTGCACATCCCCAGACCGGATGCGCAACCAGTCATAATGCTGAAGATGCAGGCTGGCCAGATCTCCCCTGACGTGATCCTTTTTGATCCGGCTGACTGCGCCTGCCACTTCGGCGAAGAGCAGTGACGGCACATGAACCTGAGTCTGCGTGGCGAGCAGATGTCTCACGAATTTGGAGCTGACATCGTGGAAGGCATCTTCTTCGATGAAACGCGCCACAAAGACACTGGCATCAACCGTGAGTTTCATGAGGCTCAGCGGCGCATTTCACGGATCACTTGCACACATGTTTTGCTGGTGTCCACGCTGCCGCCACGCATGAGCTGCGTGATACGCTCTTCTTCGGCCAGCCATTCGTCCTGACTCAAATGCCGGGCATGTGGTGAAGCAACATAGCGGCTGGCGACGCTGGGCGTTTTTTTGATTCGTGCGGGTTTAGCGCGTCTGATGCGCTTGGCCGGGGCTGCTGTCTTCTTCATGCGTGAATTCAACTCTGAAACACAACGGGAGTCAATGCGGGCTGCGCTGGAAACTGAGCACTGAACTCACTTCTTTTTCCCCGGCCCTTTGCCGCGCTTTGGTTTCGCGATGTCATCCGGCAGGGGACCGGCCATGGGGGCGGTTTCAAAGAAGGCGCCGTTGTTCTCGACGCGCGGGTCTTTGGTCCTGGTGAGTTCGGCCATCAGGCGTTCGCGCATCTGATCGCGGATGGTGGCGTAGTCGGGATCGTTGGCGACGTTTTTGATTTCGAATGGATCTTTGCCGATGGCATACAGCTCCTCGCCGGGACGCAGGGCAAAGGCCCAGTCGAAGTGCTGTTTCCACAGGGGGTTGTTACGCTCACCAATGAGCCAGGCCTTGGTCGGGCTGCTGTCCATGTCGGCGAAGCTGACATGGGTGTTCTCTGTGAGTTCTTCGGCGCTGGAATCAAGCTTGCCGGCATCGCCCATGGGCATGCGATCGGGTTTGAAATTGAGGATGTAAAGGTAGTCGGGCGTGCGCAGGGCGCGCTGGGGATAGGGAAGAAATCCTTCACGCGCCGACTCGACATGACGTTCACGTCCGGTGATGACGAAATTGCGCGCGGGATCGACCTGGCCGCTTTTGCTGCTGCGCAGCACGGGGATCAAACTGCGGCCGGTCATGACCGCCGGCGGAGTGACTCCACCGAGTTCGAGGTAGGTCGGTGCCAGGTCCATGAGATTCACAAAATCATCGACGACACGGCCGCCCACCGTGCCCGCGCCGCGCACGGCAAGGGTGACGTGGGTGCCGAAGTCATAGAGGTTGCACTTGCCATGCGGGAAGCCCGGCGCGCCGTGGTCGCCGCTGACGACAAAGAGGGTGTTGTCGAGTTCGCCGAGCGTCTCGAGCTTTTTCAAAAACACGCCGACACAGGCATCGAAGGCCATGATCTCGCCAAAGTAACTGGCAAGATCCTCGCGCACTTCGGGCACGTCCGGCAGAAAGGCGGGCGGCTTGCCTTTGAGTTGCTCAGGATCGAGACCCCAGAGTGCGGCGCCGCTGCCCTTGACCCACTTGCGGTGAACATTGGTCGGTCCATACCAGAAGCAGAAGGGCTGCCCCTCTTTACGATCGGCGATGAAGGCATCAAAATTGCCGGCAACTTCGTCATACAACTCCTGCTTTGCGGCAGCAATGGTTTTGCCTCCGGCAACCATCTTGGTGACGTTCTCAGAGAAGTCATTCACGCGCCGGCCCGCCTTTTCATAAGCGTGCGCCTGCTCGCCATACGGCGCATCGGCAGGTGAGCCGGGGCTCCAGACTTTGTAGCTTTTGCCGATGTGATACCCGGCCTCTTTAAGCAACAATGGATAGGCCGGGATCTTTGGGTCCCACTTGGCACCCTGCAAAATCGCGGCCCGGCCGGTGCGCCAGAAATACTGACCTGAAAGCAGCGCGCTGCGGCACGGCGTGCAGGAAGGGGCGCAGACGTGGGCGTTTTTGAAGAGCACGCCCTCCCTGGCGATGCGGTCGATGTTGGGCGTCTTGATCAGGTCGTTGACCGTGCCCTTGCCATCGAGCTTCTGATACAGACTGGCGTAGCGGCCCATGTCATCGGCAAAGCAGAAGACAATGTTAGGCTGTCGCTCAGCGGCTGCGGCGGTTTGGAGCAGGGCACCCAGAAGGAGAAGAGAAAGAAGACGCATGGTGAGGGGCGGTGAACGATGAAGATCGCTGAAGACTTGCAGCGGGCTTTCGATGGCGGCACGATGCCGGTCATGAGTGACCGCTATGAACTGCAGGAAAAGATCGCCGAAGGCGGTCGTGCAGTGATTTGGTCTGCGCTTGATCGTGAAACGGGCAGGCAGGTGGCCTTCAAGCGCCTGTCCTCCTCCATTCCCCCTGCCGAGGGGCAGAGAGAGGTCGAAATCTTGCGCGCAGTTCGGCATCCGAACATTGTCAGCCTGCTGGATGCGGGCACCGACGGGCAGGGTGATTTTTGGGTGATGGAACTTTTGCAGGGCGGAACGCTGGAATCCATGGCACCGCTTGCGCTGGAAGGTTTTGAATCGCTGGCGCGGCAATCGCTGGCAGCTCTGGCTGCGGTGCATCGCGCTGGCTGGCTGCACCGGGATGTGAAGCCCGGGAATCTGATGCAGACCGGAACCGGTGACTGGAAGCTGATCGATTTTGGACTCGCCTGTCGAAGGGATGCGGAAATCGAAAACCAAATGACCGGCAGTGTGCATTACATGGCCCCCGAGCAGTTTCAAAACGCGGTTCTTGATGAGCGTGCGGATGTGTATGCGCTGGGCGGCACGTTTTATTATGCGCTGACGGGAAGGCCGCCTTTCGAGGGCGAGACCACGCCGCAGGTGATCACCGCGCACCTTTATCAGAGGCCAAAGCCTTTGTGTGAGCTGAGGCCGGACGTTCCGGCCCGGACCGCTGGACTCATTCACCGGATGCTGGCACGTCTCCCTGAGGAACGACCTTCCACTGCGGCTGAAATCCAGGCTTTTCCAGGCTTTGAACCTCATCAAGGTCTGCCAGTTGACACCTCAGCAACCACCGCCTAGTCTCCGCGCCGCTGAAAGGCGAATGGCGAGGTAGCAAAGTGGTAATGCACTGGTCTGCAAAACCGGTATGCGCGGGTTCAATTCCCGCCCTCGCCTCCATTTTGATTATCAACGATTTAACTCGAAATGATTGCTCTAGTGGCAACGCGAGTGACAACGAAGCTCACCAAGTCAGCTAAGTAGGCTGGAATCTTTTTGGAGCGTTTGGCTGCTTTTTCGGCTAGTGCTTCCGATCAATTGCCATGCTAAATCCGCGCCAAGAAAAATTTATCAGCCTCTACGCCTCAGGCCAAACGGCGGCGGCGGCCTATGGCGAGGCGTATGGCCGGCGCGGGCACGGGGCTGAGGCCAGCGGGGCGAGATTGTTGAGAAATGTTGAGGTGCAGGCCAGCCTGCGGGAGCTGCGAGCCAAGGCTAGCCACGAGGCCGCCTTGACCTTGGCGGACCTTCTGGGCTACCTCCGAGACATGTTCGAGACGCCCATCTCTGCGCTGGATGAAAACCACCCCTTCACTCGCCGGATGACGGTCACAGAGACAGGCCGGGCCGGGGAGGCCGTGCGCACAGTGCGGATCATTGAAAAGCCCTGTCCACTCGCCATCCTCAAAGAAATGGCCCAGCTCCTTGGCTTGGGCAAAAAGCCTGCCGCCAAGCGAGGCCGGGCCAAAGGCCAGCCTCGGGCTAGGAATGCCACGGTGGCGGAATTGATGGCGAGCCTGAGTGTGGTGAGGCGGGAAGATGCCGCCCCCCGTGCTTTGTGATTACTTTCAGCTTTTGGGCTAGCCAGCCTTGTGCCGATGGAAGCCAGCCTTTGCCAGATACCATTCGCCTTTCTGTAGCATGATCATCCTGGGCCAGTTGGCGTGAAGTTTGATTTGTTGCCGCGAGAAGTTCAAAGCATCACATGGGAGCCGTTAGGCTCCTCTTCCTGAGGGAGTTCAAGACCAATGGCAACATTGACAAAGTGCGTGCAACATGAGTTAGATAACAACATGGAGACATCGAAACCGCAAGAGCAGAAATCTTCACCCTCGCTACAACCAGCAAAGACTTTCCCCAAGGTAAGGACATTGCAGGGTCAATTAAAGATGGTAAAGGACTGGGAGACACAGCCTGGGCAGCAGCCATGGGGGTCGGCATCGATCATCCTGGAGGACGCGGGGGATCCGATGACTCAGGAACGCTTCCTAAACGTGGAGGGCCTAGGAGGCCTGATTCTGGAGGAGGCGGTGGACAATCTAGAGGTGATGGTGGCGGAAGGAATCCTGCCGCCATGGTTCGGCCAACTGCCATCCTCCGAAGAGGAGGAGTAGCCAACTCACGCCAAGCCCTCGGCCTGCCGCCGGGCAAAAGTTCAATAGTTTGCTCATGCGTCTTTACATGGGGCTGGTCCGTTTGCTAGGGCTTGCGCCTTCGTTCCTTGGCAAGGGCGCGTT
>CAJCCF010000039.1 GCA_903960845.1 uncultured Verrucomicrobiota bacterium | reverse complement strand
TCTGCTGGGTCACTCCCTTCACCCCGAATGCCGGAGGGGTGCCCAACCGTCGCATCTTCCGAGGCGGACCGTATGGTGGCGACTACAAGTATGCGGTGGATCGTGAGCGGGAAGTTGGCCCGTTTCCACATCGCGGCCCCGATGAAGGCTATCTCATGGGTGTGCGCAACATCGATCCCGTGAACGGCGGCGGCGACTGGGTCTGCACCAAGCCGGAGCACTGGATCTTTGAAGGCACCGGCATGAAAAAGGGCGAGGCCATTCCCGGCATGATTGGCTGGGAATATCATGGCGATGCTCCGAAGGACATCCCGAGCCTGGAAATCGTGGCTGGTGGCACCGCGTTTCAGGGTGGACGCAATCCGCAGCAGTGGCAGGCGGTGATTTTTGACGGACCCAAGAATAACTTCATCTTCAACGCCTCCACCATTTGGTGGGCGCAGGGCATGAGCAAGCCACCGGGCCACATGCCGGTGTGGAGCCACTACTCGCGCCCGCATGGCACGGATGCCCGGGTGCAGCGCATCACGCAGAACTTGTTGAAGCGGGCACTGACGCGATAAGAATGGCGCGCGTTCTGCGTTCCTCTCGGCCCCCGAATGCCTTCCCGTTTCTCACGGCTCTGTTTCGCCGCTTTTCTGGCCATTTTCTGCAGCGCTCATGCCGCAGCACCGTCGTTTCGCAATGACGTGATGGCCGCCATCTCGAAGGCGGGCTGCAATCTCGGCACCTGCCATGGGAATGCGACAGGGAAGGGCGGTTTCAAGCTCTCTCTGCGCGGCCAGGACATTGACTATGATTTCAAGGCGCTGACACGCGATGTCTCAGGCCGCCGCGTGAATGCCTTCATGCCGGAATCGAGCCTGATGCTGATGAAAAGCACCAACCAGCTCGCCCATGAGGGGGGCAAACGAATCGACGCCAAGGGCTGGGAGTACCAGGTGCTGCGTGACTGGATCGCCGCCGGGATGCCGCGGGCTGGAAAGGACGATGTCACGGTGAAGAAGCTCGATGTCACACCGCTCGAGCAGATCATGGATGAACCCCAGAGCCAGGTTCAGTTAAAGGCGGTCATCACCCTCTCGGATGGCACTCAGCGCGATGTCACCGAGCGCGCCGTTTACGAGCCGCTGCAAAACGGGCTCATCGAAGTCAGCCGCGGCGGACTGGTCAAACGATTGAAATTCGGCGAGCCAAGCGTGCTGGTTCGCTACCTGAATCACAGCGTTCCCGTGCGCCTGATTTTTCTCCGCGCCAGTCCTGGATTTGTCTGGGCGGCACCGCGTTGTGACAACTACGTCGACACGCATGTGTTTTCAAAACTCAAGACACTGCGCGTGAATCCAAGTAACGTCTGTTCGGATGAGGTGTTTATCCGCCGGGCCTCGCTGGATCTTCTCGGTATCGCTCCCTCCGCCGATGAGGCGCGGGTCTTCAGCCAGGACAAGGCGGGCGACAAGCGGATGCGCCTGATTGATAGACTATTGGTTCGCCAGGAGTTTGCCGACTTTTGGGCGTTGAAATGGGCTGACGTGCTGAAGGCGGAAGGCCGCACGCTGGATGAGACGGGCCTGAAGGCCTTCCATCAATGGATTCGCCAAGCCATCGCGCAGAACCGTCCGATGGACCAGTTCGTGCGCGAGATGATCTCCTCGCGTGGCAGCACCTACCATGAGGCGCCATCAAACTTTTACCGTGCCAACCGAACGCCGGAGGCGCGCGCCGTGGCCGCCGCCCAGGTCTTCATGGGGACGCGGCTCCAGTGCGCGCAATGCCACAATCATCCCTTCGACCGCTGGACGCAGGACGATTACTACGGCTGGTCGGCCGTGTTTGGCCACGTGGACTACAAGATTCTGGATAACAAACGACGGGACAAAAATGACAAGCATGAATTCAAGGGCGAGCAGGTCGTCTTTCTCAACCCCAAGCTCACCGTTGAAAATCCGCGCACGGGTGATGAGGCCAGGCCGCGCTTCCTCGGAGCCGACATGCCTAAACTGGCCGGTAATCAGGACGAACTGCAGGCCGTTGCCGAATGGCTCACCAGCGCCGCCAATCCACTCTTTGCAAGATCGCAGGTGAACCGCATTTGGTATCACCTCATGGGCCGCGGTCTTGTGGATCCGGTTGATGATTTCCGCCTAACCAATCCGGCGAGCCACCCGCGGCTGCTCGATGATCTTACCGAAGATTTCATCCGCAGCGGTTTCGATCTGCGGCACATCATCCGCACCATCATGTTGAGCCGCACGTATCAGCTCGACAGCACTCCGAACGCCACCAATGCGGCCGACGAGACGAATTACTCGCACGTCGTGCCGCGTCGCCTGAGCGCCGAGCAGCTCTTTGATTCGTTGTATCTGGCGCTGCGCGTTCGCCCCGACCTTGATGGGGTGGAAAAGGGCACCCGTGCCGGCCAGATGGCTGGGCCGCGCGGTGGTCGCGGCAGTCCAGATCCGATGTCGCCAGAGGCTTTCCTGATCCAGTTCGGCAAGCCAAAGCGTGAGCTCGACTGCGAGTGCGAGCGGGCCAATGACACCACCATCGGTCAGATCTTCCAGTTCATCAGCGGTCCGGTGGTCGGTCGTGTGATTCATGAAAAGTACAACCGGCTTGAATCACTGCTGAAGAATCCCGATCCCGGAGCGATCGTGCGCGATCTGTTCTGGGCGCTGCTGGCGCGTGCGCCAGCGCCGGATGAGGCAAAAGTCATGGAGTCCCTCATCGCTTCATCCCAGGACCGGCGCGCCACGCTGGAAGACATCGCCTGGTCGCTGGTGAATGCGAAGGAGTTCGTGCTCAGGCGCTGAGTCGCCTGCGTCGCATTTCGCACGATCTTTGTCGTGACGATGGCGGACCTGATTGTGTAGTCTCGAACCTATGAAACCCATCGTCCAAATCTCCCTCGACCTGACCAACATCGACGAAGCCCTCGAAACCGCAGCGCTCGCGATGCGCGCGGGCGTGGACTGGCTGGAGGCTGGTACGCCGCTCATTCTCGCGGAAGGTTTGCATGGAGTCCGTGCCTTGAGGAAAGCCTTTCCGAATGTGCCGATCGTGGCTGATCTCAAGACCATGGATGGCGGTTATCTCGAAGCCGAAATGATGGCCAGGGCTGGAGCCACGCATGTCGTCGTCATGGCCCGCGCGCATGCCGAGACCATCAAGTGCGTCGTCAAGGCCGGCGCGGACTTTGGTTGCAAGGTCATGGGCGATAACATGGTCTGTGAAAGCATGGTCGACGGAGCCAGATTCCTGGAAGACCTCGGCTGTGATTATGTCATCCATCACATCGGTTATGACGAGCGCCGGGGCATCGCCGCCGCAGGGCACCGCATGCCCAGTCCACTTGATCAACTGCGCGATGTTGTGAATGCCGTCAAAATCCCCGTGCAGGCCGTCGGCGGCCTGAGCCTGGAGCAGGCGATCATGTGCCCCCAGTATGGCGCTCCGCTCGTGGTGCTTGGCGCTCCGCTCACCATTGATGCGGATGCCTTCAAGACGGCGGATGGCAATCTGGAAGCCTCCCTGCGCATGATATGCGAGGCCATTCACGCGCAGGAAGTGAAGGCATTCTAAGAGGCCATCTTTGCCGCCAGCAGCACGGCCTCGACAAGGCTGTTGCCGTTCGCCTTGCCCTGCCAGGCGATGTCGCATGCAGTGCCATGATCGACACTGGTGCGCGGCACCGGCAGGCCGAGAGTGGTGTTCACGGCTGAATCAAAGGCGAGCATTTTCAGCGGGATCAAGGCCTGGTCGTGATACATGCAGATGTAGGCATCCACCTGCTTGCGTTTGGCGGGGATGAAGGCCGTGTCGGGTGGCAGCGGGCCTTCGATTTGAATGCCTTTGGCCCGTGCGGCAGCGATGGCTGGCGCGATGATGGTTTCTTCTTCACCGCGGCCAAACAGGCCATGCTCACCTGCATGCGGATTCAGGCCGAGAACGGCGATCTTTGGATTTCTACCGCGAATGCGCTGCACGCTTGCGGCGGTGAGTTCGATCACCTCCAAAATGCGCGCTGAAGTCAAGGCAGGCACCACATCCTGATAACCGATATGCACCGTCACCAGGCTGCAAATCATCTCAGCCGAATAGAAGGTCATGCATGAGCGCGCGGCTTCCATCTTCTCCGCAAACATCTCCGTGTGGCCCGGATATCTGATGCCCGCCGCATGCAGCGCCTCCTTGTTCAAGGGTGCTGTTGCCACGGCGGCCACCTGCTTGGCCAGCGCGGCCTCGATGCTTTTTTCCACGTAGCGATAGCCCGCCGCGCCGGTCTTTGCGCTCACCTTGCCGGGCGTGAAATCCGCGGCATCAAAACCGAACACGTCGAGCACGGCGGGCTCATGGATGGAGCCGCATTTCTCCGCCCACTCGATTTCCGAAACGATTCGTTTGGGCGCAGGCAGCCCGGTTTGACGTGCGCAGCGGGACAGCAGACGCGCATCGCCGAAAATGACCGGCGTGCAGGTCTCGCGCACAGTCTCGTTGGCGAGCAGTTGCAGGCAGATCTCGGGTCCGACCCCGGCGGGGTCACCCAT
>CAJCCF010000038.1 GCA_903960845.1 uncultured Verrucomicrobiota bacterium | reverse complement strand
CTCAGAATCATCTCCGAGCATTCCTGAATTCCATAGGCTCCAGCTTTGTCGAGAGGGTTCACTTTCGCGTGATACGCCAGGATGTCTTCATCCCTGAGTTGCCGAAAGACGACGTGGCTGATCACATAAAACCCCTTGCCCTGGACCCCTCCATCCCAGGCCAGATAAACCCCTGTGCAGACCTCATGCGCGCGTCCTGACAGTTGCCGAAGCATTTGCAGGGCCTCCGCGTGATCCCTGGGTTTGCCCAGCGGCTTGCCATCCACGTAGACCAGCGTGTCCGCTCCGATCACCAGTGAGTCAGGCTGCATTCGGGCACCCGCCACTGCCTTGAGGCGGGCATTTCCCACCGTCAGGTCCTCGGGGCTGATGGTGGCATCATGCTCCTCTTCAACCTCGGGCACGACGATTTTGATATCAAAGCCCGCCTCTCTCATCAGCTCAATGCGGCGAGGTGATTGTGATGCCAGCACCAGGGGGTGTTTCCGCTGCCTCATTTGCTCGTTCATCATGCGGCCATTTCTACGTACCCTGTTCCTCGATCATCAGAACTTCCTCTGCACGCAGCAGGGCATCGCGGTCCTGAAAGGTCTTGTAGCGGTAGTAGCCCGTTTTACTGACAAACTCCGGTTTTCCCTTGCACAGATACTGGCGGCCATCCTTGAGCGTGATCTTGTAACTGCCGGCAGACTGGCAACTGCACATCAAACACAGTACTGCGGTGAGACTTAGGAGACGCATGATCGATATTGGAAGTTAGGAAGTATGAAAGGAAAAGCATTCGCACCAATTAGCAAGTCCGCTTAGCGTCTCAGTTCATGTCGGCCACCAACTTTTTTCACGAATTCATCCGCAACTGGAAAACGGTGGGCGCAGTCGTTCCTTCCAGCCCCGCTTTGGCAGAGCGCATGATGGAGTCAGCTGAAGTCTGGAAAGCCCGGCACATTCTGGAACTGGGGCCGGGCACAGGAGCCCTGACTGAGGCAATCCAGGATGCCAGGCCAAAAGACAGCAGCTATCTCGGTATCGAAATCAACGCCACCTTCGCCAGCAAACTCGAAGCGCGCTTTCCTCAAATGGCCTTCGCGGTTGCCGGTGCCCAGGAGTTTGACTTTGCCTCCTATCTAAAGGGCCGCGAGCCCATCGATGTCATTGTCAGCGGCCTGCCCTGGACGGCCTTTCCCCGTCAGTTGCAGGAAGCGATTCTTGGCAATGTGCTGCCGCATCTCGCGCCGGGCGGACGCTTCGCCACCTTTGCGTACTACGGATTTCATCATCTGCCCAGCGGCCAGCGCTTCCGCCAGCTTTTGCATCAAAACCTGCCAGGAGTGGAAACCAGCCGCATTGTCTGGGCCAACGTTCCGCCCGCGTTCATCTACATTGGTCGAATGTGAATGTCTGGTTAGGCCAGCAATCCTTTCACGAGCTTGCCATGCACATCCGTCAGGCGGTAGCGGCGGCCCTGAAACTTGTAGGTCAATCGTTCGTGATCGATTCCCAGCAGATGCATCAGCGTGGCATGAAAATCATGGATATGCAGTCCGTCCTTGGTTGTGTTGTAGCCGAAGTCGTCGGTTTCTCCAAACACTGAGCCCGCTTTGATGCCGCCGCCGGCAAACCACGCGCTAAAACAACGCGGATGATGATCACGCCCGAAGTTCGCGCTGATTTTGCCCTGGCAGTATGGCGTGCGGCCAAACTCACCACCCCAGACGACGAGTGTATCATCCAGCATGCCGCGCTGCTTCAGATCATTGACCAGAGCCGCGGCAGGTTGGTCGGTCTCTTTGCAGAGCCTCGGCAAGGCCCCGGGCAGACCACCATGATGATCCCAGTCCTGATGATAGAGCTGGATGAATTTCACGCCCTTTTCCGCCAGACGCCGCGCTTGCAGGCAGTTTGCAGCAAAGGAACCCGGGGTCTTCACCTCTGGCCCGTAGCTGTCGAGCACATGCTGCGGTTCATGGCTCAAGTCCGTCACTTCAGGAATACTCGTCTGCATTCGAAAAGCCATTTCATAGTGGTCGATCCGGTTCCTGATCTCCGCGTCTGGAGTTCCCTCAATCTGGTGTTCATGCAGCTCACGCAGGCGGTCCAGCATCAGGCGGCGGCTGTCCGCACTGACGCCGGCCGGATTGCCCAAATACAGCACGGGATCCTTGGCTGCGCGGAACAGGACGCCCTGATGCTTTGTCGGCAGGAAGCCGCTGCCCCAAAGGTGTGAGCCCAGCGGCTGTCCGCCTTTGCCCTTGGTGATCAGCACGGTGAACGAAGGCAGGTTTGCGTTCTCCGTACCGAGTCCATAACTGAGCCATGCCCCCATGCTGGGGCGTCCGGCAATCTGCGACCCGGTCTGGAAAAACGTCACGCCAGGACCGTGATTGATCGACTCCGTGAACATCGAACGCGCCACACAGATATCGTCCGCAATGCTTGCTGTGTGCGGAAGAAGTTCGCTGAACCAGCCGCCAGCCTGTCCATGTTGCGTGAATTTAAACGGCGATCCAACCATCGGGATTGAGGACTGATTTCCCGACATCCCTGTCAGTCGCTGCCCGCCGCGCACCGAGTCCGGCAGTTGTTCGCCGTTCCGTTGATTGAGCAGCGGCTTGTAATCAAACAAGTCCAGATGCGATGGCCCGCCTGACATGAACAGGTAGATGATGCGCTTTGCCCGCGGTTCAAAATGGGTGCCGCCAAGCACGCCATGATCCTCGGGTGATGATGCTTTGGCCAGCATCTCAGACAGGGCGAGCCCGCCGATGCCCATGCCGAAACGGTTCAACAAGCTTCGGCGATCAATCATGGAAGGTGGGGTGTTCATGAGGGGTGAAGTTTAGCGTTTAACGACACAGGCATCGTGGTTTAACAAAGCCTGTGCCAGCACAGTGGCGGCGGCGGCTTGTGGTGCGGAAATCGAAACGTCACGCTTCGTGTTTCCAATCTTCAGCAACTCCTCGGCTTCCTTCGGCACCGCTTCGAAATGAGTGAGCTGCTCGCGATAAAGTTGGGTGCAAATCTTAGCCTCGCGGACATCCGGTTTGCGGCTCAGGCAGCGTAAAAATCCCTGTTCGATCATCTTTGCCACATCGCCCTTCTGCTCGCGATGGAGTTTCTCCCCGAGCACGCGGGCCGCCTCGACATACTGGACACCATTGAGCAGGATCAGCGCCTGAAGCGGTGAATCTGTGCGTTCGCGTTTGGCGGCGCACACGGCCCGCCTTGGAGCATCGAAAACCACCATTGCCGGCGGCGGACTGGTGCGGCGCCAGTTCATGTAAAGGCTGCGGCGATACACCGCATCACCAGCGCCTGGCCCCACCGGCTTGAAAGCTTCCGTCATTTCATACGAATATACCGGCGGGCCACCCGTATTGAGCTTGAGCAATCCGGCCGCAGCCAGGGCGTTGTCACGAATCATCTCCGCCGGGAGCCTGAACCTGGGGCCGCGCGCCAACCATTGGTTTTCCGGGTCATCCGCCATCGTTTTCACATCGGCAATGCTGCGCTGGCGGTAAACCCGGCTCAGCACGATTTCCTTGACCAGTGCTTTCATGTTCCAGCCGCTTTGCATGAACTTCACCGCCAGATAATCGACCAGTTCAGGATACAAAGGCCGCTCGCCCTGACTGCCAAAATCTTCCGCAGTCTTCACCAGACCACGACCGAACAGGTTGAGCCACACACGATTCACCGTCACGCGTGCCATGAGCGGATGGTCCGGGGCCGTGAGCCATTGCGCATAGCCGAGTCGATTCTTTGGAGCGTTTTTTGGAAAAGGGGACAGGAAGGCCGGAGTCGCCGGGCCGACCTCCTCCGCCCGTTTGTCATACTCGCCACGGGTCAGCACATACGCCTTTTTGGGAGTCGGCAGTTCACGCATCACCATCATCTCCTTCTGTGCATCCTGATAGGTGCATAGATCCTCGCGTGCCTTCTTCAGTGCCATGTAACCTGCGTCAGTCACATCCGTCCCGTCAGTCACATCCCGGTCAAACACGCGGAAGTCATCAATCATGCCGTTCTTGAACCCGCGATCCCTCATGCGCTCACCGAGACTGATGTTGTCGTGTCCGCCGCCTGCGATGGTTTTGGTCAGGTTGTCTTTGATGATTTCCACCGCAGCCTGTTTGCCATCGATGATGATTTTTAAACCATCTGAACGGCTGCTGCCATCATTGGTGACCACGACATGCATCCACTGCTTGAGCGGAACATCTTCCACCGTGCGGATGCTGATCGCATTGCCCGGCCAGAAATGAATCAGCGACCACTTGAGCTTGCCCTCCTCGATGAGCAGTTCATAGCCCCGGCTCGCCGCATCTGTCCATGCCTGGGAGCGGTGAAACACCACGGCACGGTCCTTTCGGTCTGGCGTCTGCATCCAAAGGGACACGCTGAAGGGCTCATGTCTCTTGAAGTTTCCAAGGGGAGTATCCACCGCGTCGTCTCCTGTGAATTGAACCGCCTTTCCCAGCTTTCCTTCCACAAGGATGTTCTCACCCTTGAGCGTGGCCGCGTTCCCGCTGTCCTTATGGAGTGCATCTGCCATCTTGTTCTTCTCCAGGGCATCAAACGTGAAGTGTGCCAACTCACCCCGGGTAAGATCCGGAGCGGTCAGAACCCGGTGCGTGTTTTTCTTCTCCAATTCAGCCACTCTGGCTTTCAGTGACGTCATCTTGTCCCTGGCCGGTTGATCCATCAGCATCAGCGTCGGAGTCGGCGGGGAAGGGGTGAAGAAGGAATACAGCCCTGCTTCATCAATGTTCTGGAACATTGAAAACAGCCCATAGTAGTCCTTCTGTTTGATCGGATCGTACTTGTGATCGTGGCAGCGCGAGCACTCAAAGGTTAGACCTAGAAACGCCGTTGCCACGGTCTGAACGCGGTCCGCAATGTACTCGACGCGATACTCCTCCTCCACGCTGCCGCCCTCATTTTCCTGTTGGTGAAGGCGGTTGAATGCTGTGGCCAGCACCTGCTCGTCCGTGGCATTCGGCAGCAAATCACCCGCGAGCTGCCAGGTCACGAATTGGTCGTATGGCAGGTTGTCATTGAAGGCCTTCACCACCCAGTCACGCCATGGCCAAACCTCGCGCTCGCGATCCACCTGAAAGCCGAAACTGTCCGCATAACGCGCCACATCCAGCCAGTCCACCGCCATGCGTTCACCGTAGGCTGGAGACGAGAGGAGTTTGTCCACCAGTGCCTCGTAAGTTGCAGAGCCATCGAGAGTTGCATCCCTGCCGTTTACGAATGCCCCGACTTCTTCAGGTGTTGGCGGCAATCCGGTGAGATCAAAGCCGAGTCTGCGAACCAGTGTTTCGGGCGCTG
Organism: uncultured Verrucomicrobiota bacterium; assembly: GCA_903960845.1. Lineage (GTDB taxonomy): Bacteria > Verrucomicrobiota > Verrucomicrobiia > Verrucomicrobiales > Verrucomicrobiaceae > Prosthecobacter. Next base: position 873 of record CAJCCF010000038.1, on the reverse strand, counting down.
CTGCAGGTTGCAGTTTCAATCCCCGTTCAGCCAGACCCGCTTCGACAAGGCTGTCGATGCTCTTTCCTTTTGCCGCATCAGGCTTCAGCGGAATGAAGGCCCAGTGCGCCTCATATTCCGCTCCCTCGTTGATCCATTGTTTCAGTGTGGCGAGTTCACCAGCTGTCAGGTCGCCGAGCTTCGACTTTGCCGGCGGCATGTGATCATCAGCGTCGCTGGTCAGAATGCGCTGAATCATCTCACTGGCCTCCGCCCTGCCCGGCAGGAAGGCCTTAGCCTGGACTGCCGCATCACGTTCATCCAGTCTGAGATCGGCCTCGCGCTTCTTCGGATCAGGCCCGTGACAAAAGAAGCATTTGTCCGAGAGGATCGGGCGGATATCACGGTTGAACTGCAATTTGCCCGCAGCAATAGCAGGCCGTGCCCCTGCAACAGACAGCAGGGTGATGAGAAAAAATGGAAGTTGGGACCGCATCATGATTTGATACGCTCGCCCACCGTGCCGTATTCCGCCAACTCTGTGTCTGATCGTGATCCAGGCATTACTTCACGACCAGCTTCGCCACCTCATCCGCGCTTAGCGATCGGTTGAAGACGGCGATCTCATCGAGCCGGCCTTCCCAGTTGGAGTCGTTGTCACTGCGTCCACCGAAGAAACACTCACCGAGCGGCACGAACGGGTCAACGCGTCCACTGGCTTCAAGTTCGAGATTGCCGTTCAAGTAAACGCGCACCGCATTGCCATCGCGGACGAGCACGACCTGCTGCAGCGGCTTGCAACCCTTCCGCATCCGTCGCAATTCAGCGACTTGCTCTTGTGCGACGACGAGGTGTGGAGCCTGTCTGGTGAGGACGTGCAAGAGTTCTACCACG
>CAJCCF010000037.1 GCA_903960845.1 uncultured Verrucomicrobiota bacterium | reverse complement strand
GCCAGATTATATACCCCACTCCTCACGGAGTGGGGTTTTTTCTACCCACTCTCTTTCCCCACTCAATAGATAGAGTTTGTTGAGTAGCAAATACCACTTATGACCAGAAATACATTCGAGGTTCGCAGAATTAGTGGTTCCATCTTTTTGGCTGGCGGAAATTGCGACGTGCTCCGTAATTCTATAAAGCGAATCCTCTGCTTCATCGCCTTTTTAGTTTCCTTAAGTGATTCGGTTCATGCCGTGATTCCTGTCGAGGAGGAATTTAAAAAACTCGTTCAAATTGCGGATATTCGGACGCTCACTATTGCCGCTGCTCGCAAGGCATTGCCAGTCAAGGTGCGTGGAATTGTCACTCTGCTGGACATGTTTAGCCCGTCTCCCCAGTGGTTGGTGCTTGATGATGGCAAGGAGAGTATATGGGTGGAGGTGTCTATCGCGAGAGATGCCGGGATATGGAAGGGCGATGACACGAGACTCGCACGAATCGTCATTGGCGATGAATTGGAGGTGGAGGGGGCGAGTCATCCTGGCGGATACGCTCCCATTGTCGTTTTAAAGCACTTCAAGGGTTTAGGCTCCAAGCCGCTGCCTGAAGCGCGAAAAGTGGCGACAGAGCGACTTTTATCAGGGGAAGAGGACTGCGAACGAATAGAACTCCAGGGAGTCATTCAAAACGTAAAAGCGCCCCATGCAGGGAGGGACAGAATCAGTCTTGCTTTGCTGGCGCAGGGCCAAACATTCCAAGTATTGGTAGAGCAATGGCCTGAAATTAACGCTGCGGGGCTGATTGATGCTGAAGTTAGAGTTCGCGGTATTTTTTCCCCGATTTCAAACTTTCGCGCGGAAATGGTGGCATTGCGGATCAGAATTACCGGACCCAATGACATCGAAGTGCTAAAACCTCCGAGGGAAAACCCGTTTGAAAACGTTTCGCGGGTTACCTTGGATCGCCTGCAACCATTTTCACCGTTAGGCAATCATGCGCACCGTTGTGTCACTCAAGGGATCGTCACATTTAGTTCGCCAGGGGAGTTTTTCTTTGTTCAGGAAGGCGGTGTGGGAGTAAAGGTCGAGGCACCTGATGCTGCGGTGACTGTGGGTGACCGAGTTGAAATTGCCGGTTTTGTGGACATGTCACGAATGGTAGCCTCAATAAACGGTGCTATTGTCCGAAGTCTGGGCAGCGAAAGGGTGCCTGAGGCGGTATTTACCACAGCCGAAAAGTTGTTCCAACCGCGCAAAGTGATTGAGTGGAGTCGTGTGGTGGAGAGTGACTTCGATGGGCGTCTTGTGAGAATCCGTGGCCGCCTGCGTCGTGTCGACACCGCATACGCTAAAAACGCCATGCACCTGCAGATCGACATGGGAAGTGCGAACACCACTGCGCGTTTGATTGCCATTAATTCAGCGGACGAGAATGTCGTGAATTCTTGGGTCGAAGGTTCGGAGTTGGAACTGACAGGAGTCTGCGAGACGGTGTTTGTGAGTTCGGCCATTCCGAGTATGCCTAAGGTGGCAAGTTTCGGCATCTGGCTCCGCTCTCCTGAGGATGTGCGTGTTTTGCAGAAGCCTTCTTGGTGGACACCAGAGCATCTAACATTGGCCCTTCTTGCCTCCCTCTTTGCGTTTCTGATTGTCTTTATCTGGGGGTTCACGCTCCGCCGCAGTCTGCGATTGCGTGCTGCCCGGTTGGAGAAAGTCATGAGCCATCATCGGGATGCGGAATTGGAGTTTCATTCGGCGCAGCAAGAACGGCATCGTCTGGCGGTCAATTTGCATGATGGGTTGCAGCAAATGATCGCTGGTGCAGCCTTCCGACTGGAGGCTGCCGTGGCGCAATTGGGGGACATTTCTCCCGCCGCCCAGGAGCAGTTCACAGCTGCTCGTAATGCACTTGTCGGAACTCAGAGTGGATTGAGGGAATGCTTATGGGGCTTGCGTCAGATGGCGGGAGAAATGGATGATTTTTCCGCTCTTCTACGTCATGCTGCATGCACCATGGATCATTGGCCACAAGGAGCCGTTCTGGTGGAAACTCAGGGCGAGACATTTACCCTTTCTCGAGATGTGATGGGCAGCCTGCTCCTACTCATGCAGGAGGCTGTTGGCAATGCCTTCAGGCATGGTCGGGCAACTCGGGTGTGCCTGTTTTTGCATTACTCAATAACCGGGTTTGAAATGCGCATTACGGATGACGGGCAGGGTTTTGCGCTGTCTTCAGCCCCAGACACCCGACTAGGACATTTTGGTTTAGAAGGCATGCGCCAGAGAATGCGCTGGCTTGGTGGCTCAGTTGAGATTACCAGTGAAAGGGGAAGTGGCACGCAGGTTTGCATTCATCTTTCGCGTTCTCAGGCGTCCGGATGACTTGGAAACTCAATCTCCAGGTGTGAACCCGATGAGCGTTTAAATTTGTTCTGCCGTCTTGCAATCTTTCCAGAATTACGAGCTACTGATCCTTTCATGATGGTCTCATTCACTCAGCAGCGAAAAAATTCACACTTGCGAATGATGGTTAGAAGTCTCGTGCGCCAGGAAATAATAACAGATTGGTCGAAAGCATGAATTTAAACCTGCTCATTGTGGACGATCATGCCGTAGTTCGCGAGGGTTTGGAGGCTATGTTGCGCCTGGAAGTGAGTTTTACCAGCATCGCTACGGCTTCTTCCGGGACGGAGGCGATGCAAGTCTGCGTCAACCATCTGCCCGATGTTATTCTTCTTGATGTGCGCATGCCGGGGACCGACGGGTTCAGCACGCTTGAAGAACTGATGCAAAACTGGCCGAATATTCGCGTCATCATGTTGTCCGCCAGTGCCAATGCTGCTGAGATTAAACTCGCCCGTCGGCTCAGCTCTGCTGGTTACCTGTCGAAATCAACCGACCGTGTCACGCTCGTGAGGGCTATCAAGACAGTTGCTGCTGGCGGCACTTGTTTTACCCTAAAAGCGTGAATGGGAAAGATGACAGATTGCCGTGAAGGCGCATAGAATGGGCTGATGGTGCGTAAAAACATCCCCGTGGAAGCTCACTCAATAGGTGAGGCAGCAGTCACCCCATCTGGGCCCGTTGACCG
>CAJCCF010000036.1 GCA_903960845.1 uncultured Verrucomicrobiota bacterium | reverse complement strand
GACGTTGCCAGATTATATACCCCACTCCTCACGGAGTGGGGTTTTTTCTACCCACTCTCTTTCCCCACTCAATAGATAGAGTTTGTTGAGTAGCAAATACCACTTATGACCAGAAATACATTCGAAACACTGTCGGTAAACTTTGCTGGCATGTCAGCGCCACAAATCATTGATTGGGCGGTAGCTCAAGGCCCGTCAATAGTGACAACCAATTTTCGACAGTACGAGGCAGTAATATTACATTTGGTGACACGTTCGTTGCCGGAAATTCCAGTTCTTTGGGTGGATCATGGAACAAATCTGCCGGAAACGTACAAATTCGCTGAGAAAACCCGCGAAAGACTAAGTTTAAATATCAAATCCTACGTTCCAAAAATGACATCGGCACATTGGTTGGCGATGAATGGAGGGATGGTTCCAATGCCCGATGAAATCGAACGCGTTGAGTCTTTCAGTCGGATAATGAAACTTGAGCCATTTGAAAGAGGCATGAGAGAAATGGCCCCCGCCGTTTGGATCACAGCACTCCGTAGAGATCAAAATAAACAGCGCGCGGAATCTCTAAAACCAGTGATGTGGGACACGAAATTCAACTGCCTCAAAATCAATCCAATTTTGGATTGGACGCAGGATGAACTTGAGCACTACCTGCTTGAGCACGATTTGCCGAATGAACACACCTACTATGACCCCGCAAAAGGGGATGAAAAACATGAGTGTGGTTTACATGCCAAACTAACAACCGAGATTAATTGACTCGTTAAACCAAGCAAATTTCCAATAATGGCCTCAATAACCCATCTTCAATTCCTCGAAAGCGAGGCAATTTTTATACTTCGCGAAACGGCAGCACAGTTTCAAAAACCGGCTCTCTTATTTTCTGGAGGCAAAGATTCGATCGTTATGGCATGGCTGGCGCGAAAAGCCTTCTATCCATCCAAATTGCCGTTTCCGTTGCTACATGTAGACACGGGGCACAATTTTCCTGAGGCCATGACCTATCGAGACTGGTTTGTAAAAGAAGTAGGTGCAAAGTTGATTGTAGGTAGCGTGCAGAAATGCATTGATGAGGGAATCGTGCAGGAAGAAAAAGGCATCAACGCAAGTCGTAATAAACTACAAACAGCGGCACTGCTTGGCACTATTGAAGAGTACCAGTTCGATGCCTGCTTGGGAGGGGGTCGTCGGGATGAGGAAAAAGCGAGAGCCAAGGAACGTTTTTTTAGCCACCGAGATGAGTTTGGTCAATGGGATCCAAAAAATCAAAGACCAGAGCTATGGAATATCTTCAATGGGCGTAAGCACTTTGGTGAACATTTCCGCGTATTTCCCCTCAGTAACTGGACCGAGATGGATGTGTGGCAGTACATCCGCCAGGAGAATATTCCTCTCCCTACCCTATATTTCAGCCATCAGCGAAGAATCATCGAGCGGCACAATCAGTTGCTAGACGCAGAGACGGGTTTCATTCCACTTTTAGAGGAGGAGAAAGCTAATGTTCGTGAAATGACCATCCGTTTCCGCACTGTTGGGGATGCGACATGCACGGGAGCGGTAGAAAGCACGGCTAGCACCATCGATGAAATCGTGGCTGAGGTAGCCGCTGCCCGCCAGACAGAGCGTGGAACACGTGCTGACGATAAGCGTTCAGAGACGGCCATGGAGGATCGCAAGAAAGAGGGATACTTCTGAGATCAAACAATCATTTAAGATCATCAATTCTTACCACTTCCGAATCCATGGACGCTCTTGTCAACCCCACTGAATCCTCACTTCTTCACTTCACCACAGCAGGCAGCGTGGATGATGGTAAAAGCACGCTAATTGGACGCCTTCTGTATGATTCAAAGTCGATCTTTGAGGATCAGCTTCTCGCTGTAGAAGAATCTTCAAAGAGACGCGGCGATGGTCATGTTAATCTTGCGCTGCTAACTGACGGGCTGCGCGCTGAACGCGAGCAAGGAATAACCATTGATGTGGCTTACCGTTATTTTGCAACTCCGAAGAGGAAGTTCATTATCGCAGACACCCCGGGGCACATTCAGTACACGAGAAATATGGTTACGGGCGCCTCAACTGCTGATCTGGCAATCATTCTTGTGGATGCCCGCCTTGGGGTCATCGAGCAAACCATGCGGCACACGTATCTGGCGAGTCTTCTTAGAATTGAACACATCATTCTCGCGGTGAATAAAATGGATCTCGTTGAATTTGATCAAAGAGTTTATGACAAAATTTTGGCTGATTATTTAACCTTCGCGCAGGGTTTGGAAAAAATGCCTCAAATTTGTCCCATTCCAATCAGTGCGCTCAACGGGGACAATGTGGTTGAACGATCTCTGAAGACGCCATGGTTTACGGGACCAACTCTTCTACAGCACCTTGAAACCGTGCAGGTACATGCAGAAACCACGACGGCTAAAGCGCGTTTTCCTGTCCAATGGGTGATCCGCCCGATTTCAGATCAAAACGATGCAAAGTTGGGTAATCTTCACGATTATCGTGGTTTTGCCGGTCGAGTTGCAAGTGGCACTTTCCGCGTGGGCGATGAGGTGTTGGTGTACCCGTCAGCCATGAAAACGCGCATTGCTGGAATTCATACCTATGATGGACTGCAAAACGAAACTACGCCGCAACTAAGCTACAGCATGACCGTCGCTGACGAGATCGACACAAGTCGAGGCGGGATGATCGTTAAAGCGGATGAACCGATTGAGAGTGGGCATGAGTTTGATGCCATGATCTGCTGGTTTGCGGATAAAAAATCATTGAAACCGCGCGGGCGGTTTCACTTGCGACACACGACGAATGAAGTTCGGGCCGTGGTGACGGATGTCCTTTTCAAGGTCAATATCAGCACCCTTGAGAAATCCCAGGATAGCCAGGAATTCAGCCTGAATGATATTGGCTGTATCAGGCTCCGCACATCAGCCCCGATTTTCTTTGATGCGTATTCGGAAAATCGCACAACTGGCAGTTTTATCCTCGTCGATGAGCAGACTAACAACACTGTTGCTGCCGGTATGATACTCAAGCCAGTGGCAGATGCGTTTGAAGACGACTCTGAAGTTTCAATTTAAAACTAACTGAAATCTGGCGAGCCGCAGGCTCGCCAGATTCAGAGGGCGTCAACTGACCACCTCAAAAATGGCTTCGACTTCAACAGCTGCACCGGTGGGGAGTTGGGCAAATCCCAGAGCGCTGCGCGCATGATAGCCAGCCCCATCTTTACCGAAGATCATGTGCAGGAAATCGGAGCATCCATTGATCACGAGATGCTGGTCTGTAAAATCTTGTGTGGAGTTTACACAGCCAAGAACCTTGATGACTTTGAGCCCATTTAGGGTGCCGTGGCTGCTCCAGACAGAGCGGAGAATTTTCTCAGCACAATTGCGCGCCGCCTGATAGCCATCCTCGACACTAAGATCTGCTCCAAGTTTGCCTTTGAGGTCGCTAACATGCCCGGAGGTGAGCAGTTGATTCCCTGAACGAATGCAGAGATTCAAATATCCTGCTGGTTGTTTTTCAAAAGTGATTCCCTGGGCTTCGGCGTTTGTTTGGTAGGACATGGCGGTGTGAATATCGGAGACGAAATCTGTGGAGCAGTCCAATCAAATTCCAAAAAGGAAATTTTGGGAATCTATCTGGCCGGCAAACACTTATCACCTCAGGTTGTACAACGGAACCAGATGGTTTGCATTTTCGAGCATTATGAAAGACCTCCCGTTTAGCATTTGGTGCGGCTTGCGAACTACAATTCACATGAGCAAAGAACAATTGTGTGCCTAGCTATCAAACGTTGGGGCCGCTGCAGGCTGGGCATAACCATTTTCGTTAGCCCGTCCCCGCGTGCAAACGACAGGGCGACAAACAATAATTTTCAAACTCCATGAATTCCCACGAGGCTAAGGACAAACTTGGATGTTGTCGCGCGCAACCCAAACCTAAGAGCAAAAGTTGTTGCATGCATCATGCGGAGAATTCGGTGACTCCGCCAATTGGAGCCGAGTATTACTGCCCGATGTGTCCCGGTGTGGAATCCGACAAACCGGGAGCGTGCCCCAAATGTGGTATGGCTTTGGAGCGCAATTCAACATTCGGTCCGGTGGAGGGAGGTGAAGGCAATATGGAGATGAAACAAATGACGCTGCGGCTTAAGTGGGGCGCGCTGCTGACCTTGCCAGTCTTTGTCACCGCAATGGCTCACCTTGCACCTGCATGGAGCCACCCGGCACTGGCTGTGGACGGGACGATTCGTGCGATGCAGTTCCTTTTCACGACGCCGGTAGTAATCTGGGCAGGGTGGCCATTTTTTGTTCGTGCATGGCAGTCACTGCGGCATCGCAGCATGAATATGTTTACGCTAATCAGTCTCGGGGTTGGATCGGCGTATATCTTCAGTGTTGCGGCGATGCTCGCACCAAACTGGTTTCCGAAATCGCTAGGTGACAGGCATGGTCAGATGCCGCTGTACTTTGAATCGGCGTCGGTAATTGTTGTGCTGGTGCTGCTTGGACAAATACTGGAATTACGAGCCCGGGCGCGCACGGGTAGCGCACTTCAGGAGTTGCTTGGTCTTCAGCCGAAAAAAGCGCGCGTCGTCACACTTGATGGGGATCAAGATATCGCACTTGGCAGTGTGAAAGTCGGACAGCTGCTGCGGGTGCGCCCCGGTGAAAAAATCCCTGTGGATGGAGTGGTGACGGGGGGCTTTAGCCACGTGGATGAGTCCATGCTCACCGGTGAACCCAACCCGGTGGAGAAAGCGATTGGGGCGAAGGTGACCGGCGGCACACTCAATCAACTTGGCAGCCTGGTGGTGCGGGCAGAGCGCGTGGGCGCTGACACCATCTTGTCGCAAATCATCCAACTGGTCGGGCAGGCACAGCGTAGTCGGGCACCGATCCAGGCGCTCGCTGACAAAATCGCTGCTTGGTTTGTTCCTTTAGTTCTCGTGGTCGCCGTGATCACGTTCGTGCTATGGATGTGGCTCGGACCGTCGCCATCCCTGACCTATGCGGTCGCTAATGCGGTCGCTGTTTTGATCATTGCTTGTCCTTGTGCTCTCGGGCTGGCAACACCGATGAGCGTGATGGTCGGCATCGGTCGTGGTGCAAAAATGGGCGTGTTGATTCGAAATGCGGAGGCCATCGAAAAACTGGCAATGCTCAACGTTTTGGCTGTGGATAAGACCGGCACTCTCACTCTTGGCAAACCGTCAGTGACAGAAGTGCTTTTGTTACCGCAGAGCATGCTGAGCGTGGATGAAGTGCTTCGTTTCGCCGCGGCATTGGAGCGATATAGTGAACATCCGCTGGCCTCTGCCATCGTTCATGAAGCTGAGATGAAAAAACTTAATCTCCCGGACGTGCTGAATTTTCAGGCGACACCAGCGTCAGGCATCAGCGGTGCAGTGGATGGGAAAACTGTGCTGGTGGGTAAAGCGGAGTATCTCCGCAATCAGGGAATTAAAGATAATCTGGCCCTCGAAGAGCTTGCTGCACCTCATCAATCGGAAGGAAAATCGACGGTTTTCCTGTCGGTGGACCGTGAAATGATGGGTGTTATTGTTGTGACCGATCCGATCAAGCCGACGACACCTGATGCGCTTGCTCAATTGCAAACTCTCGGCATCTCCGTGGTCATGCTTACCGGCGACAGCGAACTCACTGCAAAACGAATCGCAAGGACGCTGGGCATTGAGAGCTACCATGCCGGCCTCACGCCACAGGAGAAGTGCAGCTATATCAGATCGTTGAAACAGCCCGGTTCAGTCGTCGGCATGGCGGGCGACGGTATCAACGACGCTCCCGCCTTGGCTGAAGCCGATGTTGGCATTGCAATGGGGACGGGTACCGATGTTGCCATGGAAACCGCTCCCGTAACCCTCGTTCGCGGGGACCTCGTCGGCATTGTTCATGCCATCCAACTTGGTCGTGCGATGATGCGCAATATCCGGCAAAATCTACTCTTCGCTTTCCTCTACAACGCACTCAGCATCCCCATCGCCGCTGGCGTGCTTTATCCTTGGTTCGGGGTGCTGCTCAGTCCGATGATCGCCGGTGCAGCCATGAGTGTCAGCTCTGTGTCCGTCATCGCGAATGCGCTGCGGCTGAGAAATTTCCAGACACGCTGAACGTTTGGCTGCAGCATGAAATCGGTCGCACTTGCTCTCACATTTCTCGTTTTAATCCAGGCACTTAGCGCGCAGGTAAATGTGGAGTCTGTGCCTGAAAGCGGACTTCAACCGCAAGTCGTCGTAAGCTCTGAGGGTGTCGTGCATCTCGTTTATCTCAAAGGCGATCCCAAGGGTTGTGATATCCGCTATACGCATCGTGCCGTCGATGACGTGACCTGGGCGGTTCCGATCACGGTCAATTCCATTGCCAAGACTGCTGTTGCCATGGGCACCATTCGTGGTGCACAGCTCGCGCTAGGGAAGTCCGGCAGTGTGCAAGTGGTATGGAATGGCGCGCCTGACCATGCCGGTGGCAGGCCTCAGCGATCACCACTTTATCATGCCCGATTGGAATCTCGAGATTCGGTCTTTAGCACTCAGCAGGATTTGCTGGGAGGAACGGTGGCGCTCGATGGAGGAGCCACGATTGCAGCGGATACCGAGGGCCGGGTGTGCATCATCTGGCATGCAACGACAGAGTCCGGAAAACGAGAGAATTCACGGCTCATCTTTCTCCGTGAATCGACGGATGATGGTCGGCGCTTTTCTGCTCCCCTTCCGCTGAATTCAGCGTCTCCAGGGGTGTGCCCCTGCTGTTCCCTGCGCGCCCATTTGGATGGCCATGGAACACTGAGCGTGCTCTACCGCACCGCGTTTAAACCTGATGCACGCGGCATGGCGATGATCACCTATAGGAAAGATAAGGGTGCCGCCATCAAAGTGCTCGATGACTGGCGCATCGCCATGTGCCCTATGAGCAGCGTGAGCCTGATGCCTGTCGCGCAGACCTTGCGTGCCGCGTGGGAAAACGACGGACAAATCGTTACCGGCTTCATGGACTCTCCCGTCGCTTTTCAGAAAGTCGGTCCGAAGAATGCCAAGCATCCTGCTTTGGCTCAGAACGCGAAAGGACAAACGGTCATCGTCAGTGTCTTGGGAGCCGGATGGGCCAAGGCAGGCCACTTGCATTGGGATGTGCTGGATAAAAAGGGCAATGTCAGCTCTTCAGAAGATGGAGAGAAGCTGCCGGTTTGGAGCTTTGCTGTCGCCTATGCCCGCACGGACGGGCATTTCGTTATCCTGCGCTGATTTGGCGATTCACTTCAGCTTCCACAGTTTCTTATCGCTGCGCACGAACAGGGCGCTGTTACTGATGGCAGGTGTGCAGAGCACGGTGTCTTTCAGTTCCACAGTATGGACGACAGCACCCTCCTTGGCAGTGGTGTCGATGACTTGGAAATCACCGCGTTCGCTGGCAATGTAGATGTATTTGCCGGCAGCGACGGGCGAGCCACTGAGCGGGCCTTTAAGGCGCAACTTCCACAGTTCGTCACCATTCGCCAGGTTGCCTTTGACGAGCACGCCGGCACCGTTCAGCACGTAGATGGCATCGTTTAGGACGAGGGGACTGCCGGTGCCGGGTTTCAAACCTGCCGCGCGCCAGAGTTGTGATGCAGCGCCTTTCTCCGGTGCCAGCGCAGTGACCCCGTTGGAGGGAACGTAGATGGCATTCTTTGTCACAGCGGAGCTGGGAATGGTTGCGGCGCCATCAGTGTAGTCCCATTCGATCTCGCCGGTCCTGGGATTCACGCCGGTAAGGCCTTTGCTGGATTGCAGTGCCACGACGTTTTGATAAACCACGGCGCTGGTCCAGTTTGCCGCTTTTGGACGCTCCTTCTTCCAGCGGTTCCTGCCCGTGGTCACGTCGATTCCCACGGCGATGGATTCGCTGTCATTCTCACTCTGCACGACCAGGGTATCACCAACGACAACAGGTGACGATGACATGCCGAGGCTATTGCTGGCATTGGAGTAATCATAGGTTAGGCCGCGCAGCCAAAGCAGGTTGCCCGCGAGATCGAAGGCAAAGAGATCATTCGAGGAATACAGTGCGAACACGCGCTCGCCGTCGCTGCATGGTGTCGGTGCGGCGACGCTGGTTTTGTTGTGCGACATCGTCCGGCCCGTGGCCTTCATCACGCGCTCCCAGAGTTTCTTGCCATCCGCAGCACTGAAACAGAACACATGCAGATTCGACTGGTCCGGTCCGCTTGAACAGGTGACAAACACCTTATCGCCAACCACGATTGGACTGCTCAATCCACGGCCCGGCAGATCGACGCTCCAAGCGATGTTCACCTTGGGCCCGGGTGCTGCGGTTTCGGTGGAAACGGCGGACGCATTCGGACCGCGGAACTGGGGCCAGTCGGCGGCGGCCAGAAAGGATGAATGATAAATGATGAGGAACGAAAGGAGAGTTAGTGAGGTTTTCATGGTAATGCTCAAGCAAATTTGGAGTGACAGTAGAATGCGATGATAATCGTGATCAGGAAGACCGACGCGGAGATCCATTTTCCCTTCTGGCTGTGGGGCCACGCGGTTTCACTCAAACCCCATCCATAGTGACAATGCATGAAGGATGCGGCGGAGAGATAAGAAAGCCCAAGCCAGCGCGCGGCATAACCTGTGAATTCGACAGTTGAGCGCCTTGCTGGCAAATGAAGGTGGCCGCCAATCAGCCCAAACAAAACTGCATAAGCTATGATTATACCGGGCACAATGTGACCGAGCAGCCTGCGTTTTAGCGGGCCGCCATCGGGAGGGCACGTGAATGTTTCGCTGTCGATCATTGAGGATGGAGTCGCCGGATTATTTCTTTGCAACGATTGCCGTCCCGGTGGCATCGCAGAGGCGGAGTTGGAATTGCCATTCGACGGTCCAGGATTCTGTCTGCTCGTTTTGGCAGCATTTGACGAGGAGCTTGTTTTTGCCCTTCTTGAGTTTCACGGGGAGTTTGTACTGGTCGAGTTTGGCGCCGCGATGGTATTCGTCGCGGGCAAAGAGGAGTTCGCCATTGAGCCAGACTTTCCAGCCGTTCTTGCACCCAAGCCGGATCTGAGCTTCACGCTCTTCGCTCGAATCAAACTCGGTGTAGGCGTAACCGGTGACTTCTTTGAGCATGGTGAAGGGCTTGTTGAAGTCGATCTGGCCATACTCATCAGTGCTTGTGAAGTCGGTCCATTTAGCCTCGCTGTTTTTGCCGGGGTAGGAAGCGTCAAGCCTGATTTCTTTTTCCGGGGGGAACTCGGTGTCGAAGCCCTTGCGCTCGACGTTGGTGAAGGGCGCGATGAGCTTCCAGTTCATGAGGAATCCAAAGTGCTTTGGCAGATCGACAGGTTTGTCGAGAGCCTTCAATTTTTTGGCAAGGTCTTTGATCTGATCCTCATCGCGGGCGCTGTTCATCGCCTTGAGATAGGCATTGGTGGCTTCGGCTTTGCGGCCCTGGGCCAACTCTTCATCACCTGCCTGCAGCAGCTTCGCCACAGGATGGCGCCTCAGCTCGCTGCTGGGGTCGTCGAGCAGGGAGGGAGTGATCTTTTCTGCCAACTCCGGCCTGGCCCGCTGAATGATGTCAAAGGCGACAACGCGCGGAGCAGGGCTGTTTTTGGTGTCATTCAGAAAGGCCTGCACGGATTCGATCGGAAGTTTCTTCGCGGCGATGGCTTGGTCGGCGATGACCCCGACGGCTGCGCGCAGCCAGTTCTCGGCGAGTGGATTTGCACCATTCATGCCTGCGAGAACTTCCGGCAGCGTGGCGGGATCCGCCTGAGTGAGTTGCTGCCAGGCGGTTGTGGCTTTTTCATTGCCGGTGCCTTCGCGATCCACTGCGCGGATGGCTGCGAGCGGAGCCTGCAAAGATGCAGCGTGTGTGTGAACGAGACTGAGGGAGAGGAAACTGATCAGGGCGACTTTCATGCGTGGGAGGATGCTTTCATAAAGAACGCCGGTCGCCAAGCTACAGTTTCGGCCTGTTATTGCGGCGTCATCAATTCGGCCGACGGAGAAGGTGAAAGAATGGTGCTTTGCCGTGACGAAAGGCATGACGTCAAGTTGACTAACGCTGAGGAGCATCGCGCCGCACTGGCAGGGTGCGAATTGTTGAAGTAAAGGCGGGTGATCTGCTGTTTTTATGCTTCTCCTGCTTTATCGTCTGCTGTCGCAGGGGGTGGGCGGTGGTTTCTTCACCTATGCCTGCCTACTTTGATCACAATGCCACCACGCCGCTGCATCCGGCGGCACGCGCGGCCTGGTTGCAGGCCAGCGAGCAGCATTGGCACAACGCTTCCAGCCTTTATCGCGAAGCTGGAATGACGAGCCAAGCGCTTGAGTCCGCGCGGGAGCGATTGGGAGACCTTCTGGGAACGGAGGCGGAGAGGATCGTTTTTACCTCCGGCGCCACGGAATCAAATAACATGCTTTTTACTGGGCTGGCAAAATGTCTGGAGGCGGATGCTGTCGTGGCCATTTCCGCCATTGAGCATCCCAGCGTGCGCGAGGCCGCTCGTGCCATGCTTGGACGTGGCCGCATCATCGAAATTCCGGTCGATGAGGAGGGTGTGGTTCAGCCTGCCGCGCTTCAGGAGGTGCTCGCAAGGCATCAACCGGCCCTTGTCTCCATCATGGCGGCGAACAATGAAAGTGGAGTGCTGCAGCCCTGGCCGGAGCTGTTGCGGCTGTGTCGTGAGGCGGGTGTTCGTCTTCACACCGATGCGGCCCAGTGGCTCGGCAAAATGAAGGCCACCGGCCTGGGCCTCTGTGATTATGTCACGGGCAGTGCCCACAAGTTTGGCGGGCCGAAGGGGATTGGGTTTTTCGTCATGGCCGAAGCCGGGGAATCATTCCCATTGTTGCACGGGGGCCCCCAGGAGAACGGGCGGCGCGCAGGGACGGAAAATTATCCGGCAATTGAGGCGATGGTTACTGCGCTTGAAGCACTCACGTCCCGGCTGCCCGAGCAGGCCTTGGCTCAGGCCGTTTTGCGTGATGCCTTCATTCAGCAAATGCAGCAGCAGTTTCCGGGCCTGCGAGTGATCAGCGGAGGCGCACCACGTCTCTGGAATACGGTTCTGATGGTGATGCCCCGCCACGACAACCTCAAATGGCTTACGCGCCTGACGCGGCTTGGGGTGGCCATTTCGACGGGTTCAGCGTGCAGTTCGGGTAAAGAAGGCGCCTCCGTGGTCTTGCAGGCGCTTGGTGCCAGTTGGGAGGAACTGCGCCGTGCGGTTCGCGTCAGCGGTGGCTGGGATTCGACGGCCGGGGATTGGCAAAATCTGGCGACCGCCTTTGCGGCGGCAGGAGAGGGTCTCGATGCAGGCGGCCGAGCCCCTGACTAAGGCGACATTTAGGTCGAACCAAGATTTCCTGCCGCAATGGTCAAATTGCTGTATAATTTAACTAATACTTCGAAGGTTGGCCCGTTTCCCCAGCCGGAGTATCACACTCACACTCACCTCAAAACCCATGAATACCACCCAAACACTGCTAGCGAGCCTTCTCGCCGCGGGTCTCTGTGCGAGTTCCGCCTTCGCGGAAGCCCGCATGTGGACTGACGTCCAAGGTCGCCAAGTGAACGCCTCCTTCGTTAAAATCGAAGGTGATAACATTGTCCTCCAGACGGCGGATGGAGCCCTGCATCAGTTCGCCCTTGCCCGTCTCTCCGCTGAGGATCAGGCGATCGCCAAAGCCGCGAAACCCGTGGAAACAGCGGCATCTGCTGACTCGGACGCCCCATCAATGATGGCCAATGCGACGGTGGCTCAGGCAGCTCAAAAGGTGGATCAACTTGTTGCCAACGGTCTGATCAAGGCAAATCCTGAGCGCGCAAAGGCGGGCAAAGGACCGATCAAGAGCTTTAACCCGATGGCCAATGACGAGCAGTTCGTCCGCCGCGTCTATCTCGACATCGCTGGGCGCATCCCGAATTATGATGAAGCCAGCACTTTCATCAAAAGCGGAGACAAGGCCAAGCGTGCGCAACTTATCGACATGCTGTTGGACTCGGATGGTTACAAAACCAACCTCTACAACTACTTCGCCGAGATGCTGCGAGTGATGGACAAGTTCGAGGCCGATAACGTCCGGGGCACACCATACATTGGCTGGCTGAAGGAACAAATCGCCAAAAACCGCCCATGGAATGAGATGGTCTCGGACATGATCACGGCGACCGGCAAAATGTGGGACAAGAAGCCTGACGGCACCTACAATGGCGCTGCGGGGTATCTCCTGCGCGATTCAGGCATGCCGCTCGACAATCTGGCGAACACACTGACCGTTTTCCTCGGCACCGATGTCGCTTGCGCCCAGTGCCATGACCATCCCTTTGCTGATTGGACGCAGAAGCAGTTCTATGAGATGGCAGCCTACTTTGGCGCGACGACAACCCGGCTCAATGGCAAGGATCTCGGTGGCGCCGACCCCATGGGGAAACTCATGGCAGGCATTGAGCCGATCATTGAAAAATCCGGTCAGGATATCAAACGCCTGCGTAACGGCATTCAAAACTACATCCGTGCCAACCAGAATGCCGTTAAAGACCGCGACGTGAACAACATGAAGTTGCCGCCTGACTACAAGTATAAGGATGGCAAACCTGGTGAGCCCGTAGCTCCGAAGTTCGTGACCTGGTCCCCTGCGGACAAGAACAACCCAGCCTACAAGCAAAACAAAAAGGATGAGGAAAAACTCCGCATCTCCTTTGCCAATTGGATGACGCATCCCCAGAACCCGCGCTTTGCCATGACCATCGCAAACCGGATGTGGAAGCGCGCTTTTGGTGCTGCTGTGGCAGAGCCTGTGACCAACATTGACGATCCAAACAACGCTTCGAACCCTGAGCTTCTCAAGCATCTCGCCAACGAGATGGTTCGTGTGAAATTCGATTTGAAGCAGTTCATGAGAATCGTCTACAACACGCGTGCCTACCAGTCGGAAGCCACCACCGAGAACATCGTCATGGGTGAGAAGTACTACTTCCAGGGGCCAATGCTGCGCCGCATGAGCGCCGAGCAGGCTTGGGACTCGTACATGACCCTCGTGCTGGGTCAGCCTGATGCTTACAAGGCGCCTCTCCAGGACCTGTATGCCAAGTCCATCGACCTCAACCTCGAAACCGTGGATGCCCAGACAGTGCTCATCAAGTATGACGCTTATCGTAAAATCCAGCAGAAGGAAAATGCCCTCATGGGTGGTGGCCTTGAAATGGCTGGTGGCGACATGATGATGGAAGGGAAAGCCTCCAAATCCACGAAGAAACAGGAAGTGGCAGAGGTCAGCGATGGCCCCGGGAAGATTCTCAGCTACGAAGGCATGCGCCTCATGCGTGCCTCTGAAGTCGCCCAGCCTGCGCCGAACGGCCATTTCCTCATCGATTTCGGTCAATCTCCCCGCAACCTCATCGACGGAAGCACCAAAATCGGCAACGTCCCGCAGGTGCTGATGATGATGAATGGCAAGGCGCAGAAAATGCTCACCAGCCCTGAGTCACTCGTTTTCCGCAATATGGAAAAAGTGCGTGACCCTTCGGAAAAGGTGGAACGCATGTTCCTGACCATCATGAACCGCAAACCGACCATGAATGAAAAGGACATTGCCAAGCGCACACTCGGCGCTGGTGAAGATGGCTACGCCAACATGATCTGGGCTCTCATCAACACGCGTGAGTTCATGTTCATTCAGTAATCCCTCGCAGAAACACATTAATTTTAACTCTCCCAACTCTATGAAATCCGAACTCCTCCGCCTCAACGACGCTAACCGTCGTGACTTCATGCTCCGCACGGCTAAATCCGTTCTGGGCGTTTCCCTCCTCCCCGGCATTTCCGCCAAAATGGCGGCTGCTGAAGCTGTCTCCAAATCCGGACCGGGAACGGCTGGTTTTGGTAAGGCCAAGCATGTCATCTATCTCTGGATGGGTGGCGGTATGACCCACATTGACACATTCGATCCAAAGGAAGGCGCGACAAAAGGCTTTGGCACCCCGGCCAAGGCCAAGGGCGATAACATCGTCGCTCTCGGTGGCTACCTGCCAAAACTGGCAGAGAACGCCGACAAACTGGCTATTATCCGTTCCATGTCCTCGAAGACGGGTGTGCATGAAGCTGGCACCTATGTCATGAAGACAGGCTATGAGCCACGTGGCACCATCGTCCATCCTGCCATGGGCGTCTGGGCCTCTCACTTCCTGGGTCGTATCAAGGATGTCACTCTTCCGGACAGCGTCGTTGTGAACAGCGGCAGCGCCTACCCAGGTGCTGGTTTCTTCCCACCGGCCATGTCACCAGTCCCGATCTCCAATCCCGAGAGCGGTCTCCAGAACATCAAGCCGACAACGAGCGACAATCAGTTCACCAAGCGCATCTCGCTGATGAACGAGTTCGACTCCACCTTCCGCAAGAAGTTCCAAAGTGAAGATGTGAAGGCCTATTCCGAATTCTATGATGAGACGCTCAAGCTCATGAAGAGTCAGGACCTCAAGGCCTTCGACCTCACTCAGGAGTCCCCTGAGACGCGTGACAAATATGGCAAGAACAACTTCGGTCAAGGTTGCCTCCTCGCCCGTCGTCTCGTTGAGAGTGGTGTTCGCTTCGTCGAAGTCCAAATGGGCGGCTGGGACATGCACAACACCATCGACAATGCGATGACCAACAACGGCAACACACTCGACACCGGCTTCTCGGCTCTCCTGCTTGATCTTCAAGCCAAGGGACTCCTTGAATCCACGATGATCGTTCTTGGTTCAGAGTTTGGCCGCACACCGGACATCAATGAAAATGATGGCCGTGACCACTACCCGCTCGCTTACTCCACCGTCTTCGCAGGCGGCGGCGTCAAGGGCGGTTACGCCTATGGTTCGACTGACAAGGAGGGCCGCCGCCCTGCTGACAAGCAGGCCAGCCCACAGGACTTCCTTGCGACCATTGGTCACGCCATGGGTCTTCCCGTCGAAGAAGTCGTCATGTCGCCATCCAACCGTCCGTTCACGGTCGGTGACAAGGGTGTGCCGATCATTGACATCTTCGCCTGATCCGATCCCGGTTCAGTCCGATTCCCCACAGCACCCGGCCCGCAAGGCCGGGTGCTTTTTTATGGGGCGGCTGAACTCAACACCTCGGCGAGATGTCCACAGGCCATGCGATTGTTCCGCCAGTTCCTTTCCCGCAGTGTCCGATTGGATGGCGTGATTGATGTGATCATTCTCCTCGCGATCAGCGGTTCTTGGGTTGGTCTCCTTGGTTCCAGTCATTGGTTACCGGACCTCTTCAGCCACTTCAGGTGGCAATATCTTGTCGTTTCCCTGCTTGCTGTTGGGTGGTGTTTTAGGCGCAGGCGACACGCCATCACCTTGATCAGTTTTTTTACTTTTACGCTCAATGTCTGGCTCATCTGGGCTCTGGCTATTTCCTCCAGGCCATTTGCCATCGAGTTGGCCACCGACTTCAGATTACGGGTTGTCAGCCTCAACGTTCTGACCAGCAACCAACGCTATCAGGACGTTCTCGACTATCTTCACTCAGCCGATGCGGATCTCATCTTTCTCATGGAGATCGATTCCATCTGGGCCGCCAAGCTGAAATCCCTGAAGCTTAGCCATCCGCATCATCTCGTGCACCCCAGAGCGGATAATTTCGGCATCGCCTTCTTCAGCCGCCTGCCGCTTCAGCAACTGCGCATCGTCCGTGAGTTCGGTCATGGCCCTGCCGCCGGTGCATATTCAACACCGTCTATTGAGGCACATCTATCCATGGATTCCCGCGAACTCGTCCTTTATGGCATTCATCCCGTGCCGCCGGCTGGATTCACCGCCTGGCAAAGTAGAAATCATCAGCTCAGGGCCGTTGCGGATTGCACTGCCGAAACAGGCAAGCCCAGCATCGTGATAGGGGATCTCAATGCCACCCCCTGGTGTGAAGGCATGAGGTCTCTTCGCAGCAATGGCCGGCTTGATTTCCGCTCAGCCTCTCCGCCATGGCTGCCCACGTGGCGCGCGCGTTCGATCTTCGCCATCCCCATCGACCATGTGCTTTGCACCTCGCCCTTGGTCATCAAAGACCGAAAAGTCGGACCGGATCTTGGTTCGGATCATCGCCCACAGCTCTTTGAAGTTGGTTGGGTGAACCAGTGAAGACAAACTTTACGCTGCCGCCAGAATCGCTGCATCCCAGTCCTTCCACACGGCATCCAGCCCCTGGCTGCAAAGCATGGCGGCCACGGCAGCGGGAGAGCGTTCATCAGCAATGCCGAACTGCCCTTCCGCGCGGGCTTTTTCATTCTTCTCCGTCACTTCCACGCGACGGCCTTTCACGGTTTGATGCAGGTCTTCGCTGCCTGCGCCGGTGTAGCCGCCGGGTTCGGTGTGACTGCCTGCACTCATGCTGGTGATGCCCAGCGGAGCCAGCGCATCCCGCAAAGGTGCGGACTCCCGCGTGCTCAAAACGATGCCCACTTCTGGGAAAATCAGCCGGAAGGCACAAATCGTCTGCACCAGAGCCCAGTCCGGAAAACCTGTCAGTGGATGAAACCCGCCGGCGGCAGGACGCAGCCGCGGAAAAGCCACCGTGAAGGTCGAGCGCCAGCACTGTTTATAGAGATGCTCCAGATGCGCTGCCAAGCGCAGCGCCTCCAATCGCCAGTCACTCAGGCCAAACAAAGCTCCGATGCCCATGCGCCGGAAGCCACCCTCATAGCCGCGTTCGGGGCAGGCGATGCGCCAGTCAAAATCCTTCTTCGGCCCCGCAGTGTGCATGTCTGCATAGATCTTGCGGTCATAAGTTTCCTGATACACCACCAGCCCCTCGCAGCCTGCCTGAACCATCCGCTCATATTCGGGTGCCTCCATCGGACCAACCTCGATTCCGATCGTTGGCACAAACTCGCGTATCGCCCGGATGCACTCCTCGAGATAACCGTCGCTCACAAATTTTGGATGCTCGCCGGCCACCAGCAGGATGTTGCGAAAGCCCTGTTCGACCAGATGCCTGGCCTCTTTCACCACTTGATCGATGGTTAGAGTCACACGCATGATACTCGCATTGTCCCGGGAAAAACCGCAGTAGGAGCAATTGTTCACGCATTCGTTGGAGACATAGAGCGGCGCAAACATGCGCATCGTGTTTCCGAAATTTCGCCGGGTGATCGCGCGCGCCTCACGCGCCATCGCTTCCAATTGTGCAGGAGCCTTCACCTCCAGCAGAGACCAAAACCGCTCCATCAGCGGCGATTTACGCTCCGGCAGGGCGTCTAGAATGGGCAGGAAGGCGGACGGCATGGTCGTGTTCTATACGACTGCTGGCCGCAGGCGCAACGCTTCGAATGCGGTTCACTTGACCTGGTCACTTGCTACGGAACGCCTCGCTCTGCACCACCGCATGGATCAGAGCGCGCATCGCATGGCCCTGGGTCTTCGATTGCGCCACGAGGCGATCGATTTCAGCCCGGTCTGAGAAGCCCATCGCCCGGCCTGTGGCGAAGGTGAGAAGTTTTTCGATGACGCACCGCACCACTCGATCCTGATCGGCGAGGAGGAGCTTTTGAAAGTCGGTCATGTTCGCAAACTTTGCACCCGTGCTCAATTCGCCGGCGGCATCGACCGGAGGTCCGCGGCGGTATCGCACGCGGCGTCCTTCGACCACGAGTTTGATCGCTTCACCTTTTTCGATGCTGCGAAAGTTTTCACGCCAGCCGCCGATGACATCGTAGTTTTCCAGCGCAAAGCCAGGCGGGTCGATGACGCGGTGGCAGCCGTTGCAGCTTTCCATGTTGCGGTGCTTGTCGAGCAGTTCGCGCAGGGTGGTGGCTCCGCGGATGTCCGGCTCAACACCGGGAATGCCTGGTGGGGGCGGCGGCGGCTCCATGCCAAGAATGCGGTCCATGACGAAGATGCCGCGCACGACGGGCGAGGTGTTGGTTCCGTTTGCGCTGACTTTCAAAACACTGGCCTGCGTCAAAATGCCACCGCGATGGCTGCCGGCCGGCAGTTTCACCTTTTGCAGTTCAAGTCCCTTCACTCCAGGGATGTCGTAATGGTTGGCGAGGCGCTTGTTGAGCATGGCAAAATCGCTCTGAATGATGTTGGCGACGCTCAGGTTGTTCTGAATGAGTTCCATGATGAAGCCGCGTGTTTCGCGCAGCATGGAATTGAGCAGCAACTCGTCGTATTCGGGATAGAGCTGCTTGTCGGGAGTTGTGAATTCGATCTCGCGAAGATTCAGCCAGCCATCGCTGAAATCCGCCACGAAGCGTTCCATCGTTGCCGCCCTGAGCAGGCGCTCCGTTTGGGAACTGAGAACGGCAGGCTGCGTGAGCTTTGCGGCGAGCAGTTCGGCATCGGGAGTGCTGCGGGTAAGGAAGTAGCTCAGACGTGTGGCCAGCTGAAGCGTGTCGAGTTTGCCTGCGGGCTCTTTTAGAAACAAAAATTCCGGCGAACACAGCACCGCGGTGGCGGCGGTGCGCATGGCTATTAGAAAATCACTGCTCTCGGCGAACTCGGCATCAAACAGCTTCACAAAAGGCTCAATGTCTGCTGCTGTTGCAGGGCGGCGAAATGCGGTGGTGATGAAGGCGGTGAGCAGCCTGCGGGAATCACCAGCCGGATCGGTGCTGTCGGCGGTGTATTTGGGTTTGAAGCCGGGCTGCCGGGCTTTCCAAGCCTGTGAAGGCGGCAGGCCATGCGGCAGCTGCCGCAATTTTGCATCACCGAGGAGCATCTTTTGACCGCGCGGCGGCCATTCCTTAAGGATCGGGCCTTCGAGCGTCACTTGCTGAAAGGCCATCCCTTCACCGGGATATTTGTCCGGGCCGTCTTTGATTGGCGAATGGCCATCCGGACCGTTCAGGTTTTGCGGACTGATCCAGATGCCTTTGCCCTGGTCGAGATAAAGTGTGATCTCCACGGTGCCGGGTTTGCCGATGGGCAGCTCGTGAAAGCTGTGCGTCACGTTGTCAGCATTGCGGAAATTGAAACTGCCCGTGATGACGGCGAAAACGACGGGCTCCCCGATCTGGTAGCCATAACCAGTGATGCGCAGTTTGTAAGTGCCGGAGGCCTGGGCGCGGAGATTTGGAATCACGGTGCTGGGAAAGCCGCCGTTGTTGAAGACGACGATGGAGCCATCTTCGCGTTTGAGCCAGTGCTTGCCGAGGTTGTCCTTGTTGCGGTCACTTTCAAGCGTGGCGCTCTGCCGGATCATCTCCGGGCGCGTTTCCTGAAACAGTGCGGTATTGAGTGCCAGTTCCGCGGCCTCCATGTAGCGCTGCATTTGGATGCCCGAAATGGAAAGCGCCTCACCGATGTTGTCGAAGCCCTTGGCGCGTCCGTCCTCGGGCAGCGCATCGATGACATTCACATTCACGCCGAGCAGATCATTGATCGTGTTTTGATATTCACGGCGGTTCAGCCGGCGCAGCACGGTTCCTTTCTGCGCGTTGTATTTCGCGCTCAAATCGGTGCCGAGAGCAGTCATGAAATCCTGCACGGCATCCTGATAGGGTTGTTTCTTCTTTGGCGGCGGCATTTCCCCCGCGGCGACGCGATCAAACACGCGCACCCATTGTTTCAACGCCGCTGCATCAGTTCCAGAGGTGGAGAGTGAAGACAAGTCGAGGTCGCCTTTCTTCACATCGCTGTCATGGCAGTCCATGCAATGCTGATCCAGGAAAGGCTGGATGGCTGGAAGCGCGGCGGACGCGATGGTGGCGCAAGCCATGAGCGGCACTGTGGCGGAGAATAGGGACTTCATGTTCACGCCTGATTGATATCCAAAACTCCCGTGCTGAAGCCGAATTGGTTAGTCTCCACGCCCATCCGCTGGGCGAGTGAAACGAAGAGGTTCGAGAAAACGTGCCTGTCTTTGTTGATGGCGATGTGGCGGCCGTGCTTGAAACCGCCTCCCGCGAGGAGGAGCGGGAGATTGGCCGTGCTGTGAGCGCTCGCGTTGCCGAGATTGGAGCCGAAGACCACCGCTGTGGAGTCGAGCAGCGGACGGCCATTTTCCCGGGTGTTTTTGAGCTTGGCGAGGAAATCGGACAGCGCGGTGAATTCGGCCTGCTCAATGACTTTAAGTTCTTCAATCTTCGCAGGGTCCTGACCGTGATGGGAGAGATTGTGCCAGTCGTTCTTCACGCCTTCGATCTCTGGCACGGCATTCATGCCATTGAGGCGCAGGGTGATGGTGCGCGTGGAATCATTCTGCAGGGCGAGCACAATGAGATCCTGCATCAGTTTCATTTTGCCGATCGCATCCGTGCGGCTCTGGATGTCGGTCGGCGGCCTTGCATCGATCTTGGGCTTTGGCTTCTGCACCCACTCCTCGTTTTGCACCAGACGGCCTTCGAGATCGCGCACGGCGCTGAAATACTCGTCGAGTTTTTCCTGATCTCGTTTGCCGAGTTCACCATGCAGTTTTTTTGCCTGGCCCATCACGGTGTCGAGAATGCTGCGTCCGCGCTTCAATCCACGCACCTGCGCCGCGATCTCATCCTTTGTGCCATCGACAAAGAGCTGACGGAAAGCGCTGGAAGGGGAAGGCTCCGCCGGCAGAGGCACGCCGCTGGCAGACCATGACATGGATTCGCTGCCCGTTCCCAGAACAAGGCTGGGGAAGCGTGTCAGTGAACCGATGTGTTCCGCAATCAACTGGTCGATTGAGATCGTGTTTTTGAATCCCGCAAGCCCCGGATGCTTTGCGGAGGTCAGCCAGGTCATTTCCGAGGTGTGGCCGTTGGCGCCATTTTGCTCTTCATGCTGAAGGCCGGAGATGACGGAGAAGTCATCCTTCAAATCCTTCAGAGGCTCGAGATAGGGCGTGAGCGTGTAGCCCGCCCCGGTTTCCTGCGGAAATAAAAACGGAGTGTGAAATCCGAGTGTGGCGCACATCGCCAAAAAACGCGGCGGCGGCTGTCCGGAGGCGGCTTGCGCCCGTGTTGCAAAGGCGGGCACCATGGCTTCCAAAAACGGCAGTGAGAGAACGGTTCCCGCGCCGCGCAGAAAAGCCCGGCGGTGGAGGTGGCGTTTGGTGGCGATGTTCATGATTAGGTGCGGGTGGGAAACGATGGCAGAGTCGTTCATCTGACAATCAAAGCCGCAGCTTCTTCACCATCAACGCTTCCTTTTCGACATCGCTCATCGGCTTGAAGTCCACTTTGCAGTTCGGCAGCGCTGCCTTGATCGCCTCCACATCTGCAGCCGGGATGTCCACGGTTTCGAGCTTGAGCTTGGTCAGCTTCGGCAGTGCTCTCAGTTGCGGGATGATCTTCGCGCTGAGCCTCGCCTCGGTGAGTTCGAGGGATTCGAGCGTCTTGATCTGCGCCAGCGTCTGCATCGTTGATTCATCAAAGCTGACCGGCGATTCCTTCCCCCAGTTCGGCAAACGCTGACCGATGCGCAGGGCTTTGAGGTTGGCGAGCTTCGATAAGCTCGCGTTCCCCGCCTGCGTCTGCGCCGTGTGCCAGGTGCGGAATTCCTTGAGCTGCGTGATTTGCCCGATGGCCTCCATCGCGGCATCTCCAGCCGTCGATCCGGCAAAGGTCAGTCGCTCCAGCTTTGGCAGTGCTTTCAAGTCAGCGAGGCCGCTGCCAGTGAATTCTTTGGAGCGAAAAGCGGGGTGGAAGAAGGCGAGCGAGGTGAGCCTTTGAAACGCGGCGAAGTGCCTGTAGCCATCGTCAGTGAGCTGGATGCCGTCGGTGCTGAGGCGTTCCAGATTCACCAGCCCGGTGAGCAGTGCCAGCGTGTCGTCCGTGACTGTTTTGCCGCTGATGGCCAGCACCTTGATGGTGGTGAGACTGCCGAGCGTCTTGAAATCGGCCTCGGTAAAGGCGTCGCACTTCACACTCACCTCGGTGACGACTCCGCCGGCCTCGGTGACCTTGGCACCGAGTGCTTTGAGCGAGGCGACATGACTCGCTTGGAGATGTCCGACGATCAGGCAGAGAAATAGGGGAACGATTTTCATGATGATGTCTGGGATCTGTTAGCTGAGCTTACGGATATACTTGGCCTCGTAGCCGATCTCTCCATCCACATGGCGAAGCTGGAAGCTGATGGTGCTCCCCGCTGCCTCAGGCTTCAGCTCGACAGCGAGGAAACCGCCCTTCACTCGATGGAACTTGTGATACGCCTTGTCCTCGCCGGGGGTGCCTCCAGCGTGCGAATCGCTCGCGGCATCGACGCTGAACTCCTGCACGCCGCTGACCGGATGCACGGAGTGGTATTGCCAGTGGCGGTCGCCGCACACGACGAAGAAAATGTCCGGCACGTTCGCCTTAAGCCAGTCGCGAATTTCATCACCCTCGTGCACGAATCCTTCGTTGCTGTGGTTGTCGTTCTTGTTCTTCCGATCCGGTCCGACGAGCGGTGTGGGGCTGACGAGCACCTTCCAGGTGGCCGTGCTTTCTTTGACCGTATTTTTAAACCACGCCTTCTGCTCTGCACCCCAGATCGTCTTGTCCGGGCCGTCGGCCATATTGTTCGGCGAGCGGAAATCACGACCGTCGGTGAACCACACCTGCAAATCACGGCCCCAGCGGATCGTGCGGTAGCTCTGCTTGCCCAGGGGAGCCTGTTCGTGAAAAATGCGCTGCCCTTCCGCGAAGGTGAATTCACCGACTTTCGTGTCCGGCCACGAATCATTCGTCAAAGTATCATGATCGTCTTTGAGCCAATAGGTCGATGTGCTGCGCATCGCGTTCACGAGCCGAGGCAGACTGAACATCCGCTCCCAATGCAGGCGTGCGAGCGCAGGCGACACGGCGACTGGCGGATTGCTGTCGTAGTAAACAAGGTCACCAGTCATCACGATGAAGCGCGGATCGAGCGCTACCATCGAAGGATAAATCGGGTGGCCGTCCGGATGATCGCGATCCTGGTAACCCTGGCAGGTCATGACACAGAAGCGCAACCCGGTGGGCGATGACGCTTCCGGAGCGGTGTGGAATTTGCCTGCAAGACTTGAGCTCGTCTTGCCGTCCGCGCCTCTGCTTTCGCTGAGGTAATGAAAGGTGCTGCCCGGCTTGAGCGCGGTGAGCTTAAAATGGTGAATGCCATCCTGCTCCACGCTCACCTGAATCCACGGGGTTTCGATGGCATCGCTCAGATCCTCCTTCAAACCATAGCGCAGGCGGATCTGGCCGGACATGGCGGGGCACGCGCCTTCGATCTCCGCCACGGGTGGCAGGCTGCGCCCGGTCTTGCTTTTGTTCCTGCCCTTTTCGAGGGCAAAGGTCACGCCGTCGTTGTTGCGCGTCGCATGTTTTGTTAGGCGTGCCCACACAATGGCCGTGGAGTCCGTCACCTCGCCCGCGCGCACGCCGGTGGCCTGAAACGGCCCCGTGTCAGCAGCCTGTGCCAGCAGGGGTTTGGCCAGGGCTGCAGCGGTGGTGTTTTGGAGAAATCGGCGGCGGCTGAGGGATGGACGAGTGCTCATGACTCCGCCATGAACGTCAACATGCGGTATTTCTGGCACGCGTTGCTCATCAGCGCGGCACCTTCACCAGCGCGGCCTCTTTCGTCGCGCCGATGAATCACGATTCAGACGATGGTGATCAGGCCGGAAGTTCGAAGCCTTTGCGGTAAACCTTGCGGATCATCGCACCGGCTTCCGGGGCATTTGTGGCCTTCATCTTGGCGCTGTTCCACTCGATGCGTTTGCCGAGACGGATCGGCAGCACACCCGTGAGCAGGGCTTCGGTGTATGGCCCGGCGTAGGCGAAGTTGGCTTTGGCATCCCCGGGTTTGCCGGCGAGGCAGGCTTCGACCCATTCCTGGCGGTGACCAATGCTGCGCGCAATGCTCCGCGGTGGCATGACGAACGACTTCATTTGGCTCTCTGGAACGATGCGTGGCGTGCCTGCCCAGCCGGGTGCGATGATGGATCCTTTGTCGCCGAGAAAGAGGATGCCGTTGTCGCCGAGTTTGCGCATGGAGCCGAATCCGGGAGGCGGCTCAGGTTTTTTTCCGCCATCGAACCAGGTGAGTTTCACGGGGCCCCGATTGCCCTTGGCGGCGAAGTGCCAGGTGACAATGCTCCAGAGAGGGAAGGTGTCAGGGTTGGTCTCCGAAGTTTTGGCTTCGATCGCGATAGGAGCGCCGAGGTCGAGCGCATACCAGGCTGGGTCGGCATTGTGGACCATCATGTCACCGAGCGCGCCGCAGCCATAGTCAAAAAAGCCGCGCCATTTTCTTGGCGCATAGTCCGGGTGATAGGCGTGCTCAGGAGCGGGGCCCTGCCATAGGTTCCAATCGAGGGTTTCTGGCACAGGAGGCTTGCCGACCGGACGCGGTTTGCCCTGCGTGTCCCAAAAGCTGCCGGGGCGGTCTGACCAGACATGAACTTCATTCACCGCGCCGATCGCGCCTGCGTCGATCCATTCCTTGGTGAGGCGCAGGCCTTCGCTGGCATGGCCTGTGTTGCCCATCTGGGTGACGACGTTCATCTCCGCGGCAACCTTGGCCATGATGCGCGTTTCTTCGATGGTGTGCGCCAGCGGTTTCTCGCAATAGACATGCTTGCCGAGTTTCATCGCCGCGATGGAGATCGGTGCGTGCCAATGGTCCGGGGTGCCGACCATCACCGCATCGAGTCCCTTTTCTTTCGCCAGCATTTCGCGGTAGTCCTTATAAAACGGTCTTCCGGGGTAGGCTTTTGCCATCGTCGCCTCGTGCTTTTTTTCCACATCACAAAGTGCGCCGATGTGAACATTGGCAAAGGTGGCCAACTCGCGCGTCACGCCGCCGCCCTGCCCGCCGATGCCGACGCAGCCGATGTTGAGCTTCTCTGATGGGGGTGGTTGCCCTGGCGCACCGAGCACATGGCGGGGGATGATGTTGAAACCGAGAATGGCTGCGCCAGTGGCGATGAAGTCGCGGCGGGTAGGAGTGGATTTGATCTGCTTTTTCATGGTGAAGGATCCGTGTGACTGCTGTTTCAGGGACAAATAAAGGCACCAGGTCTAACTAAATAAAGCGGAAGGTGTGAAGCTACAGCCGCGCGGGTTCGCTTTGTCCGCTAATTCCCCGGTGTGGATGCCCCGGAGATCAGCGCTTTGGCTTCCTTGTAGGCTAACCAAAGGAGGAGATCGTCCGGCCCGGCGTCCTCTGACAGAGGCTTTTTGTCGTCAGTCAGGAAGGGTTTTATTTTTTCCTCCTGAATGGTGAAGAGGGCATGAGCTTCGGTTGATTTTTTTTGTTGGGAAAGGCACATGGCCCGGTAGAAGGCGGCGATATCCGCGATGGTTCCGTTGTTGGATTTGAACGTCAGCAGGGCCTGCTCGGCCTCGGAATAGTGACTGGCGCGATATTCGGCCATGCCCAGGGTCATCTGGATCCGGGCTCGGAAGACCGGATCGTCTTTGCCGAGTTCCATGGCCCGTCGGGCGGCGGTTAGAGTGGCTTCTTTCATCGCGGCATCGCTGATAGGGCGCAGGCAGGCGAGCTTGGCCACGCGATCCAGGTCGTCGGGTTTCGTGGCGTCCCTGGACCAATCGAGCATGCGATGGCGGGTCGCCTCAAGTTCAGCATCTTTGCCAAACCATGCCTGCAGGGAGGCGACTTTCATGGCCAGCGCGGTGTTGCCGGTCTTGAGCGCGGAGATCTCTGCCAGCAGGGGGGCTGCCTCGGACATGCGACCTGCCTCCATGTAGGAATCCGCGAGGTCGGAAATCGCAGAGAGCGTGTAGGCGTGCGCGGGGCCGAGCACCTTGCGATTGAGCGTCAGCAGTTCCTCCCGCAGCCTGAGCGCCTCATCTTTCCGGCCGGCGTGCTGGCAGGAATTCGCCAGATTGTAGATCGCAGAGAGGGTGTCGGGATGTTCTGCGCCGCTCACTTTCCGCCTGAGCTTCAGCACCTCCTCCTGCAGTTTGATGGCCTCGTCCAGGCGGTCGGTGGCTGCGTATGAGTTCGCCAGATTTTGCTTTGCCAGAAGCGTGTCGGGATGCTCCGGACCGTTCACCTTGAGGCGGAGCTTGAGCGCCTCTTCCTGCAGTTTGAGCGCCTCGTCAAAGCGGCCTGTGGCGCCGTATGAGCTCGCCAGATTGTTCATTGCCAATAGCGTGTCGGGATGCTCCAGGCCATTCACTTTGAGGCTCAGCGGCAGCACATCTTCCTGCAGCTTGAGTCCCTCATCCCGGCGGTTGGCGGCGTGGTAGGAGAGCGCCAGGTTTTGCATCGCCTTGAGTGTCTCGGGGTGCTCTGGACCGAGCAGCTCGCGGCGGACAGTGAGCACCTCTTCACGTAGTTTGAGCGCCTCATCCTGGCGGCCGGCCGTATCGCAGGAAAGCGCCAGGTTGTTC
The DNA here is from genome assembly GCA_903960845.1 of uncultured Verrucomicrobiota bacterium. Classification (GTDB taxonomy): domain Bacteria; phylum Verrucomicrobiota; class Verrucomicrobiia; order Verrucomicrobiales; family Verrucomicrobiaceae; genus Prosthecobacter. The sequence goes on along the minus strand of CAJCCF010000036.1, from coordinate 18,213 downwards.
ATTGCCGAGAGCGTCTCGGGGTGCCTTTCGCCGAGCACCTTGCGGCGGAGAGCGAGCACCTCTTCCCGCAGTTTGAGCGCCTCAGTCAGGCGTCCGGCGGTGGCGTAGGAAAGCGCCAGTTTATGCATGGCCAGAAGCGTGTCGGGGTGGTTCTGGCCGGCGCTGGAAAGGAGGAAATCGCGCGCTTTCTCCTGCAGCGGGATGGCCTGCCGCGCGAGACCGAGAGCGAGGTAGGTGTTGCCGAGCGTGGTCTGCAGTTTTGCCCGCTGGATGGGTTGAGCGGCGAGATCCGTCTCCAGCTTTTTCGCCGCATTGTCGAGGGTCTCGGCCACGGTGATGGTGCGGCCGTCGCGGGTCGGGTCGGGGCTTTGGAAAACTTCACCGAGAAACTTCGAGATGTTTTCAGCATCCCTGCGCGCCAGTTCCTTCGCATCGCGCTCGGCGGCGACCTGGGCGAGCGTTTCAAAGGCTGTCTTTTCGGCCTGTGTCGCTCGGATTGCCTGCCAGGTGCTCACCACTGTGGCGATCACCAGCACGGTGACGATGCTCGCAGCGACCCGCAGTGCGGCCTTGTTGCGGCGGGCGAATTTTTGGAACTGGTAGCCAGCGCTCGGCGGCGTGGCGCTCACCGGCTCGTCGGCCAGGAAATGGGAGATGTCCCGCGCAAAGGCGTTGGCCGTCTCGTAGCGGCGTGTGCGGTCCTTATCGATGGCCTTCATCACGATCCAGTCGAGGTCCGGCTCGACGAGGCGGCCCACCTTTGCGGGCTCGATCTGCCGCGCTCTCGCGAGCACCGTGCGCTCTTCACCGACGATCGTGTTGAGTCTCAGTGATGGCCTTGACGGCTCGACCTCGCGGATGATGCGCCGCATCTCATCGTAGCCGCCTGAGAACAGCGACTTGCTGTCAAAGGGCGGTTTGCCGGTGAGCAGCTCGTAAAGCAGGATGCCCAGCGCGTAGATGTCACTGCGCGTGTCGATGTCCAGTCCGCTGAGGCTGGCCTGCTCCGGACTCATGTACACGGGCGTGCCGATGAATTGTTCGAAGCGTGTGAAAAGCGTCTTGTCCGTGAGCTTGCCCTGCGTGGCCTTGGCGATGCCGAAGTCGATCACCTTCACCACCGCCTTGTCACCATGGAGGGTGATCATGACGTTCGACGGCTTGATGTCCCGGTGGATGATGCCCTTCTGGTGCGCGTGATTGATCGCCGAGCACACATCGATGAACAGCTCCAGTCGTTCACGCGTGCCGAGCTGCCGCGCATCGCAGAACTCCGTGATGGGCACGCCCTTCACCAGTTCCATGACGAAGAAGGGCCGGCCTTTGTCCGTCGCGCCCGCATCCAGCACCTTGGCAATGTTCGGATGATCCATCATCGCCAGCGCCTGGCGTTCCGCTTCGAAGCGTGCCACGACTTCGCGCGTGTCCATGCCCAGCTTGATGATCTTCAATGCCACGCGCCTTGTCACCGGCTCGATCTGCTCGGCCATCCACACGGTGCCGAAGCCGCCTTCGCCGATCTCCTGCAGCAGCTTGTAGCGTCCGATGCGTTCGCCCTCCCGCTCGATGCCTGGTTGAATGATCGGTCGTGTGCCCGGGGCGTCCTTGATCGTGGCATCGAGATCTGCGGCCGTCAGACTCTCCGTGGCGGGGATGGCGCGGTAGGCCGTCGGCATGGTCTCATTCGCCGCCAGCAGCGCCCGCACTTCGGCGAGCAGGTCCGCATCTTCACCGCAAGCCCCGATGATGAAGGCCTCGCGATCAATGGAATCACGTTTCAACGCGGCATTGAGAATTTCATCTGCGCGGTTGGATGGCGGTGGATTCATCATGGGAGGACTCATACCAAACGTCTCAGGCGAGATTGTTCGAGCGCAGAGATTCAACGATGTTGAGTGATTCGGCAACTGTTCTGGCAACTTGCGTTCACGGTCTTATCTGCGGATCGCCGCATTTCACATAGTCTTTGTCGTGGACAATGCCGCGCATCGGCGGCGAAATAGGAGTAACCATGAAATCCGCCGCCGTCGTCAATTACGCCCCAGAAAAAGGTTCCGTCGAAATTCGTGAAATCGAAAAGCCAGCCATCGGAGCCGATGATGTGCTTCTGGAAGTCGCCAATGTCGGCGTCTGCGGCTCCGATCTGCATCAGTGGACGGCCGATCATTCATGGCCGGTGAATTATCCGGTCGTGCTCGGTCATGAGTTCGGAGGACACATCATCGAAGTCGGCAGGGATGTGAAAGGCTGGAAAGAAGGCGACCGCGTGGTCTCTGAAACCGCCGCCATCATCAGCGCCAACAATCCGATGACCAGGCGCGGCCTCTACAACCTGGACCCCACGCGCAAAGGTTTTGGTTATGGCGTCAATGGTGCGATGACCAAATACGTCCGCGTGCCGAGCCGCATTTTGCATCATGTGCCTGATCAGCTTCCCTTTGAGCAGGCCTGCCTGACGGAGCCATGCTGCGTGGCCTACAGCGCGGTGGTGAAGAACGCGCGCATCGAGCCCGGTGATCGCGTCCTCGTACTCGGCCCGGGGACCATCGGCATCCTTTGCGCCGCCATGGCGCGCCTCTGCGGCGCGCAGGTGGCGATCGTCGGTTTGCCGCAGGACGCGCACCGTCTGGAGATCGCCCGCAAGCACTACGGCTGTGAGGTCATCATCGGTGATGCCAAACCCTGGGCCATGGAGCGTGACGGTCTCGGCTGCGATGGTGTGATCGACGCCGCCGGCGCCAGCGTCACGCTCAAGATTGCGCTTGATGTCGTCCGTCCCGCCGGCTGGATCAGCAAAGTTGGTTGGGGGCCGCAGCCGCTCGGCTTCAATCTTGATCCGCTCGTCCAGAAGAACATCACCCTGCAGGGCAGCTTCAGTCACAACTGGCCCATCTGGGAACGCGTCATCGCCCTGCTCAGCAGCGGGCAGTTCGACGTGAAACCCATCATCGGCGGTGTCTGGCCGGTGACTGAATGGCATGAGGCTTTCGAGAAAATGCACAAGGGCGAGGTGGTGAAGAGCGTGCTGCGTCCGGTTTAGTGTTTGGCAACATTTGGACAGCAACCGGTGCCCGGCCTTCCGCCGCAATGTTTTCGAATCCCCGCCGTTCTCCTTTCCCATGAAATCACTTCTCGCCCTTGCTCTGCTTTCCACCGCCGCTCTCGCCGCCGATTATCCGCGCGTGATTTTCTCCGATGACTTCTCTGCCGATGGTTTCGGCAAAGCCTGGGGACACTACAAAAGCTCCAGCATCGTGAAGGACGGTGTGCTCAAAGGCATCACCGCACCTGAGTCGGATCATGCGGCGGTGGATGTGATCCGGATTGCCCCGGAACTGGATCTGGAGATTTCGGTGAAGTTCCAGTTCGTGAGCGACCAGGCGAAGGGTTTCAATATTTGGTTTGATGACAAGGACTACAAGGGCTCGCACGCGGGGCACATCTGCAGCATCTCGGTGAATCCGAAGGCGGTGACCGTGGCGGATGCCAAAGCGGGAACCTTCAGCAACGACATCTACGCGCGCAAAAAGGCGACACCGCCCGCGCTGACCGCTGAGGACAAGGCCAACCTCATCAAGTGGACCAAGTCGATGCCGGCCACTGTTTCGCTCAAAGAGTGGCACACCCTTGTCGTCCGCACGCACGGCGACACGGTTGAAACAAGCATCGACGGCAAGGTCGTGGGCAGCTTTCAGTCGCCCGGCGTCGCTCATGATCACAAGACGGTGGTGAGCCTCACCACCAACCGCGTCGATGTGAACTACGACGACTTCAGCATCAAAGGCGTGGCCAAATAATCACGCCAGCAGTGCCTTGACCACATCACCGCTCACATCGGTGAGACGGTAGTCGCGTCCGGTGAAGCGGTAGGTGAGCTGTTCGTGGTCGAGCCCGAGCTGGTTCAGAATCGTGGCGTGCAGATCGGGCACGGAGACGCGGTTCTCGACGGCGCTGTAGCCAAATTCATCCGTGGCTCCGTGAATGTGTCCGCCTTTGATTCCGCCGCCCGCCATCCACATGGTGAAACCCTTTGGATGATGATCACGCCCCTTGCCATTTTCGGCCACGGGTGACCGGCCGAACTCGCCACCCCACACAACAAGCGTCGTGTCGAGCAAGCCGCTGATCTTGAGATCATCCAGCAGCGCTGCGATGGGGCCATCCGTCTCCGCGCAGTGCAGGTCGTGGTTCTTCTTCAGGTCATCATGTGCATCCCAGGCCTTGGGGCCTTCATTGCCGCCGCTGTAAACCTGCACAAAACGCACGCCGCGCTCCACGAGCCGCCGTGCCAGCAGGCAGTTCCTGCCGAAGTGCGCCGTGGTCGGATGATCCAGCCCGTACATCTGGCGCACGGCCGCTGACTCACCCTTCAGGTCCGTGCATTCGCTCGCGCTCATCTGCATGCGATAGGCCAGTTCATAAGCATTCAGCCGCGCTGCGAGCGCGGTCTCCGCCGGGTTGGCTGCGGCATACTCGGTGTTCCATTGCTTGAGCAGATCGAGCCGCGCGCGCTGCTGGCTGGCGCTCACATTCCCGGGTGGTGTGAGGTAGGCGATGGGCTCGCCACTGCTGCGGAAAGGCACGCCCTGATAGGTGGCCGACATGAAGCCGTTTGACCAGTTGAGCGCGCCATTCACCGGAGCACCGAGCTTGTCGAGCAGCACGACAAACGCGGGCAGGTTCTCGCTCTCCGAGCCGAGACCATAAGTCACCCACGATCCCATGCTGGGCCGTCCCGGCTGGACAAAACCGGAGTTCATCTGGAAGAGCGCGGGAGCGTGATTGTTGCTCTCCGTGTGCATGGAGCGGATCATGCACAGGCTGTCGGCGTGGCGCGCAAGGTTGGGGTAGACCTCCGCCATGTCCATGCCCGACTGCCCGTGTCTGGCAAAGCGGTACGGGCTCTGCATCGCCACGTTCTTTGTTTTGCCGCCCATGAAAGCGTCCTCTTTTTTCCACACTGGAATCGGCCGGCCATGATACTTCGCCAGGGCGGGTTTTGGATCGAACAAATCCACATGCGACGGTCCGCCATACATGAAGAGAAAGATCACCGACTTCGCCTTCGGTGCAAAATGCGGCGGGCGCGGGGCCATCGGATTCGTGTGCGCCAGCAATCCATCAGCACCCAGCAGCGATTGCAAGGCCAGCGAGCCGAACCCGGCGCCGGCCTGCTGCAAAATCTGACGTCGTGTGAGCGGAGGCATGGGTGAAGATTGTCGCACGACAACGCGCAGCTCAAGCCAATGCTTCAACGGCTCTCAGCATGGCCGCTGTCCGGCTTTCCACGCCGAGTTTTTCGAAAATGTGAATCGTGTGCTTTTTCACTGTGGCGACACTGAGACCCACGGGCGCGTGAGCTTCACGGACGGTGTTTTGCCAAACACGGCGGCGCAACGCTTCCTGCGGGTGCGCGTGGTCGTGCCGTGACCGGCTCACTCGATCGTGATGAACTCGCTGCTGTTGAACAACACGTGCGCCAGGTCGGCGAGGGCGGCGGAGCGGTCACTCTGCTCTTCACGCTGTTTCACAAAGGTGAGTGACTGTTGCAAACGCTCGGGCGCCGGCGGGCGTGCCAGGGTGAGCAGAAACATGCGTTCGATGATCCTGCTTGATTCATCACCCGCGGCCAGCCTCGCCCGCTGCGCGAGATGGCGTGCCTGGTCTTCGACAAACTCGTCATTCATCAACACCAATGCCTGTGTGGGCACGGTGCTTTGCATGCGCAGCGCGCAGCTGTCGGTGGTCGTCGGCGCATCAAAGAGCTCCATGCTCGGCATCAGCAGTTGCCGCTTCACATAGATGTAAACACTGCGCCGCCAATGCTCGCTGCCTTCGGCTTTGATGGCGGGCCATTTGTTGCGCTGGCTTGCATCCAGCAAATCAGGCCGGATGCGCGGTTTGAAGCCCGGCCCCCCGGCCGTCAGGTTGAGCCGTCCGCTGGCGGCGAGGATGCTGTCACGCACCACCTCGGCCTCCATCCGCTGCATGTTCATGCGCCAGAGAAAATGATTTGCCGGGTCCAGATGCGCGACGGTTTCATGGCTGCCGGACTGCTGCCGGTAGGTCGCAGACATCAGCATCAGTTTGTGCAGTGGTTTCAAGCGGCCACCGTTGGCAATGAACTGCCCCGCGAGCCAGTCGAGCAGTTCAGGATGCGTCGGCCGCGCGCCGGAGACTCCGAAGTTACTCGGTGTGGCGACCAGGCCCGCGTCGAAGTGATGCTGCCAGACGCGGTTCACCATCACCCGCCAGGTCAGCGGATGCGCCGGAGCGGTGATCCACTCCGCCAGGGTGCGTCTCCGCAGTGAGGATTTCTCGGCCGGCTGCGGAAACGCGACGGGCTGTTTCGTCAGCACCACCGGCACGGCAGGCGGCACTTCCGCACCACGGTTCGCGGCGAGTCCGCGCAGCAGCACATGAGTCGCCGGCACATCGGGCCGCGTTTCGATCAGGGCCATGACTTTCGCATTGTCGCTGACTTGCTTGTCCTTCGCGTCCGTCGCGCCACTGGGCAGGCCGATTCGTGAGGTGCCTTTAAAGATGGCCGTCAGGCTGTAGTAATCCGTTGCCAGAACCGGTTCGGTCTTGTGGTCGTGACAGCGCGCGCAACCAATGGTTAGGCCGAGAAAAACCGACGACGTGGTGGAGACCACATCATCGAGCTGGTCCGCGCGGTACTGCGCGATGGCCTCCGGCGTTTTGCCCATGTTGTCGTCATTGCTTGATCCATTGCGGCAGAAGCCGGTGGCGATCAGCGTCTGCTCATTCGCGCCATCCACCTCGTCCCCGGCGATCTGCTCGGCGACGAATCGCGCATACGGTTTGTCTTCATTGAAGCTGCGGATGACGTAGTCGCGGTACTTCCAGGCATAAGGCCGGTCGAGATCGTTGTGAAAGCCGCTCGTGTCCGCATAACGCGCCAGATCCAGCCAGTGCCGCCCCCAGCGCTCGCCATAGCGCGGGCTCGCCAGCAGCCGGTCAATCAGCGCCTCATAGGCCCGCGCTGATTCATCGGCCACAAAGGCTTCCACCTCTTCGGGCGCCGGCGGCAGCCCGGTCAAATCCAGTGTCACCCGCCGGATCAGGGTTGCGCGGTCGGCTTCAGCTGATGGTTTGATTCCGGCGGCTTCAAGCTTCGCGAGAATGAAACGGTCGATGTCGTTCTTCGGCCAGGCCGTCTGTTTCACTGCAGGAGCGGGCGCTTTGGTCAAAGGCATAAAGGCCCAGTGGCCGCGTCCTTCGGCCAGGGTCGGTGCGGCCGCCCGGCAGATCGAAAGAGCGATCAGCCAGGCGGTGGTCAGGCTTTGGAAAGGACGAAACATCAGGTGGGGCATTCGTTAACGTCGTTGATCCGCTCTGTCATGCGGGCGAAGAACTCAGGCAAGGAACACCGTAGTCTGAAGCCGAATGTCCAAAACCTTTTTATCCCTCCTTTTTTTGCCGTCATTGCTGGCGGCTGAAATCATTCAAACAGATCTGCTCATCGTCGGCGGCAATGAGTCCGCCTGTGCTGCTGCGGCGCAGGCCGCGCGCCTTGGAGTGAAGAAGATCGTGCTCGTGAATGACATCGACTGGCTCGGCGGCCAGTTCAGTGCGGAAGGCGTGGGTTGTCTCGATGAATGGACCGTCGTGAATGGCAAGCGTGTCGGTTTTCCGCGCAGCGGCCTGTTTCTTGAAATGGTTCAGCTCATCCGCGCCCACAACTCCGCGAAATACGGCAAGGCCAATCCTGGAAATGCCTTTTGCGGCACGGAGACCATTGAGCCGGCGGCGGCGGCAAAGATTTTTGAAGAACTGCTGAAGCCACATGTCGATGCCGGTGTGTTGCGCATCATGCGCGGCTGGGAGCCGCAGAAAGTCAGCGTCAGCAATAACAGCATCAGCGGAGTCACCTTTCAAAGGCCCGCTGAGTTGAATAGTTCACACGAATCCTGTTCCGTGAATGCCCGGCTCACCATCGACGCCTCTGACTGGGGTGATGTGATTCGCCTCAGCGGTGCCAGGTATAGCGCGGGGCCGGATCTGCGTTCGCGGTTCAATGAACCCAGTGCTCCTGAAATTTACGACGATGCCGGCGAGCAGGAAATGAATCCCATCTCCTGGTGCGCCGTGATGCGTGAAACCGGTGCCAGGGATGCCACGATTCCAGCGCCAACCAGTTATGATGCGCGTTCGTTTTCCGCGCTCGATAAAACACCGCCGTGGGTGGACAGCGACATGAGCGAGGGCATTTACGCCAAGACCGGCTGGAGCATCTACACGCATCGCAGGCTTGTGGATCGCTGGCACAATGGTTTTGCGCCGGGCACGGAGACCACGTTTTTAAACTGGCCGGTTCAGGATTACCCGACCTGCCAGCTTCCGCAGCGTGTGGTCGATGCCCTGGAGAAATCTGAGCCCGGCGCATCGAAGAAGAACATCGTCAATCTCACACCCGCGCAGCGCCGCATCATTTTTGCTGATGCCAAAGCGCACACGCTCGGAATGCTGCACCACTTGCAAACCAGGGTGCACGAGCGTGTCGGCGACTTCCCGCAGTCCTTCCGCTACATGCAGCTCACGGATGAATTTGGCACGGCGGACAGGCTGCCACCGAAGCCCTATGTCCGTGAGGGCCTGCGGCTTGAGGCGCTTTCGATGCTCACTGAAAACGACATCCGCGCCGCCACCCGCGAGCCGAAATGGGCCAGGGTGATGCCCACCGACTCGATCCTGGGCTTCCAGTTCAACATCGATTTCCATCCCACGCGCCGGAAGTTCCTCGGTGGTGATCGCAATGGCCCCTGGCACTATGTTCAGACGCCGTCACGCGGCTGGCACACGGACACCGATCGCGCGGTCTTTCCGCTGCGCGGCCTTGTGCCCGTCGAAATGAACGGCCTTCTCGGTGCGGGAAAAAACATCGGCGTCAGCAGCGTGGTGCAGTCTGCGCTGCGCCTGCATAACCAAATGATGCTCATCGGCCAGGCGGGTGCCACGCTTGCCTGGATGTCCCTGCGGGATGCCATGCCGCCGCGTGAAATCGCCGCGGCCATGCCAAAGGTGCGCGAGCTGCAGCAGTGCCTCGTGCGCGGTCACGGCGGCCCCGGCGTGCTCATCTGGCCCTGGCATGATGTCGCTGCGGACGAACTCCATTTTGAAGCCGCCAACCTGCTCGCCACACGGCGCATCTGGCTGCCGGATGACGACAGCGTGTTGTTTCAACCGGCACAAATCGTGACGCGCGGTGAACTCGCCGGTCTTCTCGCCCGCCTTCACCGGGCCACAACAAACGCCAAGGATTGGCCCAAACAAACCACCCCGCTCTTCACCGACGTGGCCGCTGATTCGCCGCAACGAACAAGCATCGAAGCCGTGATCGCGTGGGGCGATTTTGGTGCCCAGCAGGCCACCTTCGCCCCCGGTTCACCCACGACCTGGGGTACGCTGCACCGCTGGCTCAGCGCGCTTGGCCTGCCTGCGAATGCCGGCCTTGCTGCCGCAGATCGCAAAGACATGGCACTCACCCGCGCTGAGTGCGCCCAGCACCTCTGGCGCGTGCTTCAGCTGACGGGAGAATGGTTTCCGGCCTCCACCGCAGGGAACGATCAGGACAACAACTCCATGCCCGACCGGTTGGAGCCAAAGAGCTGAAGTCGCATTTCACACAGACTTTGTCGTGGTGAAAATCGCCGCGACTTCGTTATGCTTCACACATGAGTTCCGCGAATCTTAAAAACCACACACGGCGTTCCTTCGTCAAGGCCTCCGCCGTCACAGCTCTGGCAGGCAGCACAGGCGCTGCGGCCCAAGGGTTCTCCAAAGCACCGATGCGCGAGATCGAAACAGACGTGCTCGTCTGCGGCGGCGGCTGCGCGGGGACGGCGGCGGCGCTCAGCGCAGCGCGGAACGGAGCACGCACGCTGCTGGTGGAGAAGGCTCCGTTCGCAGGCGGCATCATCACCAGCGTTGGCCTGCCCTACTTTGACGGAATTGCTGACATCAAGACGCATCGCGTCGTCGTGCGCGGCATCGCTTTGGAATTGCTGGCGAAAACGGGCGTGTGCCAGGCGGACGCGCGCGAGATCACACCGCACAACCCGACGATTCCGAACACCTTTGAGTTCAAGGTGCTGCTGGACCGAGAGCTGCAGGCCTGCGGTGACAAGCTCACGGTGCTCTTCAATTCCATCGTCTGTGATGCAGAAGCATCCGGAGGACGCATCACCTCCGTCGTCATCGCAAACAAGGACGGGTTGGTGCGCATTCGTCCCAAGGTGGTCATCGACTGCACCGGTGATGCCGATGTGGCCGCGCGCGCTGGTGTGGCCACCGAGCAAAGCCCCGAGGTGCAACCGCTCACACTGCATTTCCGCGTCGGTCGTGTGCAAAAGGTTCCGGACATGAGCAAGCTTTGCCGTGAGGCGCTCGTCAAAGCGCAGGAGCGTGGTGAACTGCCGCACTTCTATGGTCCGGGTGTGATGTTTCTTTTTGCCAGGGAGGAGGTCTATGTCCACGGCGTGCGCGTTCCCGCGAATCCCACGGATGCCGCCGATCTCAGCCGTGCCGAGATGCAGGGCAGGGCTGATGCACTGGCCATGTTCCGTGCCTGGAAGCGCGATGTGCCAGCCTTTGCGGATTCCTATTTCATAGAGGCCTATCCATGGATCGGCGTGCGCGAATCACGCCGCCTGCTCGGCCAGCATGTGCTGACCGAGGCCGACATCATGAAGAGCCGCCGCTTTGATGATGCCATCGCCACCGGTTGCTGGTATCTCGATCTGCATCCAAACAAAACCACGCTCGGCAGCGCGAATAACTTCGATCCGAAGAAGGTGCAGCCCGCGCCGTACGACATCCCGTATCGCTCACTCGTGCCTCAGCAGATTGAGAACCTGCTCGTCGCCGGCCGCTGTCACAGCGCCACACGTGGCGCGCATGCGTCCACGCGCGTCACCGTGACCGCGATGGCGCTCGGCGAGGCCGCCGGTTGCGCTGCGGCCATGAGTTTGAAAGAAAAAGTCACCGTTGCCACGCTGAATGGACAACATGTCCGCGAAGCACTTTCAAAACAAAACGCCGGCCCCTTCACCGACTCCTAAATCTATGTCCCGTCTCGAAAACAAAGTCATCCTCATCACCGGCAGTGTCACCGGCATCGGCAAAGCCATCGCGAAGCGTTGTGTCGCGGAAGGCGCGCGCGTGCTCATCCACGGCCTCGAGCAGGACCTCGGTGATCAAACCCTCGCCGAACTCGGCGCGGACAAGGCGGTGCTCGTCCTCAAAGACCTCGCCGATGAAGACGCGCCGCAACTGCTCGTCGAGAAGGCCGTGGCTGCTTTTGGCAAGCTGGATGCCGTGGTGAACAACGCTGCTCAAGTCGGGCTCGGCAACATCCACGACACCGATGCCAAATGGTTCCGCCGCATGCTTGAGATCAACTGCGTGGTGCCCTACCTCATCACCCGCGCCGCGCTTCCGCACCTTCGCGAAACACGCGGTAGTGTCATCAACATCGGCAGCGTCAATGCCTGGAGCGGCGAGCCCAATTTGATGCCTTACAGCGTCAGCAAAGGCGCCCTCATGACCCTCACACGCAATCTCGGCGACACGCTGATGCGCGAGGACGGCGTGCGCGTGAACCAGATCAATCCCGGCTGGGTGCTCACCGAGAACGAAGCCAAAAGAAAACGCTCCCACGGCCTCAAGGACGACTGGTATGCCGATCTGCCGAAGGTCTATGCTCCTGCCGGCCGCATCCTCTGGCCTGAAGAAATCGCCGCCTGCGCCGCCTGGCTCCTCGCCGACGAATGCGGCCCCATCAGCGGCCAGGTCTTCGATCTGGAGCAGCACCCCTTCATCGGTCGCAACCCGCCCAAGGACAGCACTACGATTCCGAGCAAATAGAGAATCATTTTGCCACAGGCATCTGGATTTGATAAACCGAGATGGAATTTCCTTCCTGCGCCTTGAACTGAATGGTTGGCGGGACTTCGCGCTCCGACTTCTCCATGCCCTAATGAAACGGACTTCCTTCTTTCCAGCTCTTGCGATTAGCCTACTTTTCGCTGCGTCTCTAAATGCCGCCACTTTCACCGTTACGACGGGCGTGGATGAACTCGATTTTCCCTCCGGGCCCAGCCTTTCTCTGCGCGAAGCTCTGCGGGATGCAATCGCAGCGGTTGGGGATGATACCGTGGTTTTTTCACCTGCTCTCAGTGGGCAAACACTCCTGCTGACCAGCCAGATCTCGATGAACATGAACACGGTTGGAAACGTGATCGTGGATGCCAGCAGTCTGTCTGGTGGACTGACCCTCAGCGGTAACGGTGCTTGTCGGCTTTTTCTGGTCACGGGTTCAAGCGGCGCAGTCTCATTGGTGGGACTGGTGCTAACCAGCGGCAACGGCGTGGGCGGCGGCGTCAATGGCATCGGTGGGGCGATTTACAATCTCAACGGAACGTTGAATCTTGATCGCTGCACCTTCATCAATCACGCTACCAACATCGGCGGTGCGGTGATGAACAATGGCGGCACTCTGACCGTGCAGCGCAGCACTTTCGCTGCAAATAGCGCGAACGATTCTGGTGGAGCGATCAACCATGCTGGCATCGGTAGCCTGACTATCGAGAGATGCACCTTCAGTGGAAATTCTGCCCGCAACAACGGCGGCGCGCTTTACAACTCAGGTGTGGCAAATCTGACACAATGTTCCTTCACCAGTAATTCCAGTCTGAGTGGTGGTGCTATTTTTTGTCAAATGAGCAGCAGTCTTGCGCTGAATCATTGCACTTTGACAGGCAACAGCGCAGAAAACTCCGGTGGTGGCATCCGTCTCAACTACGCCGCCCTCACTCTCACCAACAGCATCGTCGCAGGTAACAGCAGTCCCACCGGCCTGGGCTTGGACATCGGTAATTCTGGAGGTTCTCCATTCGGTGCCTCTACGGTCACCCGCGTGGGGGCCAATCTCGTTCAGTCATTGCTGAACAGTGGCAATTTGGCATCCGACTCAGGCCCTGCTGCAATCTCGGAGGCACCACTCCTTTCGCCGCTCGGCCATTTTGGAGGTCTCACTCAGACCGTGGCTCTTCTCCCCGGTAGCCCTGCGCGTGACGCCGCCATCGGCAGCAGCAGCACCAGCGATCAACGCGGCTTTCCCATCCTCGGCACGGCCGACATCGGCGCGTATGAAGCGGGCTCGATCACGAACTTTGAAAACTTCATTTGGGAATCCCTGCCTGTCACTGCGTCCTCACCGCAACACGCCACCACCTTTGACTACGACGGCGACGGCCAAACCAATGAAGCTGAATGGATCGCCCTAACCGATCCCATCAACGCCACCAGTCGCTTCGAGGCCTCTTCAGAGCGCCAAGCTGCCAACCTGGAAATCACGGTGCCAACGGCTTCTGGCCGCCGCTACACCCTGCATGAAAGTGCCACGCTCGCTGGCGATAGCTGGACAGCTGTCAGTGGCTCCGCTCCACAGTCCGGCAACGGTTCCCCGATCACCTTCCAGATCCCTATCAGCGGTGATAGCCGGTTTTACCTTGTGCAGGTAAGCCTGCCGTAGCGCGCGCGATCCTGTCGCGAATCGCATACACTTTGTCGTGGTGAAATCCTTCTTACCTTCGCTATGCTGGCTCCATGCCCAAACTCGCCGCCTTTCCCAAAGCCTTCATGCAGGCCCTCTGCAAAGAAGGAACCATGACCATCTCTGAATGGATCAAGCTCGCCTCCAAACTTGATGTGCAGGGACTCGAATGGTACGCGGGTTTCCTGGAGATGGCCGATGAGAAAAACTGGGCAGGTTTCCGCAAGCAAGTCGAGGACACCGGCAAGGTGATCCCGATGATGTGCTGCTCGCCCGATTTCACGCATCCTGATGCTGCCTTCAGAGACAAAGAGATCGCCAAGCAGAAGCGCTGGATCGACATGACGCACACGCTCGGCGGTTCTTATTGCCGTGTGCTCAGTGGTCAGCGCAGGCCGGAATTGACACTCGATGAAGGCGTCAAATTTGCCGCCGATTCGATCTACGCCTGTCTGCCGTATGCGCAGGAGCGCGGCATCACACTGATCATCGAGAATCACTACAAGGATGACTTCTGGGACTATCCCGAGTTCGCACAGAAGATGGATGTCTTCTGCAAACTGGTCGACGCGGTGAACCATCCGAACTTCGGCGTGAACTACGATCCCTCGAACACCTACCTCGCCGGTGAAGATCCGATTGAGTTGTTGAAGCGTGTCTCACATCGCGTCGTCACCATGCACGCCAGTGATCGCTACCTCGCCGAAGGCACCATCGAAGACCTGCGCAAAGAAGAAGGCGGTGCTCAAGGTTATGCCAAACGCCTCCGCCACGGTGAAATCGGCAAAGGCCTCAACGACTACGACGCCATCTTCTCCGAGCTCGTCAGCAAAGGCTTCAACGGCTGGATCAGCATCGAGGACGGCGTCGATGGCATGGAGCAGCTCGCCCGCAGCGTGGAGTTCCTGAAAAAGAAGATCGCGCAGCATTGGAGCTGAAAATGACTGCGACTTTCTTTGCTCAAGCGCGTTCACCAAGCCCGCCATGAACATGAAAACCATCCTGCCGCTCCTGTTGATCACCGCGCTGTCAGCGGCGGTGGAACCACTGCCCCGTGCGTCCTACTACAAGGACGGCGAGATCCACATCACCGTGCTCGGCCAGCCGGAGACGAAAGCGATCACGAGCGGGCACTGGGATTTCAAGCCCTCGTGGTCGATCACGGGCGATCATCTCGTGTTCTTCCGCCGCTTGAAGGGTGAGAAACGAAGATCTGTTTCGAATATCAAACCGGCTTCAAATACGAGTTCCCCGGCCGCACGCTTTACGTCGCCGACTTCGACGTGACCAAGCGCACGATCACGAACATGAAACCCTTTGCAAACGCGGAGGGGAAGAAGGTGTGGTTCGCCTACCCTCGCTTCACGAAAGGCGAGGCATCCATCGTCTATCACGCCGGAGGCAAGCTGTTCCTCCACACGCTCGCGGATGGTCCCACGAAACAAGTCTCCACCGATGCCAAGGCCGACTACCGCTACCCGCACGGCGAAGCCACGCCGAATTGAGCGCAGGCGAACCCGGGCAGAGCCGAGTTGCGCAAAGCTGGAATGAAGTTTGAAGCCCGACATGACGCATTCCGCACAGTCTTTGTCGTGGAGATTGGTGGGCGGAGACCGTTATGATTGGCGTATGAAGCCGCTGCTAAGTCTCCTCCTGATCGCCACCGCCACGCTTGCCGACGACACGGCCAGGATCGCCGCCCTGCTTGCGAAAAGCGGCGTCGTGACGATTCCGGCGGGTGATTATCATCTCGATGGCATTCAGCCGGTCCGGTTGACCTCAAACACGACGGTGACGGCTTACGGCGCGCGCTTCATTCTGCCGGAAAGGTTGCCGGACAAGGCACGGGTGGTTTTGTTCACGGGAGAAAACATCGCGCACTTTGCGTGGCATGGCGGCGAGTTCATTGGACATGTGTTTGATCCGGCGAAGAAGCAAAACTCGTGGGAACCGAATGCGAACACGAAAGGCATCGAGATCACCACAACAAAGACCGGCGGCACGCACGATATCCTCTTCCGTGATGTGAAGGCGAACGGCATGGCCGCCGCTGTCATCGGCGTGCATGGTTTGTCCAAAGGCGAGAGCGAGGTCATCGCCTATGCCGAGCGTGTCGCCATGGAAAGCTGTGCGCTGCTGCGCAGTGGCAAGTTCATGTGGGACTACGGCTACCTGTGGCAGATCATGACTTTCCCGGAGGCTTACGAACCGTGGGAAGTCGAGCGGGCGAAAAAATACTTCCGCACCGATCTGATGCGAGAAGTGACCTTCAGCGGCGAGATGGTGAAATTGGACAACTCGGTCAAACCCATCGCCGTGAGCCAAAATGATGAGCCAAGTCAGGCGCTGACATTCATGGGTGAAAAATTGCCAAAGAATCTCGTTCGCGGTCTTCAATACTTCGTCGTCGAATCCACGCCCGCGCATCTCCAAATCGCCGAAAAGCCCAAGGGAACACCGATTCGTTTTGAGAACGATGGAAGCGGCTCTTTAGCCTTCAACATTCAGGCCACCTACCTCGCCGCGTATGCGCCCACAGGCAGCGGACCCGGCAAGGGAGCCTTCGACATCACGGGGGCGAAGGATGTGCGCGTCACCGGCTGCCAGCTCAGTGCCATTGGCGACACGATGCACATTCAGAAGTGCCGGAACATTGTCTTTGCGAATAACCAAATCCTCGGCAGCCGCATGGGTGCGTTCTTTCTTGCCGAGTTCTGCCAAAACGCCACCATCACAGGCAATCTCGTCGATGGCACCAACGGCAGCCGCGTCATCAGTGTGGAGAAAAGCTGCACCGATGTCACCATGACCGGCAACACCTTCCGCAACGGCGGTCGCGGCGCATGGATCAACCAACCGGTGAACTTCATCATGACCGGCAACGTGTTCATCAACAACACCACCAAGAACGAGCCCGACATGCGCCGTGGTCGCATCGCCTTTCAGACCGCCAAGCCCGGCCAGTTCCCCGAGCTTTATTTCACGCTTTATGAACCCGGTGCCACCTACGGCCCCGTCATCGTGAAAGACAACATCTTCATCCTCGGTGACTCCGCGCCAAATGAAGCCATCACTTTCGCCTCCAACGGCCACGACCTCATCTTCACCGGCAACACCTTCCAAAACAAACCCGTCACCATCGTCGTCGATCCAGGCTGCACCCGCAGCAGCATCGAACACAACCCCGGTGCCAAGACCCTGAAGAAGCCCGTCGATTTCAATCACGGACGGCGCTGAGAAGTCGCGAAGCGTCCTGGAGTGCGCCGGCCCTCCGGCGCTTTCGAGGTCCAGGAGACACTCTTCAACACGCACACTTCCGCTAGCCAAGCAAGCTCACGGTGTCTTCACAAAAGCGGCATCATCTTGCTCCGGCGGAAAGCTCCAGAGGTCTGGAGCACTCCAGAACGCTGCCGCGCGCTTTGCAGCCAGCGTAAATGAATCCAGCCAGCTTTTCATGGAAGTTCCCGAGAGCATCTCGTAAAAAGATTCGATGCCGGGCCAGTCTCTCCTCGAGTTCACCGCCACCCTTGACCGCGCTGCTCTCCAGTCTTCCCAGACGGATTTAATAGCCTAGTTATGTAACCATGGATCCCCGTCCGGTCATCAATGTGTAAGAGTTCATCGGCAAGACCGTGGGATGGATTGAAACCAATTTGGTGGAATAGGACGATTCACTTTGAAATCATGTCCGATCCTAATTTTGCCCAAACACGGCCACCACCCTACCATGCAGTGATTTTCACCTCGACACAAACCGATGGCGACAATGGCTACAGCAGCATGGCAGATCGCATGGTCGAACTCGCCGCTGGGCAGCCGGGCTTTCTTGGTGTGGAAAGTGCGCGTGGTGCAGGTGGTCTTGGAATCACGGGCTCTTATTGGTAAAGCCCGCAGGCCATCGCCAACTGGAAAGGGAATGTGGAGCATCGCGTCGCACAGGAGACTGGAAAGGCTCAGTGGTATGCGGAGTATCAACTGCGCCTTGCCAAAGTTGAACGTGCATATGGCAAACCCCGAAACTCCATTCATGAATAGCGTCATCGAACTTCCTTTTAACCGGCTCTTGGGTCTCGAGGTCGCGAATGATCCGGCGAAGGTTCTCGAGCTTCCTGCAGGCGGGCAGTATCTCAATCATCTGGGCACGGTTCACGCCGGCGCCCAGCTCGCGCTGGCAGAGGCATCCAGCGGTGAGTTTTTGCTCAGAACGATGGGTGACATGCAGGGAATCGTCCCTGTGGTGCGGCGGTTGGAGTCGAAGTTCAGGAAGCCTGCGCACGGAGTTCTCACCTCCACCGCGACTGCGCCGGAAGGTATCGAAGGAGTGCGCTCCGAACTGGAGGCGAAGGGGCGTGCGCTCGTCACCATCCAGGTGGAATTGTACGACGAAACCAAGGCACACACGCTGTCAGCCTCAGTGGAGTGGTTTGTCACTCGCGCACAAGTTTGAGGGGCAGCTCATTCGCACGAAGTCTCTCGACAATTTCGATGGAACAGAAGGATGCTGCTCAATGCGCCCGTTCTTCCTGTCTTATGAAATCCGTCATCGCTTTGCTGTTTGTCCCTGCCCTCGTTTTCGCTGTGGAAACGCCTGCCAGGAAACCCAAGCCTGCCTTTCAATACGAGTCGGGGGACAT
>CAJCCF010000035.1 GCA_903960845.1 uncultured Verrucomicrobiota bacterium | reverse complement strand
TCGATCACCAGCTCCATCGTGTGATCCGCGCTACGAATGGTTCCGCTGCTGAGAAACAACCCTTCAATGAAGTTCCGCTTGTAGAAGTCCAAGGTCAATTGCACCACCTCATCTGGTGTGAACCTCGCCCGTATGACATTGCTGGAGCGCCGGTTGATGCAGTAGTGGCAGTCATAAAGACAGGCATTTGTCATCAGCACCTTGAGCAGTGAAACGCATCGCCCGTCGGGCGTGTAGGAGTGACAAATTCCAGATCCCCCGGTGGACCCGACTCCCGTGCTGCCGCGCGAATCCTTCCGCGCCGCGCCGCTGCTAGCACACGAAGCATCATACTTCGCCGCATCAGCCAGGATTTCGAGTTTGCGGGTAATTTCCATCACGTGAGCTGCTTGCCTGCTTTCTTATCCCATTTGCTGCCGCTAGCGGACGCGTATTCCTTCAGCAGCGGAAGCTCTGAGTAGAAGCTTGAACAAAAGACGCAACACTCTTTTCAGCAAAAATTAATGCCCGCCTGCGTCGGTCAAGTTACCAGAATTTCCATTTGTCGTTATTCGCACGTTATCTGATTGCCTTTTCACTCGCTCGCCATTCACAAAAGCAGGCCTGAAGGGCTGCTGCCCACTGAAACTGGCCAAACGTTGCTTAATTTCGTCCCTGCTTGCACCACTCTCTTTGAGAAGGCTGCGCAGTTCAGATTTTA
Organism: uncultured Verrucomicrobiota bacterium; assembly: GCA_903960845.1. Taxonomy (GTDB): domain Bacteria; phylum Verrucomicrobiota; class Verrucomicrobiia; order Verrucomicrobiales; family Verrucomicrobiaceae; genus Prosthecobacter. Next base: position 9,394 of record CAJCCF010000035.1, on the reverse strand, counting down.
AAAGTTGGATATCTAACATTCACCTTAAATTGAGCTATTTTCATCCAGGCTGGTAACAAAAAGTTGGGTGATAACCCAAATCGGCATGAACAAGACAACAACGATCAGACGCCCCTTTGACGTCCAGTTCAAGCGCGTCGAAATCATCCCCGTCCAAAACCCATCGTTCGTTACCTGCATGAACGTCATTTACGCGCTTCACCTGATCTCACGCACAAAACCCAATCCTCCTCCAGTTCTTGCATTTTTGCCGCGCGTGTTCCGCCTTGGCCTTCTTCGCCTTGGCAATCTATCGTTCAAGCATCACCTGCAACTTCGCCGTGTCAGCAAACTGCTCCGACGACTGCCCCTGACGCTCAACGAGTTGGACAGCACCCGTGGAGCTGGGGTGGATGTGATGTTTCGTGATTTAAAAATCCTTCAGTGGACTGACCAAGCTGCCAAGACGAGAGCCATACTCTCTCACTGAAATTATGCAGAAGACTCAGGATTTACTCAGAGGCCTCGCCATGGGCGGCTTCATTGGTGATGCCCTCGCCATGCCCGTGCATTGGTATTACGACCGCTCAGCGCTGCGCCAGGACTACGGCATCATCCGAGACTACACAGCCCCGAAGTCTCCCCATCCGGGAAGCATTCTCTGGCGCTCTGAATACACCGCCATCAACGAGCGCGGAGACATTCTTCATGATCAGGCGCGCTTTTGGGGACAGCGCGGCATCCACTATCATCAATTCCTGCGGGCGGGTGAAAACACGCTGAACCTCCAGCTCGCCAAGGTGTTGATGGACTCCTTGATCGCCTGCGGCAGCTACGATGCAGATGACTATCTCACGCGCTACATCGACTTCATGCTCACGCCAGGGAAGCATCATGACACCTACGTCGAAGAATGTCATCGCAAGTTCTTCACCGCTTATGCTCGTGGCACCGCTCCGAAGAAATGTGCTGGCACAGACATCCACATCGGCGGTTTGGCCCACGTCGGCGTGCTCTGCGCCTGTTTTCGGGGCGACCTCAGCGCCACTCGTGAGGCTGTGCGCGAACACATCAGTCTCACCCACCGCTCTCCTGAAGTACTCGCAGCGGCAGACGCCATGGTGAAGATTGTTTGTGACCTGCTCAAGGGCTTACCCTTGCGTGAGGCCATATTTGCCCATGGCAGCGACTGGTTTTCTCAACGCAAAGCTCTGGAGTGGTCCAAAGATCCCGATGAGGTCGTGATCGGCAGGCGCGTCAGCCCAGCATGCTACATTGCCGAAGCCTTCCCGGCATCTTTGTATCTGGCATGGAAATATGCCGACGACTTCGAAGGCGGCGTCACCGCCAATGCCAATGTCGGCGGTGACAACTGCCATCGTGGAGCCGTGCTCGGCACCTTGATTGGCGGGGCTTTGAGCGTTTCCAAAATACCTCAAAGGTATCTCGATGACATCGACGACGCCTCCCGCCTCAGAACTCAGATCGAAACCATCATCACACGTCCATGAAGACCACCCTGGCGGCGAACAAGCAGCCTTCATCGTGCGGCTCGCCCGGGCGGACCGTGCGAGCTTTGAAGAGATAACACCTGCCAAAGTGTCAATTGCACCAGGTGTTTGTGCTCCGGAAGCTCTTAAAATGGGCGTTCCGGCTCCATTTCGAGCTTTGCTTATTGTCGTTTGTTCGTAGTCCCTTGCGGGCCACTTCCTGCCAGGGTCATTCCCTGGCGGCGTCGGCGATGAAGGAATCCACGTCCGCCTGAGTGGTGGCCCAGGAGCACATGAGGCGGGATCCGCCGCCGATGAAGCTGTAGAATTGCCAGCCCAGAGACTTGAGCCGCGCCTTGATGGTTTCGGGAAGGCGGGCAAAAACGGCATTGGCATCCACCGGATACAGGATCTGCACGCCGGGGATTTTGCCGAGCCCGTCAGCGAGCTGGCGGGCCAGGCCATTGGCACGTGCGGCGTGGGTGTGCCAGACATTGTCCGAGAGGATGCGCAGCCACTGGGCGGAGATGAAGCGCATCTTGGAGCAGAGCTGCCCGGCCTGCTTGCAGCGGTATTCAAAGTCGCGCGCGAGGTTCTTGTCGAAGAAGACGACCGCCTCGGTGACCGCCATCCCAAGCTTGGTGCCGCCGCAGCAGAGCACGTCAACCCCGGCACGCCAGGTGAGATCCGCAGGCGAATCCGTGCCGCCGGCGAGCGCGTTGAAGAAGCGCGCGCCATCCATGTGAACATGCAGGCCATGCCGCTTTGCAAGACTGCACAGGCCCGCGATCTCGCCAGGCCGGTAGACGGTGCCCAGCTCGGTGCTCTGGCTCAGGCTCAGGGCGCGCGGCCGCGGATAATGCAGATCGGTGCGGTGGGTGATGAGCCGCGCGACATCCTCGGGATCGAGCTTGCCTAACAAACTTTTTGCCGTGAGCAGCTTGCTGCCGTTGGAGAAAAACTCCGGCGCGCCGCACTCGTCGGTCTCGACATGCGAGACTTCGCTGCAAATGACGCTGTGGTAGCTCTGGCAGAGAGACGCCAGGGAAAGCGAGTTCGCCGCAGTGCCGTTGAAGACAAAGAACACCTCGCAATCAGTTTCAAAGAACTGGCGGAAGGTCTCGCAGGCGCGGGCCGTGATGGTGTCGGCACCGTAGCTCGGGTGGTAGCCAGTGTTGGCCTCCTGCAGCGCCTGCCAGGCTTCGGGACAGATGCCGGAAGTGTTGTCCGAGGCGAAATGGTATTTGATTGGGTCAGTCACGGTGTGCGGTTTGCCATGGTTTGAAGGCCAGCCAGAGACCGAGGGCGAGGATGGCGACGTCACGGAGCATGAATTCGGCGTAATTGCCCGCCGCGACATCGCTCTCACCAAAGCAGCCGCAGCGGATGTCCGTGCCGCGAAACCAGGCGATGCCAATGGCGGCGAGGAAGGTCACCAGACTGCCATTCAGAACAAGCAGCCCGCCCTTTCTCATGCGTCCTGTGATGACCGCCAGCCCGGCAAAAATCTCCAGCCACGGCAAAAACATGGCAAGTATCCCGGCATAGGGATCAGGCAGCAGGGCAAAGCTGCGCACGTCATCGAGAAAGACCATCGGGTTCAAAGCCTTCATCACCCCGGCGTAGACAAAAAGTCCGCCGAAGAGGAGATGGAGGATGCGCTGAAACCAGATCATGCTTCGGAAAAGATGGCGGGAGATCGCCGGAAGACAATCAAAGAGCCAGAGGAAGAGGGCCGTGCCGGTGGTGGCTTTGAATCAATCCGCAGGCTGATCAAGAATCGCCGGCTCGTCTTTTTCAAGCGGCAGCATGAGTGAAACAAGCGCGGCGGGGATGAACAGGAATCCGGCATAAAGCAGGGCTTCGCGGTAGTTGCCCACTTTGACAAAGATGCCGAAGAACACCGTGCCACCGGCGGCGACGATGCGGCCGATGTTGTAGCAGAAGCCGGAACCGGTGGTGCGCAGAAGCACCGGGAACAGGGGAGGAAGACACATGGTGAAAAGTCCAAACACACCCTGGCAAGCGCCGATGATGGCGAACTGAATCTTGGTGGTCTCCCAATCCCAGGTCCGGGAGAAGGAAATGTACATGATGACAAAATAGGCCGCCATCATGAGCACGATGGATTTGCGATAGCCCAGCCATTTCGCCAGTGCTCCGGCGATGTAGTTGCCGAGCAGGCTGCCGAACATGATCCACATGAGCGCGGTGACGAGCGCATTGTCTTTCCCTTCCTTGGCCAGCGAGGCGATCTCGGGCAGACTGAGAATGTGCTTTTGCTGCCAGAAGAGAAAGGTCCAGTGAGCGGTCAGTGACACGGCACAGATGAGCATCACCCGCCAGGTGACACCGCGCACACTGGGACCAAAGAGATCACCAATGCGCGGAACCGGCTGGCCTTCGCGCGCCTGCTCCCAGGCCTCGGTTTCAGGCACGGCCTTGCGTATCCAAAGGGTGAGGAAAGCCGGCAGGACGCCGATGAGGAAAATGAAGCGCGGCTCCTGACCGGCGAGCAACCAGCCGGCCAAACAAGCGAGCAGCACACCGCAATTCACCGCCGATTGCAGTGTCGCGGCGATCCATGGGCGCCACTTCTTCGGCCAGGTCTCCGACAGCAGCGAGGCACCGACGGCCCACTCGCCACCGATGCCGAGCGCGGCGAGGAAACGGAAGATCATGAGATGCCACCAGGTCTGCGCAAAGAACGACAAGCCCGTGAAACAGGCATAGGTCAGGATGGTCAGCGTCAGTGTCCGGCTGCGGCCCAAAAGATCGCCCACACGACCAAAGAAAGCACCGCCCAGGGCCCAGCCAACCAGGAACCCCGCCTGAATGATCGCTCCATGCTGCCCCACCGACGGATCACTTTCCGGCAGCACCATGAGCTGCGCCACAAAGGCCGTGGCCACGAGCGTGTAGAGATGCATGTCCAGTCCATCGAAAAGCCAGCCCAGCCACGCGGCAATGCCGGAGCGCACTTGATGGCTGGATAGGTCGCGGAGACGGGTGATTTCTTGAGGTCGGGATGGGCTGGTCATGGAAAGGCGCGAGCTTTGGGCATTCGGAGTCATGTGGCAAGCATTCTGAGCGCCACAAATTTTCATTCTTACCGTTCGATCCAGCGATAGACGTCACGCGAGTTCTTCCAGAAGTACTTCTCGCAGGCCTCCGTGCCCTTGGTGCTGAAGTAATCACGCACCAGACCAAAGACGACATCATACGGTGCCGCACGATCACTCACGGGCCAGTTGCTGCCATAGACGAGCCGGTCCGGGCCAAAGCACTCCCACAGATGATCCAGGACCGGCAGGTAATAGCCGACGTCTTTCGGAGCCTGACCTTCCGCAACCTTCAACTGCTCCACTAGCGCTGACACTTTCATCCACACATTCTTCTTCGCGGCTATGGCCCGGACATTTTCCTTCCATCCGGGTTTCAAGGCTTTCGGATCACCACTGGCCCCCAGATGATTGATCGCGATCCGCAGGTCCGGCACCTCCGCAGCCAGCGTGGCAGCAGCCAGCAGCGCTTCAGGCGGGCCGTTCAGATCCAGTTCCAGACCATGATCCGCGAGCTGCTTCGCACCTGCGAGCACCTGGTCCTTCAGTGCCGCATTGCTCACCATGGTGCCGCTCCAGCGCACGCCGCGAAAAATCGGATTGGCGGCGAAGCGCTTCAGATTGGCTCCAAAGCCTGCATCCGCCGGATCAAGATGACCGACGAAACCGACGATGCATTTCTCCCGTGCCGCCAGATCCAGGATCCACTGATTGTCCTCCACCCACGGGCTCGCTTCCACGATCACGGTTTCTTTGACACCATGAGGTCCGGCCACCGCAAGCCAGTCTGCCGGCAGCACCGGACGATACAGCTTCGTCCCCTTCCCCGGCCAAGGCACTCCCTGCGGGCGGGTCGGGTCATAGAAATGCGTGTGCGTGTCGATGATCCTCGTCGCCACCGCAGCGGCGTGGCTCGGTGTGGCGACTGGACTCACCGCCATGGCGGCTGCGGATTGGAGAAAGCGACGGCGTTTCATGAAGGGGTGGATTGGCTCTGTAGTGATCAGCGTCTTCCTTTCTTCTCTTTCAAAGAAAACCCGAGTCGCCAATCAAGGCATCATCATCCAGCCCGTTTCTTGATTGCCAAAGCACCCACTACTCCCCATCATGCGCGCCGAATGATCCCAGCCGACCCCCACAGCGAGAAGATCTGGCAAGGCACCGCTGTCTCTTCCGGCGTGGCCCATGCCGTCGTGCACGTGCTGAAGGACGATTTTGATGAGCCCGATGAAGATCCCATCCTTCCCGAGGATGTGGAGAGCGATCTCGCCCGCTGGCACAAAGCCCTGGAAGTGACCCGCGAGGAGATCGAGGCGCTGCAAAAGGTCATGGCCGAGGAGCAGGGCAGTTCGGAAGCGGACATCTTTGAGGCCCATCTGCTCATCCTCCATGACAACACCATCCTGAAGCAGGTGGAGAAGACCGTACGGGAAAAACTCATCTGCGTGGATGCCGTCTATTACCGGCTCATGTGCAAGCACATGGACGCTCTGCGCGGCCTCGCCGATTCCTACCTGCGCGAGCGCTTTCTCGACATCAAGGACATCACCCACCGCGTCATGCGTCATCTGCGCGGTGAGATGCTGCAGCACCCGATGTTTGATGATCCGGTCATCATCATCGCCCATGACCTCACGCCGTCGGACACCGTGCAGCTGGATCGCAGCAAGGTGCTTGGCTTTGCCCTGGAGACCGGCAGCGCGAACTCTCACGCCGCCATCATCGCCCGCTCGCTGGCCCTGCCTGCCGTCGTCCGCCTGCACAACATCTGTGATGAACTGCACTCCGGTGACCCGGTGCTGCTCGACGGTGATGAAGGCCTGCTCATCTTCAATCCTTCCGAAGCCACGCTGGCCAAGTACCGCAGCCGTGAAGAGCAGTCCGACGCGCGCGAGGATGCGCTGCAGATCACCCGCCATCAGCCATCCATCACCAATGATGGTTATACCGTCAATGTCAGCGCCAATGCCGAGTTCATTGAGGAAATGGAAGCCATTCGCGGCAGTGGCGCCGTGGATGTCGGACTTTTCCGCACCGAGTTCCTGCATCTGGAAAACCCCGATGGTTCCGAGGACTGGCTCGCAGGCTGCTACACCCAGGCCGTGAAGGCCATGTCCCCCGGAGAGGTCATCTTCCGCACCCTGGACATCGGCGGTGACAAGGTGGACCCGAACATGAATGTCGAGGTCGAGCCCAACCCCTTCCTCGGCTGGCGCGGCATCCGCGTCTCACTCGGCAGACAGGACCTCTTCCGCAAACAACTCCGCGCCCTGCTGCGCGCCGCCGTGCATGGGCGCGCCGGCATCATGTTCCCCATGGTCTGCGGTGTGGAGGAAGTGCGCGCCGCACGGGCTCTGCTCGACGACTGCGCCTCCGAGCTGCGGCGTGAAGGCCACGCCGTGCCCGAACAAATCAGTATCGGCGCCATGATCGAGGTGCCCAGCGCCGCCCTCTCCGCCGACCTCATCGCCACAGAGGTGGACTTCCTCAGCCTCGGCACCAACGACCTCACCCAGTACACGCTCGCCGTGGACCGGCTCAATGAGCGTGTCGCCGATCTCTACCAGCCCACGCATCCCGCCGTGCTGCGCCTCATTGAAATGACCGTCAATGCCGCGCGCAAGGCCGGCATCCGCGTCTGCATCTGTGGTGAGATGGCCTCCGACATCGAGCTCACCCCACTGCTCATCGGACTCGGCCTGAATGAACTCAGCGTCGCCTCAGGTCAGGTCGCGCGACTCAAGCACGCCATCCGCAAACTCAACGCCACCGAGTGCCAGGCCCTCGCCGCCGACATCATGCAGCTCGGCAGCGCCCCCGAAATCCTCGCCAAAAGCCGCACCCTCGCCCTCCTGAAGTATCCCGAACTGTTCGCGTGAGAGTTGGTGGTACTGCCACCTGGGAACAGAGCGCTCACGCTGCCTGTGTCTCATAGAAGTGCTCGAACACAGCCTCGACCTTCGCCTCGTAAAGCGGCTTGTCATAGGCGCGTGGCAAACCGTCATCGAGGGCATCAGAGATGGCTCCTTTGACTTGAGCACGCGGCCCCGCACGCTTCTGCCAGTCGAGGGCCAGCAGGCCCTGAACCTTGGCGAGCAGTTGCTTCGCTACCTTTTTGACCTCGTCGCGCTCGGCGTCGCTGAGATCGGGGGCGGGACGGGTGAGGATGTCGAAGATGACGAGTTCGCTCGGCAGCAGGTTCTCCCGCACATGGCGTGTCTGTTCCTCGCTCAGTTGCCGACTCTGCTCCAGCAGAGCGGCGAAGAGCTGGTCAATGTTCAGGCTTCCGGCGTTGTAGTCAGCGATGAGTTCCTCGAACTTCTGCTGATAGTCCGTCCGCAGGGCACGGTGCATGTGGACGATCTTGTCCAGCGTGGCGCGGATGGCGGCTTTGAGCTTCTCAATGTCGAGGTTCTTCTGCTTGGATTCTTTGAACTTCTTGGCCAGTGCTTCAAAGTTGATCTTGCTCAGGTCGATCACGCCATGGCGCGCTCCGGCTTGACCTTCGGCAATGGTGAAACCTTCCGCGCCGATGGACTCGTCGAGCAGGTCGTTCAGCTTGCCCATGATCGGCGTGATGTCGGGTGTCTCGCTCTCGCCAGTCTGCGTCTTGATCGTTTCGGCCAGCGTGGCGAGCAGCGAGCACATTGGTGCGAACTCGATGGCGGCCTTGTCGGGCTTCACGGCTTGGTAAAGCGCACGCACAAGCTTCTCGTGGGCGAGGAATTGCTTCCGCAGTTCGTCGGGGGAGATCAGCGCATTCACCGCTTCGCTCAGGAGATGTAGCTTCTCCATGCCTGTCGCCTCATGGATGGCGGGCAGGCTCACGCCCTGGTGCTGGCAAAACTCCGCCGCCTCTTTCAAGGCAGTGCGCAGTTGCTCCACCAGTTCCTGCTTGTCGCGCACGGGTGTCTTGCCGCCTTTGCCTGCTCCATAGATGGCGAGCGCCTTCTCCAGCGAGGCGAAGACGTTGGCGTAGTCCACGATCAGGCCACTTTGCTTGCCGGGAAAGACACGGTTCGCACGCGCGATGGTCTGCATCAGCGAGTGATTCCGCATCGGCTTATCGAGATAGATCGTCGAGCAGCTTGGCGCGTCGAAGCCGGTGAGCCACATGGCGCAGACAAAGGCGATGCTCAGGTCATCCTTCGGATCTTTGAACTTCTCATCCAGCTTCTCCTCGTTCATCCGCTTGCGATGCGGCACGATGTCGATGCCCTTCGCGGCCATCTTGGCGATCTCATTCTGCTCTCCAGAAACAATGACCGCCATGTCCGTCTTCGTCAGCACATCGAGGCGCGCCTTGAGTTCAGCCAGCGTCGTCAATTCCTCGTCGCTGCGCTGGCGCTTCAGTGCATCAAGCTTGGCAATTTCACCCGCTACTCGTTCCTTCTCCGCCATCCAGTGCTTCTGCACCTTCGCGTGCATCTTCAGGGCTGTGGCTTTGTCGATGCTCACCACCATCGCCTTGCCTTGGAAGCCACGGCCTAGGAAATGCGTCACGATGTCCTTCGCCACCGTCTCCAGTCGGTCATCGCGGGTGATCAGGTGGTATTGCTTGCCCAGTTCCTTTTGCAGCTTCTCCTCGCCCTCGTCACTCAGCTCCGCTTCTTCGATCAGGGCGTAGATGTCGTCGTTCAGGTCGGGATTGTCCAGATGCAGCTCCGGCGTGCGGTTCTCGTAGAAGAGCGGCACCGTCGCGCCGTCCTCCACGGACTGCTGGAAGTCGTAGATCGAGACGTAATCGCCAAAGACCTCCCGCGTCCGTTCCTCGCCCGCGATCAGCGGCGTGCCGGTGAAGGCCACAAAGGTCGCGTTCGGCAGCGCGGCCCTCATGTTCATGGCCAGCGTGTCGTATTGGCT
>CAJCCF010000034.1 GCA_903960845.1 uncultured Verrucomicrobiota bacterium | reverse complement strand
GTCAGCCCGCCCTGCCACCAGATGATGAGCGGCAGATCCGAGTCGAGATGGGCGAACACGACATTTTGCACCTGCGCGGCATCACCGCCCTCCAGCACAAAGGAGATCTGCTCACTGCAAACGATCTGCCTGCCCTGATAGGGGCGGCAGAGCGCATTGATCCAGGCGCGCGCACGCTGTGGCCGGGCATCCGGCAGGCAGGTGATGAGCAGGGCACGGCAGGCGTGTTCGGCTGTGATTTTGCCGAGAAGTTCGTTATTCCCGGCAAGCGATTCCGGGTCCTCGCTGTAGATGGCAAAATTGATGAGCGAGGCGCGTGTCTTTGCCGCATCACTGTCCCACAACTCCTTGAGCGCGCGGTCGATCTTTGGCAGCGGTACTTCGGTGCCAAGGCATGAGAGGGTGTCTTCGGAGAGGGGCATGAATATTAAAGGGAGCGTTTGAGTGCGCGCCGGATCCACTTGGGATTGCGGCGGAGATCGATCACCCGCCGGATGTCCAACAGATCGTTCGTTAAAATATAGAAGATGGCCGTGTGATGTTTCTTCACGAGGGCGCGATAAAATTTTCCCAATCGACTGTGAGTGCCGGCGAAGTTCGGGAGATGTTCGATCTCGTTCAGCATGTGGGCGAGGTAGGTCAGTCCGATTCCTTGTTCCTGCGCTTCATAGAAAAGCACCGTTTCACGCAGGTCCGAGTAAACCGACTCACGAACAATGACCTTCATTGCAGAAATTCCCTGGTCAGCCTTTCTTTCACGACCTCCCAACGCTCTCCTTTTTCCAGTCCGGCCTGCACTCTGACATCCTGCTCTTCAAGTTCCTGCACCACCCAATCCGGGAAAGCCTCTTCCTGTTCCGGTTTTGATTCGGGGAAAAGCCGGTCCACCAGGGTTTGAAGCAGCAGGAGCTGTTCATCACGAGACAGGCTGTCAATGGTGAGCGTGGTGTTCATGGCGGGAGTTTGGCCTGAATCTGGTGGGAAGACAAGAGTGGAGCGGAGTGCCATCAAGCCAGACGGGTCACAGCAGGCGCCACTCGTGACCATCCTGGCGGAGGAGGTCGTCGGCTTCCTTGGGGCCCCAGCTTCCGGCGGGATATTCACACATCGGCGGCGGGGCCGCGGACTGGTGCCAGGCGTGCTCGATCTCGTCGATGAACTTCCAGGCATTCTCCACTTCGTCACGCCGAGCAAACAGGGTGGCATCACCGGCCATGGCATCGAGCAGGAGGCGCTCATAGGCCTCGGGGCTGGCCTTGCCAAAGCTCGATGAGTAACGGAAATCCATCTTCACCTGCTGCATGGAAAGTGCCTGGCCGGGCTGCTTGGCCAGAATGCGCAGGGCGATGCCTTCATCCGGTTGGATGCGGATGACGAGGGTGTTTTCGCTGCTGCCGGGAAGCCGGCCGGTGGCAAAGGGAACTTGTGGCGGCTTTTTGAAATGCACGCTGATCTCCGTGGCCTTTTTCGGCAGTTGCTTGCCCACGCGAATGTAAAACGGCACTCCCTGCCAGCGCCAGGTGTCGATGTAGAGACGCAGTGCCACGTAGGCTTCCGTCTGCGATTCGGGATTCACCCGGTCTTCCTGACGATAGCCCACTCTCGACACGCCATCGACACTGCCGGCGGTGTATTGAGCGCGGATGACATTGGCACCCACGGCCTCCGGGCCGACAAGCGGCCGCAGTGCGCGGATCACCTTCACTTTTTCATCGCGCACACTGTCAGCGCTGAGATCGGTCGGCGGCTCCATGGCCACGAGGCTGAGAAGCTGGAAGAGATGGTTTTGCACCATGTCACGCAGTGCTCCGGCGGTGTCGTAGTAGCCGCCGCGTCCGCCTTCCATGCCCAGATTCTCGGCGCAGGTGATCTGCACGTTGTCGATGTATTTGCTGTTCCAGTTCGGTTCAAAAAGCGCATTGGCAAAGCGCAGCACCATGATGTTCTGGGCGGTTTCCTTGCCCAGATAATGGTCGATGCGGTAGGTGTCCTTTTCTTCAAAGGTCTCGGCCACCGCCTGATTCAAACCACGGGCTGTCGCGAGATCTTTGCCAAACGGCTTCTCGCACACCACCCGCGCCCACCGGCCACCCACGCCATGGTTTAAACCAGTGGCACGCAGCATTTCCAGAATCGGCTTGAAGGCCTCCGGCGCGGAGGCCAGGTAAAACAGACGGTTCGCCGGTGTGCCGCGCTCCTTGTCAAACTGGTCGAGCAGAAGCTTCAGCTTCACATAACCGGCGGGGTCCTCGAACTCGCTGCGGTGATAATGAATGCCCTGGGAAAAGCTGGCCCAAAGTTCGTCGGTGTGCGGTTGCCGGGAGTTCTTGCGGTTGCCTTCCTCCAGCTCCTTGCGGAAGACCTCGTCGGTCTTGTCGCGGCGGGCAAATCCGATCACTTTGAACTGCGGCGGCAGATCTCCGCAGGCGGCCACATTGTAGAAGGCCGGGATCAGTTTGCGGTTGGTCAGGTCGCCGGTGGCACCAAAAATAACCACTGTGCATGGATCAGCGCGATGGCGCTGGAGCAGGGTTTCTTGAAAGGGATTTTCCAAATCAGACATGTTGTGGGGGAGATACGCCCGCCCGACAAAGAGCGGTCAGGAGACTACCCGCATCCAAGTGGCTGGCAACCTGTGAAGAGCAGCGGGTGTGCCGTGGTGGATGAAATCACCTCATGGCTGTCATGAGCGAGTCGCGCGCGATAGCCCGTTCCCTCTAGATCAGGGGTTTTCGAGCACTTTGCGCCGTTGCGCGTGGTGAGCGTCGAGTCTGCCATGAAAGCCACACGCGGCAATTTTGCCCTGTTGCTCCCGCCGGAATGATGCAATGTCCGCCCATGCGCTGTGTCCTGGCCCTCAGTCTTTGTTTAGTCACCGGAGCTGCTCTCCGGGCGGCTAGCCCGTCATCCACGCCTGCTGTTGCAGCCGCGTCCGCTCCGGCGTCGTCAAAACCCAAGGTAATCAAGACGACTCCGCCAAAATCGAAACCCAAGGATGACCCAACTCCTCCGAAGCCGGCGGCTGAGAAACCCAAGGAGCCGACGATGAAGCCGCCGCCGGAAGATGCCTACCGCCAGATGGAACTGCTGACGCGTGCCATGGAGACCATCCGCCAGAGTTATGTGGATGAGTCACGCATCACCTATGAGGCCTTGGTTGAAGGCGCGCTTGAAGGCATGTTGCGCCGGCTCGACCCGCACTGCGAGTACATGGGCAAGTCGCTTTTTGAAGACATGCAGCGGGAGCAGAGCGACACCTCGGAAGGCGTCGGCATCAGCGTCGCTCTGCGCGATGGCACCCTCACGGTCATCAGCGTGCGCGAGGAGGGGCCTGCTGCACGCGCGGGCGTCATCGCCGGAGATCAGATGGTACGGATCAATGAAGTGCTTACCGACAGTGTTGGCGTGGCGGAGGCCATCCAGCTTCTCTCGGGCAAGACGGGCGAGTCGCTGAAACTCACCGTGCGCCGCCCGGGCACACGGCAGTTTCTGGAGTTCACGCTCGTGCGTGAAACTCTCAGCGAGACCTCCGTGCATGATGCCATGCTGCTCGTGCCAAAGATGGCTGGAGAATTTAAAATTGGTTATGCCCGTGTCTCACAGTACACCCAGGCAACCGCCGGTGATCTGAGTGATGCGCTCAACAGTCTCGAAAAACAGGGCATGGCCGCCTTTGTTCTCGACCTGCGCAACAATCCGGGCGGGCTGCTCGACAGCGCCATCGCCGTGTGTGGCGAGTTTCTGCCCGAGGGCACCGTCGTTGTCACCACCGAGGGGCGCATTGCCTCGCAGAATCCGCCGCCGTACCGCACGCCGGGCCGCAATGGCAGAAAGCCGCGCCGTTATCCCATGGCGGTGATCATCAACCATGGCAGTGCCAGCGCCGCTGAAATCACCGCCGGCGCCCTGCAGGACCTGAAGCGCGCCATCGTGGTGGGCACCACCAGCTTTGGCAAAGGCAGCGTGCAAAGCATCCTGCCCATGAAAAACGGTGCAGCCATGCGCCTGACCATCGCCAAGTATTACACGCCGAGTCACCGCACCATCCATGAGCATGGCGTCGAGCCAAACATCGTCTCCACTCTCAGCACCGAGGAGGAAATCCGCGTGTCCAAGTGGCGCGACAACCACGGCACCGGTGAAGCCGCCGCCATTGAGATCGCCAATCTCGGAGACAAGCAGCTCGAACGCGCCGTTGACGCCCTGAAAGGCGCTCTCGTCTTCGAGTCCTTCAAGCCCAGGGAAGAGCCCAAGCCTGCTGCCACCAAGCCTGCTGCCACCAAGCCTGCCGTCATCAAGGCTCCGCCCAACGTGCCCAAGGCCCTGACGCTGCCTGATACTCCCAAGCAGCCCAACTAAACACTGAGCACTTCCAGCCAGCGACACATGCGCCGCCTCCTTTTTCTTTTCGCCCTCTGCTCTCCGCTCTCCGCCATCGATCTCAGGCTGCCCACGGCCAATGACGCCCTGCTGAAAAACAACGGGCCTGACTATTTCCAGTTCGTGGATCGGCTGTTCGAAGGTGAAAAGACGACCCCGTGGGAGGGCGGTCAGTTCGGCTTCTGGCGGGATCCACGCCGCATCAGCAGCGGCATCGCCTATGCGCGATTTCATGAGGGTTTGGATGTCAAACCGCTGCAGCGTGATGTGAGTGGTGATCCGCTCGATGATGTGCAGGCCATCCTTGAAGGCGAGGTCGTTCATGTCACGCCGTCAGGAAGAAGCAATTACGGCGGTTACGTCGTCATCAAGCACGACTGGGGTGAGGGACCCTTCTTCTCGCTCTATGCCCATTTGAAGAAAGCAAAAGTCGCCATCGGCGAGAAGATCACCGCAGGTCAGCCCATTGCTCAGATGGGCTACACGGGCGCAGGGATCGACCAGCGCCGCGCGCATGTGCATGTGGAGCTGAATGTCATGCTCTCCAGTGATTTTGAAAATTGGCACAACACCGGGTTTCGCACCCTGAACTATCACGGCGCCTACAATGGCATGAATCTCCTCGGGCTTGACCTGCAGGCGCTGTATCTGGCTCATGCCAAGAATCCAGCGCTCTCCGTCGGAGCCTGGATCCGTGAAAGTGAGGCCTGGTTCGAAATCACCGTGCCAGGAAACGCCAAACTGGAAGTGCTGAAAAATCATCCATGGCTGAGTGAGGGCGGTGCCACTGATGCCGCCGCCTGGCAGATCCGCTGCACCCGCTGGGGCCTGCCTGTCTCCATCAAAGCCAGCGCGCAGAGCGTCGCCGGTCCGGAGGTGAGTTGGCTGAAATCGGACGCTCTGCCCAACTATTACGCCACCCGCGGACTCATCAGCAATAATGGCAAAATCACCGTCGAAGGCATGCGCTTCATCCAGCTCATGGCAGGGCTCTGAGCCTCCCACCTTTATGCTCCTGGCTCTCGAATCCTCCTGCGATGAAACCGCTGCCGCCATCTGCACATCAGAGGGTGAACTGCTGGCTTCGGCCATCGCATCGCAGGTGGACATTCACCGGCTCTACGGCGGCGTCGTGCCTGAGGTGGCCTCACGCAATCACATCCTGCATGTGCGTCCACTCGTGGAGCAGGTGCTGGCCGAGGCGGGGGTCAAACTTGCCGACATGCGCGCCTTTGCCGCCACCACCGGGCCCGGACTTGTCAGCTCGCTGCTCATCGGCACCAGCATGGCCAAGGCGCTCGCAGCGGCGGAGAACAAGCCCTTCCTCGCCATGAATCATATGGAGGGCCATCTGCTCTCACCCTTCATGGCGGGCAACGGTCCGCCGCGTCCCTGCGTGGCGCTCATTGTCAGCGGCGGCCACACCATGCTGCTGCACATGCAGGGGGTTGGTCAGTATCGTTTGTTGGGCAAAACCCGCGATGACGCGGCTGGAGAAGCTTTTGACAAAGTCGCCAAAATGCTTGGACTGCCCTATCCGGGCGGTCCGGAGATCGACAAGCTTGCCGCGCAAGGCCGCGCGGATGCCCATGCTTTTCCGCGCAGTTTTCTCGATGGCCACAGCCTCGAGTTCAGCTTCAGCGGCCTGAAGACCGCCGTGCTTTATGAGTTGCCGAAGCTCGATCTTCAAAATCCGGCCACGCTCGCCGATGTCTGCGCCAGCGTGCAGGAGGCCATCCTTGAAGTGCTCGTCGAAAAACTCGTTCTCGCCGCGCGCCAGTGCGGTGAAAAACTCGTCACCGTCAGCGGCGGTGTCAGCTGCAATCGCGGCCTGCGTGACAAGCTCGCCACCCGCTGCCAGCGTGAAGGCCTCACCCTTCTCCTTGCCCGCCCCGAACTCTGCACCGACAACGCCGGCATGATCGCCTACGCCGCCATGCAGCGTTTTAAGTTAGGCCAAAGTTCACCGCTCACGGCCGACGTCGACCCCAATCTGCCGCTGGTGGTGTGACCGGAGTGCCTGTTCAAGCCAGGATCTCCCTGGTCACGACTCCAGCCACGTCGGTGAGCCGGAAGTTCCGTCCGGAGTAGCGGTAGGTGAGTCGCTCATGATGGATGCCGAGCAGATGCAGCACGGTGGCATGGAGATCATGCGTGCCGATGATGCCCGTCTCCGCCGTGTCGCCCATGGCATTGGTGCTGCCATAGGTATAACCGCCTTTCACGCCGCCACCGGCCATCCACATGGTGTAGCCGCGGCCATTGTGACCGCGTCCGTTGTAGGGTTCATTGTCATAGCCGCAGCCGCGGCCGAATTCACCGCCCCAGAGGATCAGCGTGTCCTTGAGCATGTCGCGCTGCTTCAGGTCGGCGATGAGGCCGGCGATGGGTTTGTCGATGGAGGTGCATTGGCGCGCCAGGTTGTCGCGCAGGCCGTTGTGATGATCCCATCCGGGTGAGGTGAGTTGGATGAAGCGCACACCTTTCTCGGCCATGCGCCGTGCCATGAGGCATTGGGTGCCGAAGCGCCCGGTGTTGCCGTCGTCGAGACCATACAGGTCACGAATGTGCTGCGGCTCCTTGTCGAGATCGAGCACCTCAGGCACGCTGGTCTGCATCTTGTAGGCGAGCTCGTAGCTTTGGATGATGCCCTCGATTTCTGGATTGCCGGGATCACCTTCGAGGAGTTTGCGATTGGCCTTCTGGATGAACTCGATCTGCTTTCGCTGCTGCGCATCGCTGAGCCGGCCATGGCTCAAATCCGGCACGCCACCACCGCCCGAGCTGAGGCGTGTGCCTTGAAAAGTGGCGGGCAGAAAGGCGCTGCCGTAGTTCATCGCACCGCCGGTGTCGGCCACGGGATTGATGGTGACAAATCCGGGCAGATCCTCCGCCTCGGTGCCGAGCCCATAGACAATCCATGCGCCCATCGATGGCCGCACAAAGGTTTCACTGCCGATATGCAGCGCCACCGTGGCCATCTGATGGGCATTGGTGCGTGTCTGCATGCCATTGAGCAGGCAGAGATCGTCCGCGTGTTTTGACAGCTCAGGGAAGGCGTCGGAAATCATGATCCCGCTTTTGCCGCGTGGTTTGAACTCAAACACGGAGCCCATGTACTTTTGCACCTTGTTTGATTCGGCCTTCGCCAGTTCCGGCTTGTAATCAAACGTGTCCAGATGACTCGGCCCGCCCTGCATGAACATGAAGATCACGCGCTTCGCCTTCGCTGCAAAATGCGGCGGCTTCGGCGCAAGCGGATTGATCGTCTTCAGCGGTGCGGCAGCATTTGCCCACTGTTGATGCAGCGCGTTGAACGCCAGCCAGCCGAAGCCTGTGCTGGTGGATTGGAGAATGTGGCGGCGCGTGGTCATGAAAATTAGTCGTTGTAATACCAGCGCTTTTTTTTGCGATCATAGATCCAACTTCCCCAGATTTTACCTGGGTTAGCGCACCCGAACGAATAGTCGTTTTGTTCACCCTTGTATCCAATCAACCTTGGCGGCTTGGTGTCAGGATTGAGTTCTGTCAGAGTGTCGGGGTAGTGGTTGTTTGCTTGGTAAAAGCGATCTAGCTGAGCTTCGACAAGCAAAGGGTAGGCGTGTGCCCGTCTGGTTTCCCATTGAAGTACAAGATAACTCAGATGCTCAGTTGTCATTCCGATGATGATCAGGATCATGACCAGGCCCGCTGGTCTCCAAGCCAACCAGCCGTCATTCAATCTGCGGAAGAATCCGAAAACGATAGTGACGAACAACGAAAAACCCCCAAGCCAAATGCATCCAACTAGAATGGGCATTCTGAAATCAAGGTCACCGCATGTTTGGTGAGCTGTCGCAAGCATCGCGGCAACTAAAGCCAAAAAGGTGATGATCAGGCGATACGACATTGTCTTGGCTTGTTGTAATTGAGTGTAGGCGCGAGGGCTTTTAACGCCCTTTGAGATTCAATTCATTTTTAGAAGCGGAGTATGATGGCATCAGAGCTCTGGTAAAATAATGACGGGTAAAATGATGGTATGATGAGCCGGTTTGAAAATCATTTTACCCGACATCATTTTACCAAGGATTTAGTTAGAAGACGTATCGAAACTCGGCGGTGCCCAGCAGTGCCTGAACGAGGGTTTGGAGATCCAGTTCGGCAGCATCACGGGTTTCTTCGATGGATGGCTCACGACCCAGAACGAGGCGATACACGGCTTTCAAATCCTTTCCGGCTTTGGCGGCGATCTCATCAGCCAGTTCAGCAACGAGCGGGTTGTTCATGAAAAACAGCGCTTGTGGAGCCACGGTGGTGACATCGCGCTGGCCTTTGATTTGGGTGGGGCCGGGGAAGTCGAAGGTGCTGAAGAGCTCGGGGATGTTGTCGCGGACAACGGGCAGGTAGATGGTGCGATACGGGTCTTCGATGTTCAGCAGACTGCGTGTCTGGCCGTGTCGGCCTTTGCCGCCGGTGCCGGCAACCTGGATGCCTTCGGGGCGATCAAAGGTGAGTTTTCCGGCCAGGTGCAGAAGGGTGTCGCGCAGAGGTTCAAGTTCGAGACGCTTGGGGTTTTGGCGCCAGCGGAGTTTGTTGCCGGCGTCGGGATGCCCGGCATTGCCGGTGCTGGCGAGTCGATAGGTGCGACTCAGCATCAGGGTGCGGATCATTTTCTTCAGGCTCCAACCGCCCTCGACGAAACGGATGGCCAGGTGATCAAGCAGTTCGGGATGCGTGGGATCGGCCCCGGTGATGCCAAAATCGTCGGGCGTGCGCACCAGGCCTTCGCCGAACAAATGTTGCCACAAACGATTCACCGCGACGCGGGGGGTGAGCGGATGGGCGGGCTGCGTCAACCATTGCGCAAGCTCAAGTCGCCCGGAGGATGCGGGCGGGATGTCTGGCAGCGGTGGCAGCGCGGGCATTTTCATTTTGCCGCGACCGGGCGCGGCCTGGCGGTCAAAAGGGTCACCCCCGACGGCGAGTTCACAATCTTTGATCTCGCCATCCATGATGCCCATGCAGAAGTGCGGATCGTGATCGTAACGGATGGTGGTCTTGGGATTGCCGAGCGCGTGGACGTCATCCATCGAATGAATGCCGGCCGGCAGTTTCGCAGGCGGGCCGACGGCTTCATCCAGCCCGGTGGGCAGGTCCACGAGCGCCTCGGGGCTGACGTAACCACCCGCGACACCTTCGTTGCGGTTCGGCGTGCCGCTGAGCGTGCGGCTGCTGTAAAAGATGCCCGCGAGCGCATAGTAGTCCTTTTGGCCGACCGGCTCGGTTTTGTGATCGTGACAGCGCGCGCAGGCGATGGTGATGCCGAGGAAGGCGCGGGAGACGACGTCGATCTGGTCATCGACCTGGTCGAGGATGTATTGCTCGTAGCTGCCCTCCTGGACGTTCATGCTGCCGAGCGCCAACATGCCGGTGCCGACGATCTGATCGCGGCGCTGGAGCACGGTCTTCGCAGGCATCAGATCTCCGGCGATCTGCTCGGCGACGAAGCGGTTGTAGGGCTTGTCGGCGTTGAGCGAATCGATCACCCAGTCGCGATACCGCGCGGCATACAGGAACGGCGCATTCCACACGCGGCCCACGCTGTCCGCATAACGAACGACATCCAGCCAATGCCGTGCCCAGCGCTCGCCGAAGCGTTCGGATTGGAGAAAGGCATCCACGACTTTGGCGAAAGCGAGGTCATCGGGTGAAGGATCGCGCAGGAAGGCGTCGATCTCGGTTTGTGACGGCGGCAGACCGCGAAGATCGAAGGACGCACGACGGATGAGGATGGCGCGAGGTGCATCTCCGATGGGCCGGAGGTTTTCCTTTTCGAGACGTGCGAGGATGAAGCGGTCGAGGTCGTTTTTGGGCCACGCGGCGTCTTTGGTGGCCGGAACCGGATGGCGGAAAATGCGCTGGTAGGACCAGGGCGTGGGGTTTTCGTACTTCTCGGCGGCGAGGAGGTTTGTCGTGATGAAAACGAGCCAGAAATAGGCAAGAGAATGGGGGCAGGAGAATAAAGAACCCATTCTTTTGCCCCCATTCTTCTGCCTAAATTCTGGGCAAGTGCGGTTCATTTTGCTCCTTTCGCTTTCAGCCAAGCGCTGAGGGCTTTGACGTTTTGGGTGAAGTCGAGGCTGTAGATCACGCCACCGGCGGGCTTTTGCTTTTTTCCGTTGGCATCACGCATGATGCCGCGTTCGTCGTCGGTGGCGGTCCAGGCGCCGTCGGACTTTTGTTCGCTGAGGATGGTCTGGATGTCTTTGTCGGTGGGCGGGGAGGACCAGCGTTCTTTTTCGGTGCGGGGGAAGGTGACTTTTTCACCACGGGCGATCTGGCTGCCGGTGGCTTGCAGGGCGTCGAGTTCGCTGTCCCAGACCCAGCCGTAGTTGGAGGAGGCTTTTTTGTCGGAGTAGGTGAGTTCGAAACCTTTGCCGCCGGGGCCGCGCTCAAAGTAGAGGGGCTTGTTGGTTTGCAGTTCGTAGAAGCGGGCGAGCTGGTTGCCGGGCAGGAGCACGGTGCGCAGGTAGTTGATGGCTTTGGCAACGGGAGGCAGGTATTTTTTGTCGCCGGTGGCTGCGGCGAGTTTTAACAAAGCCCACATGGCGGATTGAGATTCGCGACCGCAAATGGAGGTCGGTTCAAACGCGCGACTCCATACGGGCTGCATGTCGGCGTTGTATTGCTGGGCCCAGGCTGGCTGCGGATCGGGCATTTGCGCGGTGATGAGAAAATCGCCGCCGCGTTTGGCGGCATCGAGGTATTTTGGATCACCACGAAGCTGCCAGGCGAGGATGAGCGTGCTCATCAAGGTGGCGTGGGTGTTGTCATTGAGCACGTAGCAGCCGCTGAAATCCTTTGGCCACTTGCGCGGCCAGTCGGCGGGGTAGTTGCCGGGCTTGATCGGGTAAAGCTTCTCGGGTGGTGGTGCCGATGGCGCGTCGTCGAAATTTGCGCTCCAACCGCCGGCGGGATACTGCGTCATGATGATCGTGTGCAGCGCGAAATCGGCGGCTTCTTTGATCTCCGCGTCTTTGCCGCCAAGCGCGTGATCCACCCGCACAAGCAACCGCGTGGCGGCCTGGGAGACATCGTCGTCGTAGGTCGAGTAGTTGTTTTTTTCCTGACGACGCCAGTTGTGCCAGCCCGCCTCGCGTGTGGCGGTTTGCGCGCGTGGAAGGAGCTTTCCGTCGGCGTCACGGCGATAGAGCTTTGATGCACGGCCCTTGGCATCGAAGTGCCCTGAGTAGTCCCAACCGCCTGAAGCAAGCTGCGTGCGCGAAACACAACGGGCTGCTTCAACGGCGGCTTGGAGGCACGTTTCATCTTTCGTGGCCTCATAAGCATCCAGCATCGCCATCCCGACCGCAGGCGTTCCAGGCGGCTGAATCCAGATCGTGTCCGGGCCGGGAATGCCCTCCGCTTCACGCAGCGTGAAGTCGGCGCTGTAGCGGTAAACGTAACCGCCGTGGGACGCCGCGTGGGAGTGGTAGAAGGAGACGGCCTTGGTGAGCGCCGTGGTGACTTCGCTGGGTGTTGCAGCGTGTGCGAGCGGCGGAATGACGAATGAGTAAGCCAGAATGACGAAGGAATGACGAAGGCCGAATGACAATGAGGACATGGAGAGCGAAGTGATTGGTGTGTCTTTCAATGGGGATTCCTTCGTCATTCGGAT
>CAJCCF010000033.1 GCA_903960845.1 uncultured Verrucomicrobiota bacterium | reverse complement strand
TCTAAACTGAACCTTCGCCGGACCCGGACCTGAATGAAGCTGGAAGGCGATCCTGCCGCTCCATTCCGCCGCCTTGGCCTCGTGATCATCGAGCACGCTCATGAGCACCTCATTCACGCGCACCTCGACATGCGAGGCTCTGGCGGTGATGCGGTAGGTGTTCCAATCACCCGCCCGGATGACGCTCGCCAGGCTCTTTGGCTCCGCGAACACATCCGTCCAGCGCCGGCCATCCGGAGCGATGGATACCCGCGCACCTCGCTCCACGAGAAGTGCGCGGCCATGCTCATCGTAGATGCGGCCCAGCCACACGGCGCCCTGATCGAGGTCGGCCTGATAGCCGCTTGCATGGCCCTGCGGGCTCATCTGGCAGCGATACTGGATGCCTGAGTTGGCGCTTGGTCCGCCGCTGATGCGGAACTCGACGGTGAGATCAAAATCATGCACCTCGCCGTCCCAGGAAATCCATTCATTGCCCTTAAGTGTCTGCCCGCCTGGAATCTCACCGGTGATCGCGCCATCCTCGACACGCCAGTTCTCCGCTTTGCCGCTCCAGTGATCGAGCGATTTACCGTCAAAGATGGATTCGGCGCAGAGTGGCAGTGCGGGGATCAGGAGAGCGTAGAGCAGCTTCATGGTGTTTGGAGCAGGTTGACCAGCCGATTACATACTCGGCAGGCGGATGTGGTTAAGCAGACATCTTTTGGGGTGGATCGGAAAGTTGCGTGCTGCCGGCGCCGCAACAATGGTGCCGCAGTGTCCGTTTCCCATCCCTGATGAAACCAACAGCCTCCTCACTCCATCGCCGCCAATTTCTCGCCGCTGCCGGCGCTGCCTCACTGTCTTTCCTTGCACCCGCAAACGCGGCGCCTTTCAAGACGGTGATCAAGAAGGCTAAAATCGTCGGCAAACCCGAGGAGAAGACTCTGCGTGAATTGAAGGAGGCTGGATTTGATGGTGTGGAGGTTTCGTATCTGTTCGATGACGAGACGGAGGCCAAAAAAGCGCGCGAACTGGTCGAAAGCACGGGTTTGAAAGTCCACTCCGTGCTGCGCGGCTGGGCTGAGTTTAACAGCGATGATCCGGGGCAGGTGGAGTCAAGCTATGCGCTCACCGAGAAGGCGCTGCGCACGGCGAACTGGCTGGGTGCAGAGACGATCCTGCTCGTGCCCTGCCGTGTCGGCGGCCCGACGGTGAAGATCCCCGACCCGTGGGCGTTTGACATCGAGTTCGATGAGAAGACGGGCCACGTCAGCCGCGTGGTGAAGGGCGACAACACTCCTTTCGAGCGCTACATCGCGCTGCAAAACAAATCGACGGATGGATCGAAGGTGCAGGTGACGAAGCTCATCCCGCTGGCTGAAAAACTCAATGTGATCATTGGTTTGGAGAACGTCTGGAACAATCTCTGGGTGCGCCCGGACCTCTACAAAAACTTCGTCGGTTCCTTCAATCATCCGTTTGTGAAGGCCTATTACGATGTGGGCAATCATGTGAAGTACATTGTGCCCGTGCATGAATGGATTCACACACTCGGCAGCCTCATCAAAAAAATCCACATCAAGGACTACGCGCTCGCGCCGGACAACCACAGCGGCAAGTTTGTGCATCCGCGTGATGGCAGCATCGACTGGCCGAAGATGCGCCAGGCGCTCGATGACGTGGGCTACAACGGCTGGATCACCGTCGAGGACAACGGTCTGCCGCTGCCCGAATTCACCAGCCGCCTCAACAAGATCATCGAGGGCGTCTGAGCCGGGCGGTCACTTCTTCAGCACCTGCGCCACAAACTCAGTCAGGGCTTTCGTTGCGGGATCTTCCGGCAGGCCGAGGTCGTCGTTGAGTTTCACATGGCTGGTGTCTTTGGCCCCGAAGGTTTTCACCGGCACACCAGCCTCTTTGAGCACCATGGCCAGGCGCTGCGCCTGGGCGCTGGTGTCGGGATGACTGGCGACGTGAAGGATGAGGAAGGGCGGGATGCCTTTGCCTTTCGCCACATGGGTGACGGCGGAGAAGTCGATGTGATTGGCTGGGGTGATGCCGAATTTTTCACGGTGGCCATTCACGCGCGGAGGCAGATGATGCACGCGCAGGCGCGTCTCCGCAGTCTCAATGATCGCAGGCACATCATAGGTGTCGCCATCGACCGGCACGCAGCCGATGAGGCTCTCAAAGGAGGCGCCTTCAGCCTTCAAATATCGGTCGTCCGTGCAAAGGATGGCCGCGAGTTGCGCGCCTGCCGAGTGGCCGCCGACGAGCACGCGCTTTGGATCACCGCCATGCTCCGCAATGTGTTTCTCCATCCATCCATAGGCCTTGGCGACATCGCGAATGAGGGTGCCCATGTCCACGTCCGGCAGAAGGCGGTAGTTGGTGGAGACAAAGACAAATCCCTTGTTCATGAACCATTGCGGCTTGGTCTTCACGTCCGTCTTGTCACCGCTCGTCCAGCCGCCGCCGTGGATCCAGAACACCACGGGCAGGTTCTTTGCGTTCGCAGGCGAGTAGATGTCGAGCACATGGCGTGCGTGGCCGTTTTCGACATAGGGGATGCCGCGTTTGATGGTTTGTGCGTGAGAGATGGCGGCCATGGCAAAGCTGAGGAGAAGCGTGAGGATGTTTTTCATGTGGTTCGGGAGCACTACGCGCCACGTCACCTCTTTCTTGAGGCGCCATGGAAGAACTGGATGCCCGGGCAATTGGCGAAATGCCAGTCGATGGAGCCTGTGATGGATGACGGCAGGGCGCTGCCCAGATAAGCGAGCGACAAAGTGCGGAACCACGTCGGGAACATGCCGCTGCCGTCCACGGGCGAACTGAGCAGGGGATGCCCATACTCAAATTTGGTGCCACGAATCCAGGTGAAACCACCGTCATCATTTTGATGTTTCCACACATGATCCTCGGCGCGCCGAAGAGCACGGGTGATGTCATCGCGGCG